>DTRN01000069.1 GCA_012965905.1 Nitrospirales bacterium | reverse complement strand
TAATACTCCAAAGAGATAGGTCAGGTTTCGAGTGGGATCATCCTCGATATCGAAATAGATTTCACGCTTGCCGGATGGCAGGGTATATCCGGTGCGGATGAGAGGCGCGCCATCAAGCATCACCTGCGCACGGGTTTTCATTCTATGGAGCGATGCTTCGCCAAGCCCACGAATTTTCCTTGGCGGAAGGGTATATTCCTTGATGTCCATGGCCGCAATATCAGAAATCGTCCGCAGCCCCGCCTCCTTCATTTGAAATTTGACCTTCCCCACATAGAAGAGCCCGGAAGGATCGGATTGCTTGTTCACCCAACGCTCACAACGATTATGCCACCCACACAGACTGCAATGACTCCCCAAAACCGGTTCTGACGTCTGCGATCCGCTGACAAGCTGTTTTACTTCCTCTAATCCAGCCTCAAATGCGGCCCGAAAATCGGCTACTACAAACTCTTCGATCTCCCCCTCAACGTTGATAATTCGACCGGTCTCAAGAGCCGTGCCCTGAAGTCGCTCCAGCAACATCGAATAAAACAACATCTGAAAGGCATAGTGGTCTTTAAACCGTTTCGAGTTTCCACGTTCTTCCCACCCCATCCCTGCCTTGATATCAATAGGTTCATAACAGTAATCCCCAAACCGCGACGGCCGATCAAACCGCTTCATCAACAAATCAGGCCGTCCGACATAGATAGCGTCTTTCAAGACACCCTGGTAGATAAGCGGCACGCCTTCGTACATGAGTCGGAGGGTTTCAGCGGCCCCTTCGTCGATAGAAAAATCCTGAAGATCAGAATACTGGATATCGCCAAGCGTCTTAAGATATTTCTCTTCGGTTTGCAGGCCAAGTTCCCACAGAAGCTTTACAAACGGGCTGACTTCGCCCTTCTCCTCAGGATTGCCATTGGAATCCAGATACACCCGGTGCAGACACTTGGTGAAGTTATAGAGATCGAGAGCGGTAATTTTCATTGGGGTATTATCCCCCATTTTTTGAACGAGGGGGGGGAGGCTGGAGAGATTTACGCGTAAATTACTGGGACTGTAGCCACTTGATGAGATCTTGTTCACTAACCCCGAGCATGGTTCCGGCTTCGGCTAGTACGTCGTGGTCTCCGGAGAGGCTTACCAAGCGGGCGATGTTGGACAGTGTAAGCTGCACACTGTCGCCATCCTCAAGCCCTTTGAAACTTTCCAACGCGGACAAAAACCACTTGCGTGACTCATTGTATTCCTCTTGCTCCATCGCCACCACACCGAGCTGATGAGCTGTCGCGGCTTTGGCGTGGTCGTCTTCTTCCTCGGTGAACAATTTCAGCGCTTCCTGATACCGGCTCACAGCTTGAACGAGATCGCTCTGCACTTGCGCCACCTTTCCAAAATGATGCCACGCCGCCGCTTGTCCCTGCCGATCTTCCACCTTCACGTTCGCGTCAATAGCTGACTTAAAGTGTGCATCAGCACCCTTCCAATCTTCTTCATCAAAGGCAACCTCACCCCACTCTTGATGAATGCAGCCCTGCCTGTCATCCAGCTTGAATTCAACAGCGATATCTAGCGCCTGCTTGTAGTACACGTTCGCATCTTTCCATTCTTTCACATGGTGTGCCATACGCCCCAAATTCACGAGGGTACTCAGCTCCCCTTCACGATCAACACACTCACGTTTCAGTTCTAACGCTTTCTTGAAATGTTCTTCTGCCTCTTTCCATTCTTGCTCGTACAAGCCCAACCGGCCTAAGTCATCGTAGACCGTCGCACGGCCACGCATTTTTCCTTGCGGTGTCATGCCGGTAAGGCAGTCATAATGTTTGAGGATCCGCTGATACAACTCCCGCGAACGCGGCATCTGTGGTGTATTTGCATAGCGATCGGCAACCGCGTGCATCACCGCCATGTATCCGACCGCGGCATGACCGTTGAGCGCCTCTTCGTCATATTGCTCAAGTTTTTTGAGCATATCCTCAACCACCTGGAGGGCCATTTCCTGTTCCCCAACATCGTCGAAAAACACCATCAGATACTTCGCAAACGGAAGAATATCTTCTTGCAACTCCAATGCCATTTTCACCGCCGCATGAACATTTTCCATCTCCTGCTGACAGACCATGAGGCCAAATTGCTGCTCTTTCTCATCCTCGGATTCCATCAACGGCTGGTACGTCGACATCAAATGACGGAAATGCTCCATGTGCGCTTTCTTGATCGCCTGCTTATCTTCATCACTCACATCTACCTGCCATTGCCGCTCAAGGAGAAATGCAAACGCCCGTTGCAGACTCAGCAGCGGCGCACCTTCAGAGACAGGAGTCACGACTCCGGCATGTTCCGCCGTAGCCAGATGATCTTCCCACTTGCTTGCGTCCACCCCTTTCATCACGGGGAGTGTCGCAATGGCATCAACATAAGGTTTCAGAGCCGCACGATTAACCGACGATCCAAAAGGAACCAGGCAGAGGTAGAACGGACGAACGGATGAGGCATTGTCGCCATATAACATCTCAATACTGGTCTGCAAAATCGATGCGGGAGCATCCTCGTCTTCGCGTGGACGCACGCGTTCCAGGACCTCGCTCGGCGTATGATCTTCAAGCAGTCCAATCACGACCTGCATAGTGAGCCGGTGCCCCTGCATGACATTGAGCAGCTCCAGAAAGTCGTCCTGATTGCGGTACCGGAAGACGCCGTGTTCCTCCAAAATCTTATGTGCAAGCGCGAGGTGTTCCTGAGGATGCTCGACATAGGCAGATTCGTTCTGGTGCGGATGAGTGTGTGCAGATGCCATGGGGACAGAGAACCTTTCTTAGAGGTAGCGCATGATGTCATTATAAAAGGCAAAGGTCATCAAAGAAAGCAGAAGGAACAGGCCGATCTGATGTGCGATCTCACGTCCGCGCTCCTCCACCGGTCGCCCTCTGATGCCTTCGATGGCGAAAAACATCAGATGCCCACCATCGAGCACCGGCACCGGAAGCAGATTGACGATACCCAGATTAATACTAATGAGGGCGATAAATAGTGTGATGTTGAGAATGCCTTGTGACGCCGCCTGTGCGGACATATCGGCGATGAGAATCGGGCCTCCGATATTCTTGGAGGACAACTCACCCTGCACGATCTTGACGATTCCGATCACCATGAGTTCAGCCCATCGCCATGTTGCAACTGCTCCGTCAACGATGGCATGGACAGGTGACGCACTCTGAATCGCGACATCCCCAGGATCTTTGGTGATTCCAATCTGACCGATAATGATCGGTTCTCCATCCTGCGACTCCGCCTCAACACTCCGAGGTGTGACAAGCAAGCTCACCACCCCTCCCGCACGTTCAACATCGACGGCAAGTTCGCGTTCAGGGCTTTCGACAACAATTTCCGTCATTTCATGCCAAGTGTCGATTCGCGCCCCGTCGATCGCAATAATCTTGTCAGCCGGTTGAAGGCCGCCTCGCTCCGCAGGAGAATCCTCAACGACAGAATCCACCGTGGGCATCAGAGACTCAAATTGTGGAACGTACAGCGGAAGCCCCATGGCCAGCACACCTGTAAAGATGACATAGGCAAGCAGAAAGTTAGCGATCGGGCCGGCAGCCACAATAGCGGTTCGTCGAGAGAGTGATTGTTTCTCGAAGGATCGTGCCTTATCCTCTTCTGCCACTTCTTCTCCATCTTCCTCACCCAGCATCTTGACGTAGCCGCCGAGCGGAACCGCACACACCATATATTCGGTTTCTTCGCCTTTCCAACTCCATAACTTCGGGCCAAACCCAAGAGAGAACTTCAGCACTCCGACGCCTGCCCAACGCGCAACGAGAAAATGTCCAAGCTCATGGAAGAAAATCAGGACGCCCAGAACCAGAATGAAGGCAACAATCCCCTCAAGCATGCCCTGCTCTCCTCATCGTCACCTCAGCGGCGGCGCCATCATTCACCATATTCCCCGCGTGATCACGCGCCCAACGATCTGCTGAGAGCGCATCTTCAAGCGTATCCAGATTCGTCTTCAAATGGGCATCCATGGTCCCTTCGATCACGCCTTCAATATCGAGAAAACTGATTGTGTCATCCAAAAATCCCTGCACCGCGACTTCATTCGCCGCATTGAGGACAGCCGGCATTGTCCCGCCAGCCTGAAGCGCGCGGTAGGCCAAGGCCAAACAAGGGAACCGCTCCGTATCCGGCGCTTCGAAACTCAACGGTCCTTCCTTCAATAGATCACATCGCGGGAGGTCGAGCGGTATGTGCTCCGGATAACTCAGCGCATAGGCGATAGGAATTTTCATATCTGGGATCCCCATCTGCGCAATGATCGAGCCATCATTATACTCTACCATGGAGTGAATGATGCTTTGAGGGTGAATGATGACCTCAATGTTTGACGCTGGGATGTCAAACAACCAATGGGCTTCAATCACTTCCAACCCTTTGTTCATGAGCGTTGCCGAATCGATGGTGATTTTCGAACCCATCTCCCAATTCGGATGATTTAATGCTTCGGCTTTCGTCTTGTGCCGCATGTCTTCACGCGTGCAGGTTCGAAAGGGTCCCCCTGAGCAGGTCAGAATGATTCGCCGAATATCTTCCTTGCGGTGACCCTGCATCGATTGAAACAACGCACTGTGCTCGCTGTCCACCGGGAAAATCGTCACACCATGCGCGCGGGCTTCCTGCTGCATAAGCTGTCCCGCCATCACCATCGGCTCCTTGTTCGCCAACGCGACATTTTTCCCGGCCTGTATAGCGGCCAATGTCGGCACTAAACCAGCAGCCCCCACGATGGCAGAGATAACCAAATCAGCCTGATCAAGCGTGGCGGCCTGAACCAGCCCCTCGACACCGGAGTAGATCGTGGTGTCCCCAACTTGCGGGCGGTTTTTTAGGCGACTGGCCGCATTTTCGTCTGACATCGCAGCCACGTTCGGGCGAAACGCCGCAATCTGCTCCGCGAACGGTTCGTCCTTCGTCGCCGCAGTCAACGCACAAACCTTAAACCGATCGGAATACCCTGCCAGCACCTCAAGCGCTGAAACGCCAATTGACCCCGTCGATCCTAGAATGACGATGTGTTTCATGAGAAAAATAGGGTTCTTGGTTTCGTCAACATGACATAGTAATAGAACGCCGGACTGGTAAAAATAAGACTATCCACTCGATCCAGCAAGCCTCCGTGCCCAGGCAAGATCGTTCCCGAATCTTTCACCCCTGCATGACGTTTCAACTGGGATTCAAACAGATCCCCAGCCTGCCCAATGCTCCCCAACAGCAAGCCTACGATAAGGCAATCCATGAGATCAAGCCAGGGCACGAATCCAAACTTTGCGACGACCGCCATCATGACTGAACTCGCAAGCCCCCCAACGGCTCCTTCAATGGTTTTTCCAGGGCTGATTCGAGGCGCGAGCTTGTGTGTGCCGAACGAAGATCCCACGTAATAGGCTGCGGTATCGGATGCCCACGTCACCAGAAATACAAAAAAGATCAAGGCGATCCCACCTTCGAGCCCGCGCAGAAGCACGAGATGACCGAGCATCCACCCGATGTAGGCGGTCCCAAAGAGAATGATGAATGAGTCAGTGAGGCTTCCGGTACGACTGCCAATGTGTGTCATCAAGTACCCAATGCCGACAACCGCGACAATCGTTGCCATCCCCACGTGAAGCGGAACCTGATACCCATAATAAAAACTAATCCCAAGCCCGACACTGACCAACGAGCCCACAATCGCCGATGGCACAAACCACACTCTGTGCGCATGAAAACGATAGTATTCGTACTGCGCAAGAAGAATGCCCACCAGCACGAAGGCGAGAAAGGCAACAGGGTGAAGATACTGGACGAGAACGAAAAACAACGGGAGAAACGCCAGGGCGGTGTAGACACGCCTGCTATGCATGCACTCCCTGCCTGGAATACCTCAACGCAGCCATCGTGGTGACGTCATGACGGCTTTCCAATGGTTTGGGGAAAGTCCGGCTGCGAGGTCCTCCCGAATCGCCGTTCACGAGTCTGGTAATCCAACAACGCGAGTAAGAGTTCTCGACGGCGAAAGTCTGGCCACAACGTCTTCGTCAAATGCAATTCCGCGTAGGCCACTTGCCATAACAAGAAATTGCTGATCCGCGCTTCCCCACTCGTTCTGATGAGAAGATCAAGCTCAGGAAGTGCCGCCGTATATAAATGTTGTTCAATCAAAGACTCATCGATGTCATGCAAGTCGACATTGCCTTGCCGATAGTCTTCAAGGATCGCCCGCATCGCATCGACAATTTCTCCCCGACCGCCGTAGCTCAACGCAACCGTCAAAATCATTTTGTCGCAGTCGCGCGTTGCCGTCTCTACCTTATCGATCCACCGCAAAACCGGCTTTGGAAGAAGTTCCGGCCGACCAATGGTCATGAATCGAATCTCCTGCTCCAGGAGCAGATCAAGCTCGCTCTTGAGATACCCCTCCATGATTTTCATTAGCAGCCCAATTTCCTCAGGAGGCCGTTTCCAGTTCTCTTGCGAAAACGCATAGAGCGTCAGCGCCTGAATACCGATTTCTCGACAAGCCGTGACTATCTCTCGAACCGATTTCATCCCTTCGTAGTGGCCTGCAATTCGCGGCATATATCGCGATTTTGCCCAACGCCCGTTCCCATCCATGATCACGGCCACATGTCGCGGAAGCCGACCGTGGTCCACACGAGTCTCTAACTCTTCGTTAGAATACTGGTTGAGTGCGGTGATATCGAGCGTAGACATGGCCAATCCGTGTACAATTGAGCGGACTCTAGCGGCTTGGTTTGTGAAAGTCAAACCGCGTTGCGAAGAGCTATTGACGCCTCTAATAGCGGCCTTGCAAGCACAAAGCGAAGGAACATTGTCCTCCCGAAACCCGTTTGGTATGATGGACAACTTCTCGCACAACACGGATGGTGGGTGTAGCTCAGTTGGTTAGAGCGCCTGACTGTGGCTCAGGAGGCCGCGGGTTCGACTCCCGTCACTCACCCACCCGACCCGCCAACCTTTGCATCGAAACACTCAACACCACTCTTCTGTCACATCCCCTTAAAAACTCTCTAGGTCAAAGCCCTTAGAATATCGCTCTGGATTTGCAATCCTTGGCGCTACATTGGAGTGCATGACTTTCTGATTGTGGATCAGGGGGCCGGAAAATATGAGGGGTGCTTTCATGACTCACTCGCAGTTACAGTGCGCTAACCACAGCTTTATCCGGCATCTTCAATCCGATTCTAAGCCCTTTGCAATCCCCTGGTCCACCGACCATTTCCCACCACCTGCCAGAATCAATGCGAAACACATTCCGATCATCAGCAAATGATATTCAAACCCCTCACCAGCTTGCTGACCGAACCAGTTCATAAAAAACCCGTTTCGCCAATGAGCCATGGCAACCGCACCAAACATGATGGCAGCCAAACTCGCGGCGACAAATCGCGTCATGAAACCAGCGATCAATGCAAGAGCGCCCAAAGACTCTCCGATGATAACCAAGAATGCGATGATCCATGGCATCCCCATCTTTTCAGTGAACGCGCCCATGGTCCCCGAAAAGCCATAGCCCCCAAACCATCCCACAAGTTTCTGTGCACCGTGCGGAAACATCACCGCCCCAACGGTCACGCGAAGAACGAACGACGATAACGAATCATCCGTGTGAAAAAACATCTTCATAGGTCACCTCCTTATTCCACATACCGAGGCCGCCAAGGAAACGGTCCCATATGCATATCGAGCATGATCCTCCAGACATTCAGGGGCAACCATTCGTCGTACATCGCCCAATGCTTGTACTTTGGGAGTTTCACAGCGAATGGAACTTCCATCCAGGATGTCCCTTTCTTAAACTCATTCTTGATCGCACCTTGCAAATCCTCGACATACTCACGCATCAGAATCACGTCCGCCTTACTTCCAAAGGGCTCTCTCGTTTGTGAATGTGAAAATATCGCCCGTTCAAAGTCCATCGCTTCGATTTGCCGAAGGGAGTTCAGCAATCCTGGAATGTTGAAATCCGGCACAATCGAGAAGAGCACTCGGTTCGGCGTGACGAGGTCGGCAATATAAACGAGTTTCTCCTTCGGCAACCGAAACACCGTCATGCCATACCCGTGACTCAAGCCCATGTAATAGAGTTCAACGGTCGTCCCGCCAAGCTTGATGTCCCTTCGCTTCCCAATCCAGCTTTCGCTTGGTAAAACCATATCGGGGTGAGGGTTCGCCTGCATCCACTCGTAGGCCTCCGCGTGAGCGACAATCGTCGCGCCCACATCGCGAAACACTTGGCCACCGCCAGAATGATCCCAATGGTTATGGCTGTGAAGCAGATACACCACCTGCTTGTCCGTCACACTTCGAATCGCCTTCAGCAAACCTGTCGCGTGCGTCGTATTGACCGGCTCAATGGCAATGACCCCATCGTTCGTCACGACAAACATAGAAATGTAGCCATCGCCTGGAGCATACCTGTACACACCCTCAGCAGGCTGAGTGAGGCTTTCGTCCGCAAAGGCAACACTTCCAGATAACAGAATCGCGACAAGAGTCGCGGCAATGAGCCGTACACCATTCATGTGCATTCTCCTTCTCCCTCGCGACTGAGCATTCTTGGCTCAGTCCATTTCTTCCCGAGCGCGTGCATCAGGTCTATCGCCAAAAGAAATCCCCAAGTCCTGTATTTCACGATATGGTAGCAGCCAGACGAGGGATTCGTCGTGAAGATCGACGCCCTGGATGCGATTCCCCCAGGGATCTCGAAAATCACATGTTGAATCTGGCTCGATGGCGAGACCGTATTTTTGTGTAAGTTTATCGAGTACTTCGAGAATTTGCGCCTCGTTACGCACCATGATGCAGAAATGTTTCATCCGATCCGGCGTCGTATTTTCCACTTCGAACATCGCGAGAAATTGGTGTTCACCGAGTTTGCACCAGGCCGCACCCTCACCGCCCCGCAGCATTTCGAGATTAAAGACATCAGAATCGAACTCGACCGCTTTCTTGGCGTCATCGACTTCAATGACCACATGATTAATTCCATACGCTTGAACAGCCATCACATCACCTCCTGCACGATCTGGCCCATACGGCCACTTTGATAATCACGCGCGGCTTGCTGTAACTCCTGCTCGGTATTCATGACAAATGGTCCATAGCGTGCCACAGGCTCGTTGATAGGCAAGCCCGCCAACAACAGCACCCGCGCCTCAACCGTTTCTTCGGCTGACACACTGAGTCGTACGATAGAACCTTCTCGCAGTACCGCAAACTGGCCTGCTTCGACCCGCTGCAAATCAAACCCTGCTTTGATGATCCCAGAAAAGACGTAGATCCCCACGTTGTGTTCAGGATCGACCTCTGTGACAACATTCGCACCAGGTTTCAGCGTCCAATCCTGATATTGAATCGGGGTGTGGGTATCGATCGCCGCCTCGACGCCCAAGGCCCGGCCCGCAATAACGGAGACATGTGCCAATCCGTCTTCCGATGCGCCTCTTGGGATTTCGCTGCGAGAAATCTCCTGATAGCGTGGCGCTGACATCTTCAGTGCGGCAGGAAGATTGACCCAGATTTGAAATCCGTGCATGACACCGCCTTCATCGAGCAACCGAGACGTTGGCATCTCAGAGTGGACCACACCACCTCCAGCGGTCATCCATTGCACATCACCCGGCCCCAACGTGCCATGATTACCCACGGAATCCTTGTGCTGCATTTCTCCCTGCAACAAGTAGGTGACGGTTTCGAATCCACGGTGGGGATGATCCGGCGCGCCAACCGCCTCACCCGGCGCATAGGTCACCGGTCCAAGTTCGTCGACAAGCAGAAACGGATCCATCAGTGGAAGATTGCGGGTTGGTAACGGTCGCCGAACCATAAATCCCCCACCCTCGCGTTGGTGATGTGCGGTGACGACCTGCTCGACGCGACGTTCTTTCAGTCGCGTATGTTGTTCCATGACGTTTTCTCCTTTCCGGATGCCACGGGCTCAAAACTGTCCCGAAGCCGTAGCAAATACTTGGTCATGATGCGAACCTCTTCCTGACTCAATGCGTTCTTGAAATATGGCCGAAGAAAATCGGCATGGGTCGGAAAGACGTGTTTGTATAATTGCTGGCCCTCATTGGTAAGACAAACCAGAATTGCACGACGATCCCCTCCCACACCTTGGCGTTGCACAATCCCTTTGGACTCCAAACGGTCAAGCACGCCAGTTAAGGTGCCTTTCGTAATCAGGGTTTCCTTTGAGAGTTCTGCGCAGGTCATTCCATCCACGTCCCCGAGTTCCACGATGACATCGAATTGCGACGCCGTCACACCCATGAATTCAATCTGCCGACTGCTCACCCGATAGAATGCTAGATACGCCTCAACCAAGGGCCGCAATAGCCGCAAATAAGGATCCCGCTTAAAGTCCGTAAGCATCATTGAGCAATGCCCTCTCCGTTACTGTCATCACATCGACAATATAATTCTATGTAATATAATCCTAATTAGGACAAATGTCAAACACGAACCCGCTCCACAAGAAGAGAGCCTGAGGAAGATGTCATCTGAACAGGGGCGAGGCGCGACTAATAACTAGCTTATGGAGAATGATAATTCTATAACGAAAAAACTAAATCGTAACCGTTTCCAGCGCGGTCTGGACAACTCGCTCTAAAGATTCCCGATCCGGAGCATCTTTTCCCATCACCATTAAACCTTCAAGAAAACACGTCAAATACCTTGCAAGGACTCGACAATCTTTGTGCTCTGGAATATGTCCATGTGACTTTGCTGCCATCAAACACGCATAAAACTCTTCTTCCATCAGCTGAAGATAGCCACGGGCTTTCGCAGACGCCTTAGGCCCCACAACCGTGTTCTCAATAGCGGTATTGACCAGCAAACACCCCCGGGATATGCCAGAGGCGGCGTATTCAACGCGGTCCCGAAAGAATGCTCCGATATTTTTCAGCCCTCGTGGAGAGGCTTGTAGTGTGACCATCAAGTGCTTCGCGGTAGTATTGACGTAGTGGTCAATGCAGGCGAGAAAGAGCCCATCCTTGTCGCCGAACTCCCCATACATACTTCGACGATGCAGGCCAGTGGCCGTGACAAGATTCTCAACAGAGGTCCCCTCGTACCCGCGTTCCCAAAACACGCGGGTCGCAGCCTCTAACACTTCCTCTCTGACGTACTCTTTGGTTCTCGGCATAATGCACCCGTCGATCCTTCAATAATAGAACGATCATTCCTTTACTGTCAAGTACGAGCCTTTCTCCTCATTTTTTCGATATGTTCTCACTTGACGTGACCTCAGTAATGCCGCATAACTACCTAACTTTCCATACTTTCCATGAGCCAGTCAGACGAACCTACCCCGCAGCTCTTTTTTCAAACCGTGAGCGCCTACCAGCAAACCGCTGCGCTCAAAACCGCTATCGAGCTAGACCTGTTCACGGCCATTGCGGAAGGGAACCGCACACCAGCAAGCCTTGCGAAGCGCTGCAAAACATCAGAGCGAGGGACCCGCATACTCTGTGACTATCTGACAATTATTGGGTTCCTGATTAAGAACAACACTGAATTCCGGCTCACCCCTGACTCGGCCACATTTCTGGACAAACGGTCTCCAGCTTTTTTTGGTTCTGCGCTCACCTTTATGCTTTCATCGACGTTAACAGACGGGTTCGACGGTCTCACAGAGGCCGTGAGGAAAGGCGGCACAAATCTGGATGCCGAGGGCACGACAGCCCCGGATCATCCCGAGTGGGTGACGTTTGCTCGTTCCATGGTCCCGCTGATGGCGTGGCCCGCACGGTGGATTGCGTCACAGGTTACGGACAGCACCCAGGGTCCAATGAGGGTTCTGGATATCGCAGCCGGTCACGGCCTGTTTGGAATTGAGATTGCCAAGGCAAATCCTAAGGCGGAAATTGTTGCACTTGACTGGGAGAACGTTCTCACCGTGGCGAAAGAGAATGCTGCCGCTGCTGGCGTCAGCGACCGGTACCAGACCATTGTGGGCAGCGCATTCGATGTCGATCTCGATCGCAACTACGACCTCGTGCTCCTCACGAACTTCTTGCATCACTTTGATACCCCAACGTGCGAGGGCCTATTGCGGAGAATCCACGGTGCATTGGTGGACGGAGGACGTGTGATCACGCTCGAATTTATTCCCAACGAGGATCGGATCTCACATCCTGCGGCTGACTTCGGCCTGACCATGCTCGCGACAACACCCGCGGGTGATGCCTATACCTTCGCGGAATATGATCAGATGTTCAGAAACGCTGGGTTCGGTCATAGCGAAATGCAGGATATTCCAAAGTCAACCCAACGCATCATTACCACACGAAAATAGCCTCGACAGCAGTCATGGCCGAACACACGCCTTGATGCCGCGCGGAATTTTCTATACATTGGTCAGAGTGCTGGGGGGTCGGCTAACGGTAGGCCAGCAGACTTTGACTCTGCCAGTGATGGTTCGATCCCATCCCTCCCAGCCATCCGTCTTGCCTGCAGAGGAGAGGGTGTTTCATGGTACAGTAGGGATGCGAGTGCCTGGGGGGCATCCTGAGTTGATCGCGTCTCCGTTTTTAGGGTGCAATTCAGAATGCGTGAGCTGTAATACAGCAGTGACATCTTTATTTGACTGATGATTGATCTACACTAGATATGGAGGCTTCAATGCGACACACGACACACACGTCTATTCTTCGGAGAATTGCGCTCCCAGCCAGCGGATTGATGCTCCTGTTCCTCCTGTATGTTCCAGGGCAGGGCGTTGCCTCCGCCTCGTTGGCTGGATTGGAAGTTCTGGAAGCTGCATCAGCGTCTCTTATCGAACTGGCTGAGCGAGTCAATCCGGCAATTGTGAACATTTCTCGAGATACCAGTCTAAAATCGTCCGGACAGCGGCCGTCCGGATCCCGACGGCCCGCACCAGGCACCGGATCCGGCGCTATTATCGACGACGAAGGCTACATCGTCACGAACAACCACGTGGTAGGCGATGCGAAAACCGTCAATGTCCGTCTGTGGGATAAGACGAGCCTCGTCGGAACCGTGGTGGGACGAGATCCGGATTCAGATTTAGCCGTGGTCAAAGTCGAGCCCAAGACTCCACTCACCTCCATGCCGCTTGGCGACTCCTCTAAAGTGAGGGTGGGGCAATTTGTCCTCGCGGTGGGAAATCCTTTTGGATTGGATCATACCGTCACGCTTGGCGTTGTAAGCGGCCTTGGACGGCAGAACATGAATATCACGAAGTACGAGCAGTTCATTCAAACCGATGCCTCGATCAACCCTGGGAACAGTGGCGGCCCCCTCTTTAACCTCAAAGGCGAAATCATTGGCATCAACACGGCTATTATTCAGGCGGCCCAGGGTATTGGCTTCTCTATTCCTTCCAACATGGTTCAGCAAATTACCACCCAACTCATCACTCACGGAACAGTGACTAGAGGATGGTTGGGAATCGGAATCCAACAATTGAATACTGAGCTCGCCAAGAAACTAGGGGTCGAAGAAGGCCAAGGGGTCCTGGTCAGCGACGTATTCGAAGGGGATCCAGGCTTTGAAGCTGGATTAGAGCCCGGCGACATTATCACCAGCGTCGATGGGGACAACGTGCTTACTCCCAACGATCTCTCGATCAAGATTGCAGGGATGGTCCCGTCACAAACAGTTCGCATTGCGATTATCCGAGATTCAAAGAGCCAGACACTTGATATCGTCCTGGGAAAACGGGAAGAAGGCGCAACGACCGCATCGATCCCAGACCGACACAGCGGGAAGAGTGTTCGGGAAAAACTTGGGGTCCAAATTCATGACCTCACCGGTGAACTGGCAGAACGCTTCAAAGATCAAACCGGAGTGGCCGTGATGGAGGTCGACAAGGACAGTCCTGCAGAGTCGGCGGGCCTTCGTGAAGGTGATTTGATTAAGGAAATCGATAAGCAAGCGGTGACCAGCTCCAAAGAGTTAGCGACAGCAATGAATGACATTGCGCCTGGGACAGACGTACTTCTACGAGTGCTTCGAGACGGCCGTGCGTTCTTCGTCATTCTCCGAACAGCCGAAGGGTAACGACTGAAAAGAATGAAACCGCGGAGGTGTCGCATGCAGCGACTTGCACAATGGATGGTCACGAGCGCTATTGTTGCGTTCTTTGTCGCTTGTACGTCGACTCCTCTGCCGACACCACTTCCTGCTCCACCTGAAGCTCTTCCGGCCGCTGCCACCCACAACAAGGACGGGCTACAATTGTTTGCCGAAGGGAAGATCGGTCTAGCCAGCAACGCCTTCCAAGCCGCACTGGCTGAAGATCCGAATATGGCGGAGGCGCATTACAACCTTGCCCTTACCCTCGTTTCGAGTGGAAGCAGGGACGAAGCGGAACACCATTTCATTGAAGCGGCAAATCTTGCTCCCGGCCACAAAATTATTTGGGACTCCCCAGCCCTTCGCCCATATGGGTCTCCGCGCTTGTTCCCCAAGGAGGATGCCTTTAGCGATACTGCATCAGAAATGCCGAACGCTCTTGATAATATGTTTTAGCGCCCCCTCCACATCTCCGGTGTAATCCCCTCCAAACACGCAAACAATGGAACGACGCGTAGCATTAATTACCGGCGGCGCACGAGGGATAGGGAAAGCCATTGCGATGCAACTCGCACGCGATGGGTGGACCATTGCCATCTGTTACCGCACCAGCCAGGACGCGACTCAACACACTGTTCAAGCCATCCAAAACATACAGTCGACGGATGACAACATCCTCGCGGTCAAGTGCGATGTGTCTGATGCAGAGGCGGCAAAGGCCTTGGTGGAGCAGGTGCAGGGAACATGGAACCGCATTGACGCACTCATCAACTGCGCCGGTCCCTACCATCGTGTCCCCCTCCTTGAAGAAACCGTTGAAGGCTGGAACGCGATGTTTCAGAACAATCTCCATCCCGTGTTCTACCTCAGCCGGGAAATCGCGGAAGGAATGAAAGAACGCCGTTGGGGGAGAATCATTAACTTCAGCATGGCCAACGCGGATCAGATGATTGCGCAAACCCACGTGACCGCACACTACATCGCCAAATCTGGCGTTCTCATCCTCACACGGTCGCTGGCAAAAACCCTAGGGCCATACGGCATAACCGTCAATGCCATTTCACCTGGGTTCATTGATTCAGGCAGCGCGCCCGCAGAGGAACTCGCGACAATGGTGAAACGAATCCCGGCAGGCTACATCGGCGATGTCAGCGATACCGTCAGCGCAGTCAAATTTCTGCTTTCCGACGAGGCTCGCTACGTGAATGGCACCAATATACACGTCAGCGGAGGATGGGGCATTTAACACTTGGGCGGGAGTCGACGGACATACCACACGTCTGTATGATACCTGTCGGCACGACGGGCGATTAGCTCAGGGGGAGAGCGCTTGCTTCACACGCAAGAGGTCACTGGTTCGATACCAGTATCGCCCACCATCCATTTCTTAACCTCCCACATCAATAAAAATAGCCAATGAGTGCATTTCCGCTCCGCATGGCCCTGCGTGAACTTCGTGCCGGGTGGAACCACGTCAGTTATTTCATTATATGTATTGCGCTGGGCGTGGGATCGATCGTCGGCGTCGCTTCACTTTCAGAAAATTTAGGGGATGCGGTTCAGCATGATGCCCGCAGCTTGATGGCAGCAGACGTGGAAATTAGTACTCGTCGTGCCTTGAGTCAGCAGAACATTGTATTTCTAAACACGTTCCACGACCAAAATATCCACTGGATCCACATTTACGAGATGCTCGCGATGGCCTCGGATTCCGACGCACGTGACACACAGTTGGTCGAACTCAAAGCCATACAGGACGGATATCCCTTCTACGGCACTCTCAAGACGATCCCAGCCCGCCCCCTGACCACGCTCCTGGGCTCCCAGCCAAACGACGATGATCGATTTGGCGTATTGGTTCAAGAAGCGCTGTTGCTCAAATTAGATCTTGCCGTAGGCGACGACCTGCTGGTTGGCCATGCTCACTTTGTGATCACCGGCACGATTCAACGTGAGCCTGATCGGATTGCCGGAGCATTCAGCCTTGGACCGCGGGTCATGATCTCACGAGCAGGCCTGGACGCTGCACAACTCATCCAACCAGGAAGCCGAGTGCGTCATCGTTACCTTTTTAAGATTCCACCCACGACAACACCGGAAACGGTCAAAGAGACATTGCGAAACACCCTTACCGACACGTTTATCCAGGTGAAGACCTATCATGAAGTTCGGCCGCGCGTTCAACATTTTCTTCAGCACCTGGCGACCTACCTGGGTCTGCTGGGACTGATGACGCTGTTGATCGGTGGGATTGGTGTGGCGGAAAGCGTTCGTTCCTTGATGCGAAAGCGGCTTGAGACCATAGCGACATTGAAATGCCTGGGTGCATCGTCCCAAACGATTCTCACGATCTACCTGCTTCAAGCATTGATACTCGGCGCAATCGGTAGTCTCCTCGGCGTGATGTTTGGCGTCGCAGTCCAACTCACGCTTCCTTTGTTCCTCGCGTCATTCTTTCCGCTTCACCCATCGATTCAGCTTGCCCCGATTGCCATCGCGAAAGGCATCGGCATGGGGCTTATTACAGCGGTCACCTTCGCACTCTGGCCGCTGATCGAGATTCAACACGTCCGTCCCTATGTCATTTTCCGCCGAGATGTGTCGGCCTCAGCTACTCCTCCAATCACGACCTTCCGTTCTGCCTTCCAGTTGAGGTGGGCACCGGGGTGCGTGGTCCTCCTCGCGGTTGTTGGACTTACCTACAGTCATACGCACTCGCTCGCGTTGGGCTCGATGTTTCTCGGGTTTGTCTTTGCTGCACTTACCCTACTGAGTCTTACCGCGTGGCTGGTTACTCGCGTGACCAGCCGTCTACCGAAATTTCGATCCCTGGCATGGCGACAGGGCCTCGCCAACCTCTCTCGTCCCGGCAGTCAAACCCTCCCCATTATCGTTTCAATCGGTCTCGGCGTTATGGTCATCATGGCCATCTCACTGATCGAACGAGACATGGTCACACACATCGGGGCCTATCGCCCAGACACAATTCCAAGCTTCTTCTTCATCGACATTCAACCGGATCAGAAACACACCTTCTTGAGTGAAATCTCGTCATATATCGATACCGCGATAGACCCATCGCTCAATGAGAAATCCACCGCAACGGAGATTCGTCCCTTGATCCGATCCCGCATCACGCGCATTGATGGGGTGCCGCTGCTTCTCGATGAGATCGGCCAGAAAGATGATTCCTGGTATTTTACGCGCGAATACGTCTTGACCTTTCTCGACGCGTTTCCTGAACACAACGTGCTGATTCGAGGTCAGTGGTGGTCGAACACCCACGATGGAGACACACCGCTGATTTCTATCGAGGAAGATGTCGCCGAGCATCTGGGAGTCGACGTGGGGTCGGTGATTGAACTCGACGTCCAAGGCACCACCGTGCAAGGAACCGTCGCGAATGTCCGCCGAGTCAATTGGAATTCGCTGACGACGAACTTTTACATGATCTTTTCTCCAGGCTCACTGGATCAGACACCGATGACATATGTCGGTACCGTCCGCGTACCACCGGATGCCGAGACATCACTGCAGCAACGGATTATTCGTGCCCTCCCGAACATCACAGCGATTCGTATTCGGGAGGTGCTGGAATTGGCAGCCACGGTCATTCAACATATGAGCCTGTCCATCCATTTCATGGCGCTGTTCACCACCATTGCTGGCCTCGTGGTGCTCTCCGGAGCCTTGGCGGCCACACGCTACCAACGTTTGTATGACGCGGCTATTCTGAAAACGCTGGGCTCAACGCGAGGAATGATTGCACGAACCTTCGCAGTTGAATACGCGGTGACTGGAGCAAGTGCGGGAATCCTCGGAACCGCACTTTCCGTCGGGTTAAGTTGGAGCGTCCTTCGTTTCATGATGGAGATCCCGTGGACTTTTCACCCCATCACCTTGCTCTTCGGTGTGGCCGTCACCGTCGGACTCACCACCGCGGTTGGATTTCTCAGTACCTTCCAAGTCCTTGGCCAGAAACCGCTGCCAATTCTGCGGGAGGAATAGGGAACAGACCCTCAGGTCTGGGCGGTTCGCATAGGATTCAACGCCGACGTCCTCGGTACGAACGCTTAGTCATGATTGGAAGGTGAATGACGATCGTAGTGGCTTGCGTTGGACCGCTGGCGACAGAAATCTTGCCCCCATGATCCTCCACAATCTGACTGGCAATGGGAAAACTGACCCACGCCCCACTCTGATTCTGAAGGGTTTCGCTTTGTGACCGTGTCTCTTCGCGCTGACAATCCAGGGTAACGAGAAGACCCGTACGATGGGCGGTTGCGGCAAGGTGAATGGCCCCACCTGTTTGAATAACTTCTTCCGCGCACCGAAACAAACTGATGAACGCACTTTTGATCTTGGCCTTATCACATCGGAGCAAGGGGAGCGGGGTGTGATATTCAGGAATGATCTGAATATTTTTTGCGGCGAGATCGTCATTCACGAACGACACCGCTTCTTCCAGCAATGGAATAATCTGACAGGGTGTATGGGTAAGTTTGAGCGGCTTTCCATACTCCAAAATCTGAAATAAGACGTCTCCCAGCCGGCCGACTTTATGTGCAACGCGTTCGACCGTCGCGCGCGAACTTGAAGGAAGGTCCTGCATACGCGTCATATCCAACAGTGCCCCGTGCACCGCCGCGAGGGGTTGACGCACTTCCCCCGCGAGAACACGACGAAGCTCCTCCACGCCCTGAACCTGTCCAAGCACAGTGGCAGAAGCGGGAGGCTGAGAAAGAGCGGGCGAGACAGCGACGTCGTGCGCCTGAGTCAGATACGCTGCTAGCTTCCGCACAATAGCATCCAGCGTCGGAACCTGGTCTCGTGAATACTGGTCGGGAAGCTTCGACGCCACGCTCAAGGTCCCAACCACTCGACGTTGAACCCGCAGAGGCAGCACCATCATCGATTTGTATTTCTGCTTGTAGAGCAGGCACTGATCCATAAATCGTCCCTGCGTCGATGCGAGGTTCAAATCAAAGCGCGGCTTTTTATGCCGGACAACCCACCCAGAGGCGGAAGCATCGAGGGGAAACTGCTGTCCGATCTTCGGCTCTGGCTGCCCCGGGACAAAGATGTGCGTCACCGCGACCGTGGTTGTTTCAGGCATGTATTCGGTCAACCAGCCCTGGTCAAACTGTAGAAGTTCTTGAAGCGCTTCGGTCACGCCGTCCATCGCTGGAGCCGTCGGTGCATCCGCGTGTGCGCGTGGGGTTTTCGCAGCCTTGTGTGCGTCTGCGTCGTCAAGCAGCGTAATGATCTGCCTGGTGAGTCCCTTGAGGAGATGCTGTTCTTTTTTGGTAATATCGACTCCCGTCTTACGCCCAATCAAGAGCGCGACAGACGTTTGGTGTCCGTTCCGGAACAGCGTACTGACCATCCATTTATGATTGGGCGCTGCAATTCGGAGTAGAAATGGACTGTCGGTCTTGGCCGGATCGCTGTTTGACGATGCACTCTCAGCCTGAAACGGAATGGACCGGAGTAGCGCTTGAATTTCCCGCAGCGTCAGCCCGCGATAGGCCTGAACCACGAAGGGTTCGGTCTCGTGTCCTGAGGCGGCGATGAGTCCGATACCCATGGGCACGTCATCCAACGTCTTGGTAAGGTCTTGCTGCAGGGTCGTCCGTTTAGCCACGATGGGTTACCTATACCACGCTACATCACGCCTCGCTGGCCGTACGATCAGGTTCCTGTTTGGATTTGAAATAGCGAGACCGCCGATACACCAGTGGTAATAGCGCCAGGACACCGAAGAGAATCACTCCGACAACAAGCTCTATGGACAATGTACCATCCAGGACAGTCAAGATCGATGACCCGAAGAACACATAGGCAATCGTTGCCGGCAACATGCCCAGCCACGAAACCACAATGTATGTCACAAACCGAACCTTGGTCAAGCCGAAGCCATAATTGAGAAGCTCAAATGGAAAGAGCGGAATCAACCGTGTAATGGCCACATATATCCAGCCATGAACTTCGATCTTCTGATCCAAATCCTTCATCCGACCACGGAGATGTCGCTCAACGTACGGCCGGGCGAAGTGCCGCGCAACAATGAAAGGGATAATCGCACCAAGGGTCGATCCCATAGAGGCAAACACCGTGCCCCATAGCGGACCGAATAAGAGACCTGCGGCCATGCTAATCGGGAAGCTGGGGACAAACAGCATGGGGACAAAGGCATACAGCAGGAGATACACCACTGGACCCGCCGCGCCATATCCCTCGACCCATGCTGAGATCTCATCCGGTGTTGGAATGTGGAACGCATCAGAGAATTCCATGATGAGAAACGCAATGACCCCGAGACCGAAGACAAGGACGGCCACTCCAATCGTAATCTTTTGACGAGTCACAGTCAGCATGGAACGGAAAGGTGTGGGTCGATTAGGAACAGCAGGATACTTCCCCGGGGATGGCAGGCGAGCCACCTGAGGATTGTGTTGATGGCAGTATGTCCATCGATTGGTGTTCGGGGGGAATCACCGTGAAAAGGGAGGTGTATGGATAGGTCTGAAGCCGTGCCGCAGTGTGTGCTGAGACGGGAACAGCCTCGCCTCTGTGATAGGCCCGACCAGCCTCATCCATTACCATTTTCATCGGACCACGATAAATCGCCATGTATCCATTTTTGGAAGGCTCAATGGGCACTTCATATTTATAGCCCCGTGCGGTGACGGAATTGAATCGATGCCCTTCGACGTCACGATACACTACTTTCTGAAGCAACTCGATCCCATAAAAACCTGCCTCTTCAAGTGAGGCGATAAATTCTTCTTCGGTCAACGCGCCCGCGATGCACTCTCCCCACAGTTGGTTGTTTACTTTAATAGCAGGAGGTACCGAACGCTCGGAGACGATATCAGAAATAACGGTTCGACCACCATCTTTGAGAATTCTCCAAATTTCTGAAAAGACGGCTTTCTTGTCGGGAGAGAGATTAATGACGCAGTTGGAGGTGACGAGATCTGCCGTTTTGTCCTGCACCGGAATCTCTTCCAGATATCCCTTTCGAAACTCGACAATATCATAGCCAAGCAATTCGGAAACCGGAGGTCGGTTACGCTCGGCGACCTGTAACATGCTGTCGGTCATGTCGACACCGATGACACGTCCTGAACAGCCTGTTTTTCGTGCCGCGACAAAACAATCAATGCCCCCGCCTGATCCAAGGTCCACGATGGTGTCACCCTCTCGAATCGCTGCGCCTCGCATGGGCGATCCGCACCCATACGAACGCTCACGGACTTCCTGTGGAATGTGTGAAAGTTCTTCTTCAGTATAGCCATCAATTGTGCAGCACAATTCCGGTTGAGGAACCTCTGCGGCCTTGCTATAGAAATCCTGGATAATGACGTGAGGCGTCTCAACGTTAAATGCCAGCACGCAATTGGAGTGCAACGTGGTGACCTGCGTATCCCAGAAATGACTGCCACAGGTAGCCATTCCCTCCCCCATCACGTGAAACAGGATGGGGCCATCAAACCCAGATTTCGCGTTAAAGGCAGACCGCTTCGATTCCGCAAGCCGGACCATGATGTCCTTGCACAGTTCGACATAGAGACCGTAATACGGGTCCTCGTCCAATACATGGTTCTCGCCGGGCTGCTGTTCTGAGAAAAAGTAGCTATGTTCTATATCTCCCCCCCCCAGGATAAACCGAAATGGATCGGTCGATACGCCAATCTTATTCGCCACCGTTGCGGTTCGAATGGTGTTCGCGACTGCACTGTCCAACCACAGCGAACGCAACGAAGATGTGCCGGTATCCCCCAAATCAAGACCAGGATGCCCAGCAAATGACGCCGAAGGGTAGACGTGTCCATCGTAGCTGAGACAGAGACTGTCCCAGCAAGCATTACTAAGATCGAACTTGACGCCGGGACGTCCGTTGACTCGTCCATGAAGAGACTCAACATTATCTAATGTCACACCAACGTCGTCGGCAGTCTGCTTGACCAAGCGCATCGACGAGAGCATTTCCTCATTATTGGGAAACGGAAGATCGTCATGTTCCAAAATTCTTCCGCGGCGGTGCATCCACATTACGTGAATGGACTTCACACCAAGAGACTTTGCCACGGCCGGAAGCTTGGGAAGATCTGTCAGGTTTGTTGCGGTCATTACGGCAGTCAACGAAATATCAATGCCCATTCCAACAACGGTTTGGATCCCCCGCGTGATGTTCTCAAACGTCTTTTCTCCACGAATCGGATCATTCACCTCAGGCGTCGCGCCGTCGAGACTCACCTGAAACTTCAATCGTGTTCGATCAAGCGCTTCAAGCTGTTTCAGCACTGTCCCGCGAAACAAGGTCGCATTGGTGAGCACGATGAGCTCGGAATCAAGCGTGGTGGTCGCGTGCACAATAAGCTCGAAGATGTCCTTGCGAAGAAACGGTTCACCCCCAGTAAAGTAAAACCGTGAGACTCCAAGCTCCTTCGCTTCAGTCATCACGCGAAGCAGATGATCGGTTGAGGGTCCCGGATCCGCACCTGGATGCGAGGAGACAAGGCAATGCGCGCAGGTGAGATTGCAAGAGTTGTTGGTATGCACCCAAAACTCATTTAGGCCGGAGGGGCGAAGATACGATGCGCGTCCAGAATAGATCTCTGAAGCGATGGGATCGAGGGAGAGCATCTCGCTTCGCAGCGCCGCCTGAACATATCCACGGACATGCACCCACGACCGCAACGGATCAACCTGAACCTGCTCGCCATAATCACGGACGAGATCCTTCAGCGTCCGACGGCCATCGATCAAACGAAGCAACGCCGCGCCGCGCCAATCGGTTGATGCCCAATTGGGCCGATCCCCATCAACAAAAAAATGCACGCCGTTTCGTTTGAACTCAGCATACTCAGGTCGGTACAGAATCGTGGTGTCTTGCAGCATGTTCATCTCGTTATACGATGAGGATCAGACGTGATGGTGGATGGACGAACGACTCCGAGCTGGTTGGGTCATGACATCCATCAACGCCTACAACGTGAAATCCATGGCCGCCTGCCGCTTGGTCGTCTTATCTGAAGGATCGAATGTTGCGGTGAATTCTTTCATTTTATCTCCAGCAGAAACAACAATCGTCGTCTCGTCATCGGCGTTGTGCAAGTGCATAAACGCCTCGTAATACCCTGCTTGATTCGTGGTAGCCAAGGTGGCGTGACTGCCGTCTTTGGCAGGCCGAGCCGCCACCTTCATATTCGGTACCGGTTGACCGTTCGCGTCTCGAACATACCCGTATACCATGAACCCATGTTGCACCTCGTCCTTAAGAAAGATCGGCTTTGGTGTTTTAAAGGCTGGATTCTTCAGCGTCATTAAATATGCCGCAAGGGTTTCTAATTCCTCGTCGGTCATCAGCTCACGATATTTATCCGGCATCAGGCCCTTTTTGTGTTCCTTTTCAAACCCTTCCGCGTAAAAATAGGGATCTCTCTTGGTACTGGTCACCTTTGTAATAATTTGATTTTGAGTGAGAATATTGCCGAGATTTCCCAACTCGGGCCCGCGTTTCTTGGTTCCCCCTTTGCCCCCAATTTTATGGCAGTTGTAACACTCGTAGAGTTGATAGACCTCCTCGCCTCGCTGGACTGGGGACAAGGTCAACGTTGAAGAGGCAACAACTGGAACAACGGCGCCTTGCAATTTTGCAACACGTCCCATCAGGTCGTTGGCCTTCGCCGACAAGACTTCGGCTTTCTTGCGAAGTTCTTCAGTGTTGTGCGGCCGCTCAAATTGCGCACGCCGATGTTTGAGAATTTTATTGATCTTCTCCTGCTCAACCGTCGGGTCATATTGCGGAAGGATCGCGCCGCCAGCCAAAAAGACTCCAGACGTGACGAGGTAAAATACGACAAGCCCTACGATCGCTTTTCCACCACGGAACGACGGAAGATTCGGCGCCGCCAACAAAAGAAATACCCCTGTCCCAAGCGCGACATAGCACATGAACATCCATTGGAATACCCGAGGAAAATGGAGCATCCCGGAGACAACCCACGTCACAACCGCACACACAACCCCAATCACCACTGGCCACATTAGTTTAGGCACAACACCCTCTCACAATCAGGTTTTCTTAAAAATTCATACTCGTTCGCAATATCGACCAAACGCGGCATTATACGATGTTGGACGCCGCTGATCCATAGAAAAGACTGAAAGGAAGCGCTATATCAACATATCGGCCAAAAGGCCCATAAAGCACACCCTGAATTACCAGCGTGGGTCGATCGTTCTCAGGAGATCCATCGTAGAGTCAGCGGCATCGGCTAAACTGCGGACGGTGAGCGACGGCGTTTTTATCGCCGAGAGTGGTTTGACCGATCCGGAATCGACATTTGCCACCAATGGAATTTCATAAGCGTTTTCAATCAACAACCGTTGTCCAGACGACGAAAGCACGAAATCGACAAATCGCTTTGCTGGCTCAGGATGTGGTCCCCCCTGAACGACCGCAATGGCATTGAGATTGACCAAGGTGCCGATCGTATCCTGATCTGGATACACTTCGCCGACCGGCAGGCCAGCGCGCACCGCCAAATGAGAGTTGGGAGAGTTCGTCACTCCAATTGCAAACTCCCCCCGTCCAACCCCACGCCACACCTCAGAATTATCAGAGAGGATCGTGAGGCCATTCGACCCCAGTTGCTGGAAGTATTGCTGGATCGAATCTTTGCCCTTTTCATGAACAAGCCAGGAGGCCCAACTCAGCGTGGTTCGCTCTCTCGTCCCAGCAACGGCGACCTTGCCCTTCCATTGAGGATCAACCAGTTCGAAGACCGATTTCGGAACATCGTTGTGAGCAACAAGTTCTGTGTTATAGATGATAATCCTCGCCCGTCCCGAAATCCCCGTCCAATAACCCGATTCGCTCTTAAATTCGGCTGGTAGCCGTTCCGCCGCCGGGGACCTATAGGAAGACAAGACGCCCTTGCCAGCCAGAATCTCCATCACACCACCCACGGTCGCAATAAATACATCCGCACGTGGCCGATTCTTCTCAAGGATAAGCGTGTTTGCCAACCCAGACGTTTTGCCGGTTTTAAGAGCAACCGTAATGCCAGTCTGAGCGGTAAAGGCATCGACGACCGGCTTAATCGCCTTTTCCTTTCGTCCGGAATACAAAATCATATCAGCCGCAAACGCTGGCGCCGATGCCCAAAAGACCATCAATAGCAACAACATAAACCCAATTGTCTTGACGGAACTCCTCACCACATGGCTACTGTCATTGCACCTGTTTCCACTTATACTCATAAATGACCTCGCCTCAATCGACCCTATCGAAAACGCTTTTGATTATTATTATCATTAAAGCAGAGCACCAGAGCGTCCGTCAACTCGCAGAGATTCACAATTTGGGTCACTTACGTTATCTTGAATCTATGAAAGGCCTATGCCAGTGACCAAAAAACAACTATCCGGAAAGCGCGTCGTATTCGGAGTGGGCGGAAGCATCGCAGCCTACAAGGCAATTCTGCTGCTTCGGCGACTCACTGACCTTGGCGCTGATGTTGAAGTTGTTATGACCACGTCAGCGTGCGAATTCATCACTCCCCTCACCTTTCAGACCTTGTCTGGCCATCCCGTCCACACCAACACCTTTAACCCAGATGACAATATGGCTCACCTTCGCTTGGCAGAGAATGCTGACCTCATCCTCGTCAGCCCAGCCACGGCAAATTTGATCGGGCGCTTTGCGCAGGGAATGGCCGATGACTTGTTGTCGACAATTATCCTAGCGTCTCATGCACCTCTACTGGTTGTCCCAGCCATGGACGGCGGCATGTGGCAACATCCGCTAGTCCAACAAAATGTGAAAACCCTTCGCGAAACAGGCGTGGAAATCCTCGATCCGGAATTCGGATCCCTCGCCTCAGGACATATTGGATGGGGTCGTTTCCCATCTGAAGAAGCGATCATGTCGTCGATCATCTCTCTCCTCACGATGCCAGGTGACTACCACGATGAAGTGGTGCTGATTACCGCCGGACCAACGCATGAGGCAATTGATCCAGTTCGATATATTGCCAATCGATCATCGGGGAAAATGGGGTACGCGCTGGCACAGGCTGCACAGAAACGCGGAGCCCAGATGGTCTTAGTGACAGGGCCAACATCGCTCACACCACCGCCCGGCATCCACACTATCTCAGTGACAACGGCTGAAGAAATGCGGGATGCGGTGCATAAACATTTTGAGCGCGCAACAGTGGTTATCATGGCTGCCGCAGTAGCAGACTATCGACCTGATCAACCTGCAAAAACCAAGCTCAAAAAACAGGGGCGGGAGCAAGTGTCGCTGGCACTTTCTCCTACTCCTGATATCCTCACCAGCTTGTCCGCGCAAAAATCAGGGCAATTCATGGTGGGATTCGCAGCGGAAACCGAACACCTCATTGAAGAAGCCACACGAAAGCTAAAAGCCAAAGGGCTCGACATGATTGTGGCAAACGATGTCACCAAACCGGGCGCTGGATTTGGCTCTGACACCAATGCCGCCGTGGTCTTGGATGCACACGGCCTCGTCGCAGACCTTCCCCTGATGCCCAAACGTGAAATGGCTACGAAACTCCTCGATCTCATCCGCATCCGGTTAAATCAACAGAAGTGAACCGTTCATACAGTTTAAGAATCTAAAGAGAACACTGTTACCGAAACCCGGAACCTAGCTCCCTGAACTCGCGTACCCGTGCCTCAATGATTCAGCTCGATGGCGTAACGAAAGTCTTCTCTCGTGGGGAACGCGCCCTTCCTGTCCTTCGTGGCATTACCCTTCAAGTTCCCAAAGGCGTATTCTTGTCGATCATGGGTCCGAGCGGGAGCGGGAAAAGCACCTTGATTAATCTGATCGCCGGTCTTGATGTCCCCACTGAAGGCCAGATCATCATTGATGGAAAACCGACTGAGACTCTCTCGGATGACGCATGGACAACCCTGCGGGGAACAAAAATAGGAATTGTGTTTCAATTTTTCAACCTTTTGCCTACACTTTCGGTAATAGAGAATGTGGCACTCCCCCTTCAACTCCAAGGGATAAATGGACCTGAGGTCACTCAACGCGCGAAGGCATGGCTTCAGGAGGTGGAACTACACCATCGCGGTGCTCACTATCCCCATGAATTATCTGGAGGGGAACAACAGCGCGCCGCAGTGGCGCGTGCGATGGTGCACGAACCTGATATCCTGCTCGCAGACGAACCCACCGGCAACCTTGATACGACACGCGGTCGAGAAATTGTTGACTTGATGCGGGCTCTCACAAAAAAATCCGGACAGACGGTGGTGATGGTCACGCACAGCCACGAAGCCGCAGCAATGGCTGACCGAACCGTCACCATGATCGATGGACGACTCTCTTCATGAACCTTACTGCTAGCATTGCCGGCATCACCTTCCCGACCTGCATCATGAATGCCGCCGGCGCTCGCTGTGTGACCGCTGAAGAGCTTGAGGCGATTGGGAACTCCCGCACCGGAGCCATCGTGACCAAGTCGATGACACGCGATGCACGAGACGGCAACCCAAGCCCCCGATATGTCGCGTTTCCACATGGCTCGATCAATTCGATGGGGTTGCCGAATCTTGGACATCAGGCATATGTCGACCTGATTCCTCGCCTGAAAGAATTCAACAAACCGGTGATTGCGAGTGTCGCGGGATTCAGCCCCGATGAGTTCGTCGACATTGCCACGGCCATTGATGCTGTCAAGCCCGATCTGATGGAAATCAACCTCTCCTGCCCTAATATTGAGGGACATCCGCAGATCGCATACGATTTTGACGCAGCGGAGCAACTCCTCACCAGGATTCGAAAAGTGGTGAATCGTCCGATGGGCACGAAACTTCCTCCGTACTTCGATCCCGTTCACCACGACCACATGGCATCAATCCTTGAGCAATGCCGAGTTGACTTCATATCCGTCATCAACTCAATCGGCAACGGCCTGGTCATTGATCCTGAAACAGACGCCGTCGTGATCAAGCCAAAAGGGGGCTTTGGAGGATTGGGTGGAGCCATCATCAAGCCGGTCGCACTGGCAAATGTTCGAGCTTTTGCCCTGCGATTCCAAGGTCGCATTCCGATCATCGGCGTGGGTGGCATTGAGACCGGACAGGATATCTATGAACACCTACTGGCAGGCGCATCAGCAGTGCAGATTGGTACCGCATTCGTCGAAGAAGGTACGCAAATGTTCGCCCGACTTGAACAGGAACTCACTACGGTTTTAGAGAGCAAAGGTCTTCAATCATCCACGGAGGCGGTGGGAAGGCTCAAGGAGCTGTGAAGCTATCTCGTTTAGGAACATTCGTTGCCATCCCCACCATTCTTCTCGTCAGCGGATGCGCCGGGGTCAAGACACCCCCTCAAATTATCTTTCAGAACAGCACGCACCTCGTACGCATAGATCTCGATCGGGACATTGGGGGGCCGGATGACCCTGACCGCCATACACACCCGATCGATATCAGGACAGACCGGCTCCACACAATCCTCGACTCAACACGTACTCAAGAATATCGTGCAATGTTGCAGCGCGCGATTTCTGGGTCTGCCAAACAGATAGAGGTTTTTTCCGAACACGACATTACGGTATTCGCACCCCAAATCCGAGAGGCTTTTCTGCAAGCCACGCCTGAGGAGCATGTCATCTTTGCATTAATCAACCCAGTCGGCAGCCGGCAAGAGATCACGTCGGGAGAGATGTTCGTCAAGGCAAACACGCTCCATCTCATCCTCAACTGCTTTCAACTCATTGCCACTGATAATAGTCTGAGTTCGCTCTGCGGACCGATACGCCAACAGGAGTATGATCTGAGTTTTACAGAGAAGGACTATTTCATTGGCTTCGGGAATGAATTCTTCGGAAACGGGAAGAAAGAGATTATTATCGATTACGCCTCTATCCCGTCCTCGGTAACTCCGCTCACAGCGAGAATGACAATGCATACGCAAGCCTCCTCTCCAGAACCGATAGAGCCAATGACTCTACCCGTCGTGCAGACACAGATCGTGGAACGAGAGGATACGTCTGGCGCTGTCGCGGATCACGTCACCAACATTGAACCCGACCGCATACAGATGTTGGAGCGAAAAATAGATGCACTAACACAGGTCATTGACCAGCAGCGTGACGCGCTCGAACAGCAGCCCGTACGACAGCAAAGCCGTCCTCCGCGCATCTTATTTCTGACGACGCCGCTCATGCGCGGAGACGATGCCACCGCTCTGCAACGCGCCCTCAGTTTTCCGTCGAATCGCATTGACGGTATCTTCGGCAAGCAAACCGACCGTGCTGTCAGAGCCTTCCAAAAGCAACATGGAATGCCAGTTGACGGTAAGGTAGGTCACGACATCATCAACGCACTCAGATAGACCCACCACATTCTTGGATTTGTTGCTGCCCCCTGCCTCCACACCATAATATTGGTTACGGTATTGATCAAGATTTGGTAAGATTCGATGGTTTGATACGCAGCCCAATCGCACGCCATGCCATGAGAATTATGCATACCGAGAGCTCTGGAGGGTTAGGGGGACAAGAGTTCAGAACCATTGCAGAGTCTGAGAGCATGGCTCGAAGAGGGCATGACGTTCTGCTTGTGACTCAGGTAGGTAGTCGGATGGAATGCCTGGCGCGAAACGCCGGACTTGCGGTGGAACCCGTTCATATGAATCGCTGGACACTGCCTAGCGGCATTCGAAAACTGTACACCCTGATAGGGCAATTTTCTCCTGATATCGTTCACACCCATGGATCAACCGATACATGGATCGCTGGCATTGCAGCCCGCTTGTCACCACGACGCCCCATCCTAATTCGGACCAGACACAAAGCCACACCAATCTCGACCGGTTGGCTGAGTCAGTTGCTCTACGAGAAGCTGACGGATCGCATCATTACGACAGGCGAGACTATTCGACACGCGATGCATGTTCGAAACGGCTTTGACCAAACACGCATGTGTTCCATTCCCACCGGCGTCGATCTTCATAAGCTGCAAAGTGGTAGCCAGAATTCCCACCTTCGCGAAGAACTCTCCCTCCCTCCAGACGCGGTGCTGGTGGGCATGGTCGGCTTTCTTCGCTTCGAGAAAGGCGCATTCTACTTTGTCGAAGCCGCCAAACACCTCCTTCAGTCAGTCAAAAATTGCTGGTTTTGTATTGCTGGAGACGGGCCGATTGAGGAAAAGCTTCGCGCACGTATTTGTGAGCTGGGATTAGAAAATCGCGTGCACTTGCTCGGATATCGTAAAGATGTCCCTCAAATCCTTTCCGCCCTCGATGTTCTGGTTCTCCCCACCACCGGAGGTGAAGGCATTTCACAGGTCATCCTCCAAGCGTTAGGACTGGAGAAACCGGTAGTGGCAACCGATACAGGAGGAACCAAAGAAGTAGTAGTCCATGGACATACCGGGCTACTAGTCCCTCCGGCAGATGCACTCGCCTTAGCACACAGTGTTGAACGCGTCATCAAGAACGCAGACACGAGCAAGCAAATGGGAATCAACGGCAGGCGCCTGGTCGAGAAAAGCTACAGTCTTGATCATATGATCGAGGCAACAGAACGGTTGTATCTTACTGCATGTTCTGAGCTGCGGCCTTCTCCGCTCATGACCGCCTCAGGCTCATAATGGTCTCACCATGCCATCTCATACCCAGATCGTGATTTTCGGCGCCTCCGGCGACCTCACCCAACGCAAGCTGCTTCCAGCACTCTATGCGTTGAGCTGCGAAAACCTCCTGACTGATGATGTGACGATTGTCGGCTTCGCGCGAAAAGAGAAAGGCCATGAGCAGTTCAGGACAGAACTGGGTGAGGCGATCGGGCAACATTCGCGATTCAAGGCTGAGGCAGGAGAAAGCGGAAAGTACCCTTGGGAAACATTCGCCGGTCGTGTCTACTATCACAAAGGCAATTTCGTGAATGCTGACGATTATACTGCCCTTCTGAAATTCTTAGACTCGCTTACCTCGGAAAACACGGGTCCGAGCAACCGTCTTTTTTACCTCGCCACACCTCCGAGCGTCTTCCAGGTCATTATTCGACGCCTTGGGGAAGCCGCCCTCGTCACCAAGAACGCCACTGGAGATGGATGGACCAGAATCATTGTTGAGAAACCGTTCGGTCAAGACTTCGAAACGGCGGGGACGCTGAATAATTCCATTGGCGCCGTCTTCAACGAAGATCAGATCTACCGAATCGATCACTATCTTGGGAAAGAAACGGTTCAGAATATTCTGGTCTTCCGGATGAGCAACGGAATTTTCGAACCGCTTTGGAACAATCACTATATCGACCACGTTCAGATCACGGTTGCGGAACAGCTCGGCGTCGAAGGGCGCGGAGGCTACTTCGAAGAAGCCGGCATCCTTCGAGACATGATCCAAAGCCACGTCTTGCAGCTCCTCACACTCATTGCCATGGAGCCACCTGCAGCGTTCGAAGCCAATGCCATCCGCGACGAAAAGGTCAAAGTCCTCCACGCGATCCGTCCCTATTCGCAATCCGATGTAAACGAACATGTCGTTCGAGCGCAGTACGGGACCGGACACATCAACGGCGACGACGTGGTTGGATATCGCAAAGAACCAGGCGTGAATGCCAAGTCAACGACCGATAGTTTCGTGGCCATGCGTCTGGATATCGACAACTGGCGATGGGCAGGAGTCCCGTTCTACTTGCGCGTGGGCAAACGGCTTGCGAAACGCGTGACCGAGGTTGCCATTTACTTTAAGCAAGCCCCCTATGCCCTATTCCGATCTGCTGGATGTCACACGCTTGAACCCAACGTGTTGGCGTTACGCATTCAGCCCAACGAGGGCATTTCTCTCGGGTTCGGAAGTAAAGCCCCCGGCACGGCCATTCAGATCGATCCGGTCCAAATGGATTTTCTGTACGAGACGTCATTCCAAGATGCGCAGCCTGAAGCGTACGAGCGATTGTTATTCGATTGCCTGATCGGTGATTCAACCCTGTTTGCACGACGCGACGAAATCGAACACGCGTGGGACCTGGTGACTCGCATTCTGAATGCATGGAACGCCATTCCACGCCCGCAAATCCCGCAATATCAATCGGGGAGCTGGGGGCCGGATGAGTCCGACGATCTGATCAGAAAAGACTTACGCAAGTGGCGGAAATTGTGAGAATTCAAGCATGAGTGAACGCATTATCGTTGCAGACCTCGACGAAATGAGTGTGCGAGGAGCATGCCACGTCGCCGAAATCATCAAACGCGCGGTCAAAGAGCGAAACAAATGCATGATCACGCTCTCAGGAGGAAATACACCGCGGAAACTGTACGAGCGCCTGGCCACGGAAGAGTTCGCGTCTCGTATTCCCTGGGAATCCACCTATTGGTTTTTTGGAGATGAGCGCCATATTCCGCCGGACCACGACGGCAGCAATTATAAAATGGCCTCGGATAGTCTCCTTTCCAATGTTCCCATTCCACCCGGCAACATCCACAGGATCATGACGGAAAAACCAGATCCTCCGTCCATCGCCGCACAGTATGAATTGACCATCATGAAGGTGTTCAATTTGGCTCCAGGCGAGCTCCCCGTGTTTGACCTCATGTTTCTAGGCATAGGAGCGGATGGCCATACTGCCTCACTGTTTCCTCATAGCGAGGCCCTTCAGGTTACCAAGCGGATGGCGACAGCCAACAACATTCCCGAAACAGAAGACTGGCGCATTACCATGACCTTTCCCGTTATCAATGAATCCAAAAATATTCTCTTCCTTGTTGCCGGTGAAGATAAGGCAGAGGCCTTACGCCAAGTTCTCGAAGGACAGAGTAACCCCGAAGAGTTTCCTGCCCAACTCGTGCGCCAAAAACGAGGATTTCAGCTCTGGCTGATTGAGAAATCAGCTGCAGCGTCGCTTACAAAATGATTCTGGCTGGCGACGTCGGGGGCACCAAGACCCTCCTAGCCCTGATGAATCCAGATGGAGACCGTCTGACCACGGTCGAAGAGTGGTCATTCCCCAGTCGTGACTACGATGGCCTCGAAGCCGTCGTCCATACCGCGGTTGGATCGCGAGCACTCGACCTTTCCGGAGTCTGTTTCGGTGTGGCCGGCCCGGTAGTCAACGGCCGTTGCGAAGCAACCAACCTTCCCTGGATTATTGATTCGCAGAAACTCGCACGCGTGCTTGGGATACAATCAGTCGCGCTCCTCAATGACTTGGAAGCGATGGCCAATAGCATTGAACGGCTACCCCAAGACGAACTCCACACTCTCAATGAAGGCAACGCTGACCCTACGGGGAATCGCGCACTCATCGCCGCAGGAACCGGTCTTGGCCAAGCGCTTATTTTCTATGATGGGACCCGTTTTCATCCTTCCGCCTCAGAAGGGGGACATTGTGACTTTGCACCCGATACAGATGAAGAAATTCGACTGCTGCAGTTTCTTCGAAACGAACTCGGCCACGTGAGTTGGGAGCGCGTTGTATCCGGCATGGGGCTCGCCAATCTCTACCGGTTCGTGCTTGCAGACCAGAAAGCTACCGAACCAGACTGGTTGACCACACAACTGAAATCTGAAAATGCCGGGGTGGTGATTACGCGAAGCGCGCTCGACCACACCTTTGAACCCTGCGTTGCAGCGATGCGCTTGTTCGTCCATCTCTATGGAGCGGAAGCGGGAAATCTCGCACTCAAAGTGATGGCAACCGGCGGGGTGTACATCGGCGGAGGTATCGGACCAAAGATTCTCCCCTATCTTCAAGATGGCGGGTTTATGGATAGGTTTATCGCAAAAGGACGCTACCAAAGCATCCTCGCCAATATTCCAGTCAAGCTCATACTCAATCCCAAGTCCGCCTTGCTCGGAGCAGCGCACCACGCCAGCCAGTTGGTGTAGGAAAGGCATTCACATATGGGAAACATCGGCACACCGCTTATCCGCTTTCTTCTAGAAGAACAGCAAGACCATCCTGAAGCCACAGATGAATTCACCACGCTTCTCTCACAGATCAGCCGTGCAGGGAAAATGATTTCTCGGAAAATGAGTCGAGCGGGCCTGGCAAATGTCCTTGGGGTGACAGGCGACGTCAATGTCCAGGGCGAAGTCGTCAAAAAGATGGACATCTACGCCAACGATGCGTTTAAGCAAGCATTTCAACACGGCGCCCAGGTTATCGCCATGGTCACTGAGGAAGATGAAGATCCCGTTGCATTCCCGGAAAATCAGCCGTCGGGAAGATATATCGTTTATCTTGATCCCTTAGATGGATCGTCGAATATCGACGTGAACGGCCCCGTCGGATCAATTTTTTCAATCCATCGTATCAATGACGGAGCTTCCCGACCAACAAACACCGATCTTTTGAGAAAAGGACTCGATCAAGCCGCTGCAGGATACATCCTGTATGGTTCAAGTACCATGTTGGTCTATTCCTGTGGAAAAGGCGTTCATGGATTCACCCTCGATCCCGATATTGGGGAATTTCTGTTGTCACACGAGAACATGAAGATTCCTACTCGCGGAAACGTGTATAGCGTCAACGAAGGACATTATCAGAAGTGGATATCCCCGACACAACGATTTATCGATCACCTTCGTGAACATGCCCCTGATGACGGCAGACCCTATTCAAGTCGCTATATCGGGGCGCTCGTCGCCGACGTGCATCGAACGCTATTGACCGGGGGCATCTACCTCTATCCCGGCGAAGCAGAAAAACCCGAAGGGAAAATCAGGCTCCTCTACGAATCAGCGCCCATGGGGTATGTCGTGGAGCAAGCGGGAGGAAGCGCCAGTACCGGTACGGAACGTATTCTCAATATCCAACCCACCGCGATACACCAACGTACGCCCATCTTTATCGGAAGTCACGATGACGTATCGTTGGCAGAGACATTCATGCGGGACGGAAAGGAGGACAGGCAGTGAACGCTCGTATTCGTGAAATTCTCGGCTATTATCAAGGTGCCAGCCCAGGGGTCCTGACCAACCTGGCACGTTTGCTCAACCATGGGACCCTCGGCGGGACTGGAAAGCTGGTCATCCTTCCGGTTGACCAAGGCTTCGAACATGGCCCGGCACGATCCTTTGCGCCCAACCCTCCCGGATACAACCCGCACTACCACTTTGAATTTGGAATTGCGGCAGGCTGCAACGCCTATGCCGCGCCGTTGGGATTTCTGGAAGCCGGAGCTGCGGACTTTGCGGGTGAGATCCCTCTCATTCTGAAACTGAACAATAGTGAAAGCCTCTATTCAACCAAAGACCCCTGTTCCTCCGTCACAGCCAGTGTCGACGATGCGTTACGTCTTGGATGCGCAGCCGTCGGGTATACCATTTATCCAGGATCAGCGCATTCCAAGGACATGTATGAAGACCTGCGCGAAATAGCCGAGGAAGCGAAATCTTACGGCCTCGCTGTGGTGGTCTGGTCTTATCCACGCGGGGCAGGGATCAGCAAGGAAGGCGAAACGGCAATTGATGTCGTTGCCTATGCCGCACAGATTGCCGCCCAACTCGGAGCACACATTGTCAAAGTGAAAATGCCGTCATCACATATAGAGCAGTCAGAGGCGAAGAAAGTATACACGTCCAAAAAGGTGCCGATCGCAACGGCAGCTCAACGAGTTCTACACGTGGTCCAGAGTACGTTCGACGGCCGAAGGATCGTCATCTTCTCCGGGGGAGCGAAAGGCGAAGACAAAAAGATCTACGACGAAGTCAGAGCCATAAGAGCCGGCGGAGGTTACGGCTCAATCATCGGCCGAAACGCATTTCAACGACCAAAACGCACCGCCCTCAAGTTCCTCGACACCATCATGAAAATCTACGCTGGCAAGCTGAAATAACACACGGCGA
>DTRN01000068.1 GCA_012965905.1 Nitrospirales bacterium | reverse complement strand
CCCTAAGGGCAGCGGCCGAAGCCACCTGCTCCGGGACCGCTCGCTGCTCGGCGGGCGCTGTGGGGAATGCGAGTTTCGGGACGTTTGCGGCGGATGTCGCGCCCGTGCGTATGCGATCAACGACGATTATTTGGCCGAAGACCCCTCATGCACGTACCAACCTGGCCAATATGGGGGCGAAATGATTCAGTTTCCACACGTGACCGCGTTTGGGTCCGAGCCGGCCTATGAACTCACCTGGACCCAAACCGCCCAAGAGCGCTTAGACAAGGTTCCCTCGTTTGCCAGAGGCATGGTCATTAAAAGTGTAGAGAAGTATGCTCGTGAACACGGTCATTCCGAAGTCACGCCCGAGATGATGCAAGCCGTCAAAACACGGTTTGATGAGTCGGGTATCCCCTCTTTCGCTCCCCGCCAGTAGAGGCTGTTGAAAACGGCCGCCAGCGGCGTTCTCGCTTCGCTCTATCGGCTCAACGTACAGTATAGTACGATTCGCCTCATCGCTTGCTGCGGCCGTTTTCAACAGCCTCAATTTTCTTGTTGGACCAGAGTCAGATTATGGCAACTGCTCATATCAATCTCGCACATGAGTTTTTTGCTGGAAATGCCTCCTCCTATGATGATGTGGTTCGCCTCACCACGTTGGGCAACGATCGGTTATGGAAGGAGCGGATCATTCAGTGTCTTTCGACCCCAGCCCGCGTTCTTGACCTTGCCTGTGGAACTGGAATCCTAACCTTTGCGATTGCAGAGCGGCATCCGAAATGTGCGCTGATTGGGGTTGACCTCACCGCCGCATATTTAGACATTGCGAAGCAGAGGGCAACCGCGATTGGCCGATCAGACGTTCAATTTGTGCATTCGGCTGCAGAAGATTTCAGGCAGGTGGAGCCATGTGATGCGATTGTCTCGTCCTATTTGGCGAAGTATGCGGATCTCGACGTGTTGACTGCCAACGCCGCGTCGATGTTGAAACCCGGCGGCTTGTTACTGATGCACGAGTTTACATATCCCACCAACCCGCTCATTGCGCTGGTATGGGAGCTTTACTTCCCAATGCTGCAATTGATGCCCTGTAGGCAGCTTCGCCAGTGGCGTGCGGCGTTTCGCGGCTTGCCAAAATTGGTTCGCGACACTACCTGGGTTGCCGATCTCCGCAACGCGATGCAACAGAACGGCTTTACGGACATTCGTACCGAATCGCTGAGTATGGGAACGGCGGCAATTGTAACGGGACGACGAAGCCCCGAATTCTAGATTTCGCTGGGCTGCGAAGACGGAATTCGAATCTTGTGCGTTCCGCGTGGAAGGTAGGCTCGACGGAGCTCGGGATTAAGCTGTTTCACGTACAGGAGATGGGTGCCGTGATCTTTCGCGATAGCGGAGAGGGCTTTTCGTTTCGTGGTGACGTTAACCGTGACGTGCTGGAACGGGATCGGCTTCCAAAGGTCCTCTGGGCCGAGTCCAAAGTACTTCACAGGATGTGAAAAGATTTCCTTGGCCGCAAGAATACGTGGGACGTACCGCATGGTTTCTCTCGACAGGTACAAGTCCCAATAATCTTGAGACGTCTGGTCTCGCATCGCTTTGCGAATGCGCGTCCCGCCGGTGTTGTACGCGGCGAGTGACAACGGCCAGCTTTCAAACTTCTTCTCGCGCAGGGTTCGCAAGAACTTGATTGCGGCGTGTGTGGCCAGATGAAGATCGCGCCGCTCATCTTTCCATCGATTAATCGTCAGCGAGTAGTTGCGTCCGGTCGAGCGGATGAATTGCCACGGTCCCACCGCGTTCGCGCCTGACACGGCATTTTCAATGCACTTGCTTTCCACCACAAGGATGTATTTCAGATCATCCGGCATACCTGCGTCAGCCAGCATTTTCTCAACTGGAGGAAAACATCGCCCGGTTCGCTTCGCGACAATGATGCTGTCTGCAGATTCGAGGAAATCGTAAAATTCCCGCTCAACCCGCTCGCGGATAAAATTGACGGAGAGGTCTACCGGTTCCCCGGCAAAGGTTATGGTATCCGGAAGCCGAGGGACAGAGGGATAGAGCGCGTAATTTTCTTCGTTGACTGTATTTTGGCCGAGGGTAAATGAATCGACGAGTAGGAGGCTTCCGACGGTGAGAAACAGTGCCACGAATGCCATGCCAACATGCGTCATGCTTGCCTTCCAACTCATGAAACAAGCTTCATGTTTTTGAAGGCCATTCGTGCAATCGATCGGATCACGTGTTTGGACGATGGTACAATCAACGGCATGAATCGTCAACCAATATTCCGCGTATTCTGAAAGAAGTTTTTTCATGAAACAATATAGGTCAGACACTGGAATGTATGTACCTACGGTGACACGAACGCAAATGAAGGAACTCGATCGCATTGCGATTGAAGAAACGGGTCCTAACCTCTATCAAATGATGGAAAATGCCGGACGGAGTTGTGCATTGGCCGCGCTCGAAATGCTCGGTACGCAATGGAAACATGCAACGGTTATGGTGTTGGCCGGCTCAGGTGGGAATGGCGGAGGAGGGATTTGCGCCGCACGGCATCTTGCAAACCGCAGTCAAGGGATTGACGTTTATCTTTGTTTAAGTACTCCTGAAAAACTTGGAGATGTTCCTGCCTATCAACGAAAGATATTTGGATCGACGCATGGGAAAGAATGTGAGCTGGAGCAGCTAGCACATGTAAAACCAAGCCTCATCATCGATGCGCTGGTTGGATACAGTCTTCACGGTGCGCCGACCGGCAAAACCGCTGAGCTGATTCAATGGGCGAATGAAAACGATGCGCCGGTGTTATCACTGGATATTCCCTCCGGAGTCGATGCAGCAACCGGAGAAACCCCAGGGCAATTCATCAACGCAACACGAACCGTCACACTAGCCCTGCCAAAAACCGGACTGCATCCGGAAACGACCGGAGATTTATGGCTCGCGGATATAGGAATTCCGCAAAGAGCGTTTCAAAAGTTGGGCATGGACTACACTTCGCCGTTCGAAAATCGTTTTCTCATTCCACTGCAGCACAATTAAACAGGTCGCGGTGTACGAAATCTCCATGCCTTATTCAGACGGTTCGAACAAATGGGGTGCGAGGTCCTGGAGTGTTCGCTTGAGCTGTGGGTCAAGGTTGCTGCCGCGCAAGGTTTTGGCTTTAGAGAGCATGGGGATGGTTAGGCGCCTGGCACTTTGAAGCTTGGTGCCGTTTAAGATCGCGCCGGTCAAATCCACTTCTCGAAGATCGGCTCCGCTCAGGTCGGCGTTGGTTAAATCGGCGAAGCGAAGCAACGCTCCGCTCAGGTCGGCCATGGCAAGAGACGCGCCTTTGAGATTCGCCCCTGTCAGATCAGTGCCATTCAAATAAGCGTTGGTTAGTGTCGCCCCACTGAGATCTGCTTCGCCCAAATCGGCTCCAGAGAAATTGGATCCGCTGAGAATGGCATTGCATAAGTTTGCCCAGCGAAGATCGATGTCGCTGAGATTGGAAATGCGCAATTCTGCAAATGCCAACTCGACGTGGATCATGTTGTGACTGCTTAGGTCCATTTCCCTGAAATTCGCGCGTTTCCCTGCCAGACCATGCGTGCCCAACCACAGCGCATGTGCCGCCAGCATCTTCTTGATCATTGCAGGGTGGGCGTGCCCGACAGAGGCCATGGGAGTTGTGAGCAGTAGCATGCTGACAAGTGTGGAGCCAATCACTTTTCTGAACGTTTTGATCATGGCGAATTATTCGTCGATGGCAGTTCTTGCATCATCTGATTTTTTCCACATGAATGTAAACCGAGTCGGATGAACCGTTCTGAGAGTAGATGGCTCTTATTGTAGGAACGGCGTAAAATTGGCGTCCGAGGGCTTACAACCCACATCTCACTGTGTCGACGAAAGGGGGGGGAAGATGAAGCTACATATCCTAATGTGCGCGGTTGCGTTGATTGTTCTTAGTGGATGTGGCCAAACCAAATCTGCGCGGCTTGCTTCACAACCCTTAGCCGAGAATCCGGTG
>DTRN01000067.1 GCA_012965905.1 Nitrospirales bacterium | reverse complement strand
ATGCATAAAGAAGGGGCCGCGTTCAGAAGCCTGATGAATTGTTTTGCCATTGCGGTGTCACTGGGACTCCAGCACGGTGTACCACTGGAACGTTTTGTCGACGCCTTCGTGTTCACACGGTTTGAGCCCAATGGACCGGTGGGAATGAACGACCGCATTAAAATGAGTACGTCGATTATCGATTACATCTTCCGTGAATTGGCAATTACCTATCTTGGACGGGACGACCTCGCGCAAGTGGTTGAAGAGGATCTCCGAGGGGATTCCGTAAAGAAAGATCCGGAATGTCTCGATGAAGTCTCCCCAGATGAACATGAACTTGCTGATGCGGCTATCAGCACAGATCTCTTTCCAGCACGGAGACGATCAGGCAATGGGAACGAAAACGGTCATGGCAACAACGGCAATGGTGATGTACACCAGGTGTTGGAGGTTGTGCAGAAGACCGTGACGGCCACCGAGCTGCGAGTGGCACGCATGAAAGGATACGAAGGCGACCCTTGCCCTAACTGTCGACTCTTTAGATTGGTCAGAACCGGAACCTGCCTGCGATGTGACAATTGCTACGAAGCAAGCGCGGGGTGTTCGTAAAAACAGCGTTCTAGGCTGTCAGAAATACGAAGGCTGGGTTGGCATGTACTACTGCCCAGCGACTGTGCTCAGTCTCTGTACTTCTTCATCCGTTAGCTTAAACATCCCTGCAGGAATGCTTTCCGCAAGCTGGTCAAGGGTATTGGCACCGATGATTGGCGAGGTGATGGCTGGATTGCTCAGCAGCCAGGCGAGGGCAACGGTTGCCGGCGGGACATGACGATCCGTTGCAACTGCAAGAACCTCATTGAGAATCTCGAACCCGCGGGGGTTCAGAAACTTCTTCTTCACCGTCTCGATTCGTATTGAATCCGGAAGGGTTTCTCCCTGCTTGTACTTTCCCGTCAGGAATCCCATTGCCAATGGAGAATACGGCATGATCCCAATCTGTTCTTTCTGGCACAACTCGAGAAGGTCAGGGCCACATTCCGAGTTGTCTGCAAGATTGTAATACGGCTGAAGGCTTTCGAGCCGTATGACGCCCTCGTTACGGCTTGCTGAGAGTGCCTGTTTGAGATCTTTGGCGGCATAATTCGAGCATCCGGCGCATCTGACCTTTCCTTGTGTGACCAGGGTATCCATCGCGCCGAGAGTTTCTTCATGAGCGATTGCGGGGTCAGTATCGTGAGTCTGATAGAGATCAATATAGTCAGTCTTGAGGCGGGCGAGGCTTCCGTCAACGGCTTTCAGGATATGGGCACGGCTGAGACCATCACCATCCGGTCCGTCCCACATGCGGGCGTGAACCTTGGTAGCCAATATAATATTATTTCGATTTCCTCGCCTTTCCAGCCAACGCCCGATGATCTCCTCGGACTTTCCTGCATAGCTGTCGGGTGACCACCTGCTGTAGACATTCGCCGTATCGATAAAATTCCCTCCCGCGTCCACAAATGCGTCGAGAATCGCATGCGACGTATTTTCATCAGCCGTCCACCCGAATTGCATGGTTCCTAAACACAAGATGGAAACCTTGAGGTCGGTTTTCCCTAAAACTCGATATTCCACGATGTACTCCCTTCCGCGTACCCTGGCTGGACCTTAACACAGCACTCCGTCAGCCTCAATCCTGGACGAACCGCAACATACCATCAACAGACAATAGGCTTGCTGTTGTCACTATGGCCGAGCATATACTTTTCTATCACTGCGATGGGCCTTGTATGCAAAGCGATGACGAAAGGAGAGCAACGATGAAGAAGTTCAAGGTAATGATTCTCACAATAGGATTGGTGTTTGCATTTTCTGCTTCACAGGCCTGGGCTGATCATGTGGCCTTTGCCAGCGCGACCGGAAGCCAGGAAGTAACAAATCCGGTCGGCGGGATCGAGACAGATGGAACCTGTCAGCTTTATCTCGAACTGGTTCCCATGACCGAGGTGAAATATAAACTGCAGTGCTTTAACATTACGGGGGTCACCCAGGCTCATATTCATGCGGGGAGTGCACAGGAGAGTAGCGCGCCGGTGGCATTCCTCTTTCCGCTTGGCGATCCCACCGGCGACGTCAAAGGGTTGATTAAGCGAGGCGATGACAAGAGCAAGGGAACGGTGCGAGCTGAGAATCTCATCAATTCGTTAGCAGGCATGACCATCGCCGACCTTGCGGCCATCCTGCGGGCTGACGGCGCGTATCTCAATGTGCATACCGATGCCAATGGTCCTGGCGAAGTGCGCGGGAAAATCTCGCTCGTCGATACGATTGGGGTTTAAGTAGTCAGAGGCGAACGTCGAATGTATCGAGGGCCGTGGGGCAAATGCCCCACGGCCCTTCTTGTCACTGAAAAACTTTTGCCCCTTGACCTGCTGCCGCGCTTGGGTTACATCTGACGGCCACGAGGGGGCGCCTGTAGCTCAGTAGGATAGAGCATCGGACTTCTAATCCGGTTGTCGCAGGTTCGATTCCTGCCAGGCGCGCCACCGCAAAGTCTCACTGGTGCTGTATTGCCGTCGCGAGAGCTTCATTCACCTCGCCCAGTTTCTGGCTTAAATCAACGAGGGAGCTGGTCGAACCATATCCAGTTTCGCCAGATACCTCGCGAGTTGGTAGGCGATCGCGGTATTGGATTGCAGGAAATCGCTTCCGCGCTCAATGACTGCTACGCGACAGGCGGTGCAGGCGTGACAGTAGCCGTGTGCGGGATGTCCAGCAAGATCGCCATCTCGCCGAACATGGCGCCCGGTTCAGAGACGGTCGATACCGAGAAATCCACTTTTAAGACTTCGGCTTCACCCTCAATAAGAATATACGGGAGTCCTGTGTTTTCCCCTTCACCGAGCAATACATCGCCAGGAAGGAACTCCGTTTCCGGGAACCCTTCGCAAAAGCTGAGAATCGTAGCCATAACCATCCCTCCACGAGTAAACACAAATTTATGGATATGGAAAGAGTGCTCTAAACTGGAAAGGGGTTAAACGACACGCGCACCCTACGACTGATTTATTCTTGAAACACCATCCGCCATGCTTCTGGCGAGTGACCATTCCGTGTGAGGTTTCATCCTCGCTGTGTTATAACGTGTCAAAACGCGGATGCATACGTTGACTCCTAACTTCCACACGCTACCATGGCTCGCACGCTGATTTCGTCACAAGATCGTCTGATCGTCGCTCTTGATGTGACGAAGAAGGACGAGGCATTTCAGCTCATTGAGACACTTGATGGGCTGGTCTCGTTCTACAAGGTTGGCTGGGCCTTATTTCTGGCGGAGGGTCCCGCAGTGGTGTCTGAGATCATGCAGCGTGGGCATAGAGTGTTCCTCGACCTCAAGATCCCGGACGATATCCCAGACCAAATCAAACGGACAGTCGCCTATGCGGCTAACACGGGCGTTCGCTTCGTAACGATGAATGCAACGGGAACGACCCTGCAGGTTGCGAAGGAGGCAAAGGGGGACTCACGTTTACAACTCCTTTCCGTCACGGTTCTCACCAGCCTCAATGAACAGGACCTGCGAGCACTCGATATGATAGGTCCCGACAGACCACAACACACACTTGACGATTTTATCGTGTGGAAAGCGAAATATAGTCTTGACTATGGAAGCGATGGCTTGATTTGCTCGGGTGATAGTGTGGCGATGTTGCGCGAGCAGGTGGGAGACGATCCCATCATCGTGTGTCCAGGGATTCGTCCACTAGGCGTCGATCACGATGATCAAAAACGCATTGCAACTCCGGCTGAGGCCGTCACAAACGGAGCGGACTATCTGGTCGTTGGGCGACCCATCAGAAACGCTCACGATCCCAGGGCTATAGCCGAACGCATTCTCGAAGACATTGACTGTGCACGTCAGTGAGCCTCCCACTACCTTCAACCTAAACCCCTCAGCCGAATGATTATTGGCATCCCCAAAGAGCGAAAAATTGATGAATATCGTGTCGGGATCACTCCCGAAGGGGTAGGCATGCTCGTCGGCGATGGCCATCACGTGCTCGTTGAACAGTCTGCTGGTAACG
>DTRN01000066.1 GCA_012965905.1 Nitrospirales bacterium | reverse complement strand
GTCACGGTAGAGATTGATGTCGAGCGTCCCAAGAGGCACCTCACGGCCGAGGTGCTCTTGAATGTTCGCAACCAGCCGTCTGGCAATATGGATGCCCCCGGTCCGAATCCCAACAAGTGCCATCATATCATCATCCTTGTGATTCTCGACAATGGCGGCCGCAATGCGGTCAAGGACTTCGCGCATGGCTGCCCGATCCATCACCACAGTATCATCTGTTTTGACAGAACCACTCTTTTTCACGGTGACTCCTTGTAATGCTGGAAGGCCTCAGACATTTCCACTAGGGACACGACCCTACACATTGAAGCGAAAATTGATCATATCGCCTTCTCGAACCAGATATTCCTTTCCTTCCAGGCGAAAGACCCCTTTCTCTTTGCATGCAGCCATCGATTCATGCTGGATAAAATCATCATAGTGCACCACTTCCGCGCGGATGAATCCACGCTCAATATCAGAATGGATGGCGGCGGCGGCCTGTTTTGCAAATGTTCCCTGTCGAATCGGCCACGCTCGAACCTCATCAGGTCCAACCGTGAAGAATGAGATGCGCCCAAGCAGCCTATATGCCTCACGAGCCAAACGATCTAATCCTGGTTCATCTAAACCAAGATCGGTCATGAAGAGGGACGCGTCCTCAGAACTCAGTTGCGCCAACTCGGCCTCAATTTTCGCGCAGACGGACAAAATCTGAGTATTCGGCTTGTCCACATACGAATCCAATTGCGCCACAATTTTATCGTCATCCGGTTGCGCGAGCGCTTCTTCACTAACGTTGAGGACAAACAACATCGGTTTCAATGAAAGAAACCCGTACCCCAAAATCAGTTTCACTTCGTCGTCATGCAATTCTAATTCACGCAACGGCCGCTCGGCTTCAAGCTGCGTTCGGAATCTGGCCAACAGCTTCTTTTCCGGTTCCAACCCAGCCTTAGGCATCTTTTTCAGTTCTCGGTCGATTTTTGCAAGACGATCTTCGATCCAGGCCAGGTCCGATATGATGAGTTCCAATTCCATGGAAGCGATATCGCGTGCGGGATCGACCTCCCCATTCGCATGCGGGACTGCGTCGTCGAGAAAGGCGCGCACGACATGTATAAGCACATCGACATTCCGCAATGCTTCCTTCTTCCCAAACCCACCTAAATCGACAAGATCAAGGGTTGCGGGAATGGTTTTCTTGGGGTTAAACATTCCTGTTAAGATGGACAAACGTGGATCGTTTACCTTGGCAACCCCCATCAAAGTCTCCACAGCCGAAGAGGACACGCCCACGTTTTTCTCCAGCTTGGTGAGCATTGCAAATAAGGTGGTTTTCCCTACCTGCGGATATCCGAGAATTCCAACTTTCATACCTTATAATACTCCCGATACCATTCGATAAATCTCTTAATGCCCGTTTCCAGAGGCGTGTTGGGTTGAAAACAGTATTGCTCCATTAATTCCTTCACGTCGGCATAGGTTGCCGGAACATCACCTGGCTGCATCGGTTGAAGGTTCTTGACGGCTTTCTTTCCGATCGTCTCTTCGATAATTTCGACAAACCGCATCAGCTCTACCGGACGGTGGTTTCCAATATTGTAAAGCCGGTAGGGCGCGGTACTGCTTTCCGGCTTCGGCGCATCCCCAGACCAGGTGGAATCCGGCTCAGCCGGTTTATCCAATACGTGTACGATGCCCTCGCTAATGTCATCGATATAGGTAAAATCCCGTCTCATCTTTCCAAAATTGAACAGATCGATCGGCTTATCCTCTAAGATCGCCTTGGTAAAAATAAACAACGCCATATCCGGTCGTCCCCACGGACCATACACCGTAAAAAATCTGAGTCCAGAACAGGGAAGGTTGAATAGATGTGCGTAGGTATGAGCCATCAACTCGTTGGCTTTCTTACTCGCTGCATATAACGACACTGGATGATCGACGTTATGACGAACGGAAAATGGCATTTCGGTATTGCCACCATAGACCGAACTCGAGGATGCATACACTAAATGCTCAACCTTCGCATGCCTACAGCTTTCAAGAATATTCAGAAACCCTTCGATGTTACTTTGCGTGTAGGCGTGAGGATTGACCAACGAGTAACGGACCCCCGCCTGGGCTGCAAGATGAACTACCTGACGAATCTCTCCCGATGCAAACAACGCCGTCATCGCCGCTCGATCTGAAAGATCCTGTCGATGGATCGTGAACTTCTCAAAGGGCGTGAGCCACGCTAACCGCGCTTCCTTAAGTGTCGGGTCATAGTAGTCGTTCACGTTATCAAGGCCAACCACCGTATCACCACGCTCCAAGAGACGTTTCGATACATGCGCCCCAATGAATCCTGCTGCCCCTGTCACTAAAATCATGTCTAATCTCGTCCAAGCGCCGACTGAATCACTCGCGCCATCTTAATCGTAATCCCTGGAACCCGTTGAAGCTCCTCCGCTGTTGCCTGTCGAATCCTGTCAATGGAGCCAATTTGTTTCAGCAACGCCTGCTTACGTGCCTTGCCAATTCCTACAATCTCATCCAGTCTCGAGCCCAGCATCTCGTTGCCGCGCAGCTTACGATGATAGGTCAGCGCGAAGCGATGGGCTTCATCGCGAACCCGCTGCAGCAGATGAGTGGCCTGCGAGTGCGGATCGAGCGGGATTGCCTCAGAGGTTTCTCCTATAAAGACGCGCTCAAACTTCTCGCCGTGGGCCTTGGCCAGCCCAATGATCTCAATCTCATCCAACCCGAGTTTCGCCAAGCTAGCCTGGGCAGATGACAATTGCCCCCGACCACCATCGACCAGAATAAGGTCTGGCCGTGGAACTTCCCCATTGCAAATGCGTGCCCCAAATCGCTGCATCACCTCGCCAATCATTGCAAAATCATTAGGCCCATCGACAGCTTTAATCTTGAATCGGCGATACTCGGAGTTTTTGGAGGTACCATTCTCAAAAACGACCACCGACCCCACCGCCTGAGCCCCTTGGATATTGGAGATATCAACACCAACCATACGTGTCGGCAAGGTGTCGAGTCCAAGCTCCGTCAGCACTGCCGTCAGCACATCGGCATTTGACGCTTTCCGCCGGACATGCTCTTGTAATCGTACCGCCGCGTTCTCGCGGGCCAGCTCCAATAGCTGAACTTTCCCACCTCGTCGTGGAACGGTCACTCGTACTGCCTCTCCTTTACGTTGAGACAGCCACGAGATGATGACAGCTTGCTCCTCCAAATGAAAGGGTAGCAAAACTTCCTTGGGAGGGACCAAATCCATCGCGTAAAACTGCTCGATGATGGACCGAAGGCATTCATGATCGGACTGTTGCCTCACGTTGTTCCAAAAAAACTCCTTTCGCCCGATGAGAAGCCCCCCGCGTACAAAGAGGACATGGACCGCCAGCAAGCCTCCATCACGAACCATCCCAATCACATCCTGGTCAACCATTCCAACTTGAGTAATGCGCTGCTTCTCTAACACCCGCTCTACCTTGAACAGTTGATTGCGCTTTCGTGCGGCTTCTTCAAAATCACAACGGTCAGCGGCCGCGATCATTTCTGCCTTGAGTGCTTCACCCAGCTCACGATCCCGCCCCTCAAGAAACATCCGCACCTGCGTTACGATTTCGCCATATTCCGCAGAAGTCTGGTTGCCTATACAGGGCGCCATACAGCGCTTGATTTCAAACTCGAGGCAGGCACGTTCGGCGCGCTGGCTCAAATCGAGTTCACACGTTGCAAGCGGAAACACTTTCCGGATAACACGCAGGGTACCCCGAAGTGCCCCGGCAGGCACGTAGGGCCCAAAATACAGTGCGCCGTCTTGCTCAACCTTCCGAACGACCGTCAGCCGTGGGAAATCATCTTTTACGGGCAGGCGAAGGTAGGGATACTGCTTATCATCACGAAGCACGATGTTGAATTTAGGTTGATGATGCTTTACCAGATTGCTTTCGAGCAACAGCGCCTCAAGGTCTGATGCCGTGACAATCCAATCAATATCTGCAATCTCCTCGACCATGCGCGAGGTTTTGGAGGAATGAACCGCGCCACGCAGAAAGTACGATCGGACGCGGGACGAGAGCGAGCGTGCC
>DTRN01000065.1 GCA_012965905.1 Nitrospirales bacterium | reverse complement strand
TCCGAATGCGTGGAAGCCCTTCGTCATTGCGAAGAACATGCCATTTTCCTTCAAACCGGACAACGATGACATCAGGAATAATGGCTTGATTATCCACATTATAGAACGGCCGACCGGGGCGAGGCTCCATCCCTTCGATGATTCTCACGGCGTGGGAAATCTCGTGCAGGCCAACGCCAACGGCCTTGGTGATGGCCTTGTAATTCTTTCGCTCCAAGTGCGATAGATACCGGTCAATGATCGTCCAGACAAGCGAGTGCGTCAAACCAAGGCTCTCCGCTTGAATGAGAAGACACTCTCTCAGATCACGTGCTGCAACCCCGGGGGGATCAAACCCTTGAACATGCCGGAGAACGACTCCGACACGATCAGAAGACATGGACGTGTCTGTCGCGATGTCCTCAAGGGGACAGCACAAATACCCACGTTCATCGATATTTCCGATGATGAGTCGCGCAATGGACTTCTCGTCCTCAGTCAACGCGGAAAGATTCAACTGCCACAAGAGGTGTTCTTCAAGTGTCGTTTCAGTGGCTATGCGCTGATTATAGGGAACCGAATCCTCCGGAGCCGTATAGCGGCTTTGGCGGATACCACTCCACCCCTGCCAATCAATACTCTGCGCGATAGGATTCAAGCTCGTCGGAGAGATGTCATCTTCGGTGGACACGCTTTCCCCCTCAACCTCTTCCAACAGCGGATTCTCCATCAAATGCTCAGACACCGTTTGCTCTAACTCCAGCCGTGACATCTGCAGCAGTTTGATGGCTTGTTGCAATTGTGGTGTCATGACAAGCCGCTGCGACAGCCGCATGTCCATCTGCAATTTCATCGCCACAATATTCTTATCCTGTGAATCGGAAGCGGTCCCCGAGATACACGGCACGAGCCGTCGGACTATTCACAATATCGGTTGGAGTTCCCGATTCTACTACCTCGCCCTCATTCAATATATAGGCGCGATCGGTAATCGAAAGTGTTTCCTGAACATTATGGTCGGTTATCAACAACCCGATGCCTTGGTATTTGAGCTGCACGATCGTTGCTTGAAGTTGATTCACCGCGATGGGATCAATCCCGGCGAACGGTTCATCCAAAAGCAGAAAATCCGGATTCATCACAAGGGCCCGTCCAATCTCGACACGCCGCCGTTCGCCTCCAGAGAGGGTGAACGCTTTCTGCGTTCGAATGTGCCCGATAGAGAGTTCTGCCAAGACATTTTCAAGTCGTTGCTGACACTCCTGGGTGGAGAGATTGAGCGTTTCAAGAATTGCCAACAGATTGTCCTCAACTGAAAGTCTGCGAAATACAGATGGCTCTTGTGGAAGATAGGCAATGCCCTTGCGTGCACGTTTATACATAGGAAGGTCTGTGATCTCTTCGCCGTTGTAAACGATTGTCCCCCTATCCGGTCTGACCAGACCGACAATCATGCCAAACACAGTTGTTTTTCCGGCTCCGTTGGGCCCCAATAACCCAACAATCTCGTTCGACTGAACCGCCAGACTCACGGATCTGACAACACGTTTCCCTTTGATAACTTTTTCGAGTTCTTTGGCTTCAAGGGATTTCATGGTCGGTCCATAGAGGTCAAGGCTCATCCTCTTCAGAAACACCGAGGGTCAGTGAGCCACTATCCGTAATCACAACCTGGCTTCCTCCCTCAACCACACTGCGGTCTTCTTTAAGGTAGAGCGTCAGTTTTTTCCCGGTGACGCGATACCCGTGCTGCCAGACCTCAGGTTGGCCAGTCAAAACGACCTTTTCCTCCTTGCCGTAAAACACAGCCTTCTTCCCAGTCGCGGATTGATCTCCGTCCACGATCTTGACATGCCCCACCGCTTTAATTATGGAAATTTTCCGGCCGGCGACGGCCGGGACTGCGGGATCGGTTGACCCAGCCTGGTCCGCGAAAAACACCACCATGCGATCCGCTGTAAGCCGAAAGGCCCCTTGGACCAACACGACCTGTCCTTCAAAAATGGCTCGATCGTCCTGATTGTGGACCACCAGACGTTGCGACGTAATGACAATGGGCTCCGAGTCTTGATCCTTCGTCGCCCACGCCACTCCACAGGAGAGAAGAAGAGCAAGGGAGAGGAGACTAGTTCGTAACCACGGCGCGGACATTCTTGGTAATTGTGAAGGTCTCGGTCCCAAGTGTCCCCCGTAAGCCCAAGCCTGTAATTTCGATCCCGTCACCGTGAATCGTGACCGGTGCAGCGGTAGAGATCTCTTGATTCTGGTCTGTCCATTGCAGCTCGTTTGTATAGATAGTGTACCCACTCTCCAAATGGATGGGAATGGACCCCTCGCGTTTCATCAACGTGAAATTATGCGATGCGGTATCCACCACACCTTCATCCCCTTCTAAAAGCATCTGGGTTCCCCCTTCCCTAAAGAGCGTCACCTGGAGATCTTCCAACACCGCCTTCGATTCGTTGTCCACAATTCGTGCACGACGAGCTTCAACCTTCCACTGCATTTCTCCATCGTTCGTCTGAACGAAGGAAAAGCGGTCAATGGCCGCATCGGCATTCTTAAACACGCCGGGAATCTCGGCAGCGTGCCTGGGCTTCCCAATACCGATTCCGATCAGCAGAGCCAACACAGCGGCAATACCTAGGAAAGCCATGGCAAGGGGCCAGCTCTTCACATAAAACTCCATCGCGCCTTTAGATTGGATACTAGAAATATAACACAGAGGTATGGCTCATTCAAACGCAGCGAGCCACTCTAAATCAGTTGGTTTGCCAAGCACCACAATGACATCGCCATCGTCCAATCGGTCTGCCGGCGATGGCATAAAATTGAAGTCGAGTTCCATCACAGCCTGCCCCTTTACCGTCTTCTGTACCCAATGCTTGATGGCGATGACGTTTACTTTGTATTTGCTTCGAAGATTGCTCTCACCAAGCCGCTTTCCGACCATGGTGCGAGGAACTTTGACCTCCTCAATAAAATACCCCGATGATACTTCGAGATATTGCAACACACGTGGCGTCGCAAGTCTCCGTGAGAGACGGACGGCGGCATCGCGTTCCGGGTAGATGACTTCTCTCACACCAAGATTGGTCAAGATTTTTCCATGCAATGTCGTGGAGGCCTTGGCAATAATGTCCTTGATTCCCAGATCCTTCAAGATCATGACAATGAGAATCGTAGCTTCAACATCCTGACCCATGCTGACCACTGCCGCGTCGACATCCTGTGCATTCACAGCACGAAGAGCTTTGACATCGGTGGCATCACACTGCACGGCATAGGTCGCGATCTCACTGATGCTTTGAACGTTTTCCGGATTGTGATCGATCGCCAGCACATCGACCCGGTGTTTGACCAACGCCTCGACCACACTCGATCCAAACCTCCCCAATCCCAGTACAGCAATCTGCCGATTCATCCCCGCCTCCTATCCAATAACCACTTTCTCCTCAGCGTACCTATACCGCGCGTGCTGATACCCGCCAACGATTGCAATGCTGATTGCCAACGGTCCAACTCGCCCAATCAGCATCAGGAGTGCAATCAGCAATTTCCCCCCGTCGCTAAAGGAGGCCGACAGGCTCCTCGACGCGCCGTCACCCGTCGACATCCCTACCGTTGCGGCAGCCGAGATGACTTCGAACAACGTGTCCAAAAAACCCTGTTCCTCGACAAATTCAAGAATAAGCGTAGCCACTGAGACAAGAACGATGGCCAAGCCAGCCAAGTAGAATGCCTTGGCAACAATATCGGCTGGAATGCGTCGATGGAACACCATCACATCTCGATACCCGCGCATGGTCGTCCACAAGGCCATCACAATCGTCCCAAAGGTGGTGGTTTTGATTCCCCCACCGGTACTTCCTGGAGAACCTCCGATGAACATTAAAAGTACCACGAAGTACAACGTCGAGTCGGTAAGCAGGGACGCATCGACGGTTCCAAACCCCGCGGTCCTCCCTGACACCGCTTGAAATCCAGCAACCATAACTTTTTCCGGCCACGACAACATCCCAAGCGTCCTGGTATTCGCATGCTCGAATAACAGCACTATCAACGTCCCCATCACAATCAACACGGCGGTGACACTTAACACCATTTTCGTATGCACGGACAGTCGCAGATGCCGCTTTTGGATCACGCCGACGACATTGTCATAGACCAGAAACCCGATCCCGCCGGCAATGATAAGGATCATAGCCACGCTGTTGAGGGCTACGTCGAGTTGATAGTTTTCTAAGCTAGTGGAAAAGAGGGTAAAGCCTGCGTTGTTGAAGGCAGAGATCGAGTGAAAGATGCCATAATACACAGCATACGCGGGCTCGAAATCCTCCCAGAATCGAAGGGCAAACAGCGCCGCACCAATCCCCTCGACGATAAACGTGACTTTGACCACCTGCAGAACAAAACGCAAGATGCCTTCAGGACTCATCACGTTCAAGGCTTCCTGGAGAAGAAGTCGTTCTTGCATGCCAATGCGGCGTCCCAGAATAATCACGAACAGGGCAGCAATGGTCATATATCCGATCCCACCTATCTGAATCAGACCGAGGATGACACACTGTCCAAACAACGTGAAATCATGTGGGGTGTCGAGGACGATAAGGCCGGTGATGCTGGTTGCCGATGTTGCCGTAAAGACAGCGTCGACCCAGCTGATACCGTCACCCGTGGTCGCAAAAGGGAGCAGCAATAACCCGGACCCAATCCCGATGATCAGGATATATCCCAGGAAGAGAATCCGAGTGGGGGTGAGTCGTTGTGCAGGGAGGCCTTGTTTAAACCAAGCGAGGGGGGCAAACATCGAGCCGCGGAGATCCCCCTACCCGATCACCGCATTTTGCGGATGGCACTGTATCAGACTGAACTCGTGAGGCGTCTTCCTCACGTCTCAGGCTGCTTCTTCGGCATAAATGCAGACAAGATATCCATGGGCAAGGGGAACACCACAGTGGTACTTTGACCCACAGAGATTTCCGTCAGGGTTTGGAGATAGCGAAGCTGAAGGGTCGCAGGATTACGACTCATGACCTCGGCCGCGTCGGAAAGGCGCTGTGATGCCTCGAATTCTCCATCGGCGTGAATTACCTTTGCTCGCCGTTCCCGTTCCGCTTCGGCCTGACGAGCAATGGCACGTTGCATTTCTTGGGGAATGTCCACATTCTTGACTTCCACTGCGGTCACCTTGACACCCCATGGTTCCGTCTGCTGATCGAGAATTTGCTGAAGTTCGCCATTGATCTCTTCGCGTTTGGAAAGCAAGTCATCCAGTAGGCTCTGACCGAGGACGCTACGCAGGGTCGTCTGGGACATCTGCTGCGTCGCATACAGATAATTCTCGACTTCCAGGATAGCCTTATCGGGATCGACCACTCGGAAAAAGACTACGGCATTCACCTTCGCGGTCACATTATCCTTGGTGATAATGTCCTGTGAGGGCACATCAAGGGTTTCGGTTCTCAGGCTGACCTTGACCATCTGATAAATCCCAGGAATGATCACGATGATGCCGGGACCGTTGCCACCGATTAATGCTTTAGAACGTTTGCCCAAGAAAAAGATGACCGCCCGTTCGTACTCCCGAAGAACCTTGATCCCGCTGTATAGAATCATCACGATCATCGCAATTACGATGACCGGTATCGAAAAAATACTCATGTCCATGAGTCCCTTTCTTTGGCCTCCTGATGTTGTGTCACCAACAGATGCAAACCCTTGACTGCCGTCACATCGGCCTCTTGCCCAGCCTGAATCGGCACATCGCTGGTAGCTTGCCACCGTTCCCCGTTGAGCCACACCCAGCCCTCCAGGTTGAGGTCGGTTTTGGCGAGGGCCGTCATTCCCACCAACGCCTCAGCCCCGGTCACCGGTCTACGTCGAAACGATTTTACCGCCAATCCAGTGATCAACATGATGAAACCTGCGAATACCAACACCACCGGGAAGATCACGCTCAAAGACACCTGCTGAAACTCCGCCCCACCACTCATTAGCATGACCGACCCAAGCGTCATGGCAGCAATGCCACCGATGCTCAGCAGTCCGTAGCTAAACATCTGCATTTCGAGGATCAGCAGGACGACGCCGAGCATCATCAATAGTAGCCCGGCATAATTGATAGGCAGCGTCTGGAACGAATAAAACGCAAGAATAAGACTCACCGCACCAACCACGCCTGGCAAGATCATCCCCGGACTGTACAACTCTGCAATGATGCCAATGGTCCCAATGGTCATGAGGATATAAGCGATGTTTGGATCGCTCAGCACCTTGAGAAACTCGAAACGCCACGTCATTGGAATGTGTTGAATATGTGCGTCCTTGGTCTTCAACACAACCTTTCCTGTAGCCGTTTCCACCTCGCGACCATCAATAGCCGCAAGAAGCTCGTTAAGATCTGCAGCAACAAAATCGATCACCCCAAGTTCCAAGGCTTCTTTTTCTGTGACAGAGACGCTTTTCCTGACCGCGTCTTCAGCCCACTTGGCATTGCGACCATGCTTTTCAGCAATAGATTTGATGTAGGCGACGGCATCGTTCTCAACTTTCGCCATCATTACCTTATCCATCTCGCCACCACCCATGGCGACGGGGTGCGCTGCGCCGATATTGGTCCCGGGTGACATCGCCGCGACATGTGCGGCCATGGTGATGAAGACGCCGGCAGAAGCCGCACGGCCACCGTTGGGAAAGACAAAGACGACCACCGGCACGGGTGAAGCATTAATCTCCTTAATAATCAGCCGCATCGAGGTATCAAGACCGCCCGGCGTGTCGAGCTGAAACACCAGAAGGTGCGCGTTGGACTCGACCGCCTCTTCGAGAACTGACTCGAAATATTCCGCGGTGACCGGGTTGATCACCCCTTCGTAGGTGGCAACCTTGACGGTTTCGGCAGCGGCAACGGTGGGCGAAATCCCAACCGCAAGCAAGGGAAGAACCGTGACCAGAAAGGTGATTCGACAGCCATGTAGGAGAGTGTGAATCATGTGATTTGCGTGGTGCGACGCGATTTGATGGTACTGCCGTTTTTCGCGCATTGTCAAGGAATTGAACGCGCGGTATGCTCACTCTCGAAAAGGAGATTGTTCACCGTTGAATGTCATTGGGCTCATGTCCGGCACTTCCGCCGACGGAATCGATGCCGCCCTCGTCGAAATCAAGGGACACGGCCCGAGCATAGCCGTACGACTCCTGGCATGTACGTCGGCCCCCTATCCGCGCAAACTCCAAACACAGATTCTTCACACATGCGACTCCGGGACCGGGCCCGAGGTGTGCGATCTGAACGTGATGCTCGGAGAACGCTTTGCAAAAGCCGCGTCGAAGCTCATTCGATTATCCGGCCTTACCGAACGGGATATTCATCTCATAGGCTCGCATGGGCAAACCCTCTATCACCATCCCCGCGCACCGCATAGATCCACCCTTCAAATAGGCGAACCATCGATCATCGCGGAGCGTACTGGAATCACAACCGTCGCTGATTTCCGTCCGCGTGACATGGCTGCTGGTGGAGAGGGCGCACCGCTCACCCCTTATGCGCATCAGATCCTGTTCCAACATCGGACTCGATCACGGCTTATCGTGAATCTCGGTGGGATATGCAATGTGACCTACATTCCCTTCGAAACTAAAAAACGCACGATCGCCGCATTTGATGTCGGCCCAGGCAACATGATGATCAACAACGCCATGATATTCATGACCAATGGAAAAGCCTTTCAAGACACAAGCGGTGCCACTGCTGCGAGAGGGCGCGTCGACGGCGCCCTCCTGGCCAGCCTGTTGAAGCACCCATTTTTGAAACGTCGACCGCCGAAATCAACTGGAAGGGAAGAATTTGGTGATACCTACGTTCGGCGGCTGATGCGAGAGGCAAAACAACGCAGAATGCGAAACGAAGACTTTCTGGCGACTGTGACCGCATTCACCGCCCAAACCGCGAGCGCAAGTCAGCGGTTTCTCAACGGTCAAGTAGACGAAGTCATTCTTGCAGGCGGTGGGACGAGAAATCGAACCTTAGTCAAAGAACTCCGTACCGCGTTCTTCCCAACTCCAGTGAACACAGCTGAAGCATACGAATGGAATAGTAAAGCCATCGAAGCTGTCGCATTTGCCATCCTGGCCTACCAAACCTTCCATGAAACTCCCAATAACCTCCCGTCTGTCACCGGCGCGCGTCACGCCGTAGTCATGGGAAAAATCATTCCCGGTCGCTCGTTCCGAGGTCGCATTTCCTGAAACCCTGAATTCTCACTGTTCTCGCTTCGCCACAATGACCCGATCTTTCCCATTGAGATCCGGAAAAACCCGCGGCTCACTCAACTCCGGCTGATCCCGAATAACCTCACCCACTGCCTTCGCTAGGCCATCGCCAAGTTCCAAGATAAGCCATCCCAGGCCGGGTTTCAAAAACAGGATGGCCGCTGGAACAATCGCGCGGTAAAAATCACACCCATCCACTCCACCATCGAGTGCGCCACGTGGCTCATGTTGAGATATTTCCGGCGCGAGCTGATCTACAGTCCCATGCGGAATGTATGGTGGATTAGAAATTACAAGGTCGACTCGTCCTTCAAGCTTGAGCGCGTGGAATGGACGTAACAGATCTCCATGTACCAACGTCACCTGTTCTTCGACCTTCAACTGTTGAAGATTGGTCTGTGCAACCTCAAGCGCGTCGAGCGACACGTCACTCGCCCACACCTTCGCCTGTAACGCCTTCGCGAGGCTGACGGCAATCGCCCCCGATCCCGTTCCGATATCAAGAATCACGGGGACCACTACGCTTTCCTCCTCCCGCAATAGCCGTATGGCCACCTCAACCACCTGTTCAGTTTCCGGTCGTGGAATCAAGACCCGTTCATCCACGACAAAATCGTCATTCAGAAAGGGCGCTTTCCCAAGCAGATATTGCAGCGGCGTACGATCAGCTCGTCGAGCAACCAGCCGCCGGTATGCGTCTTCTTCTGTACTTGAAAGCACCCGCTCATGGCGCACGAAAAATCTGGCAGTTCGATCAATGCCCAGACAATGATCGAGGAGATGCTCCGCATTCCCACGGGCACTTTCAACTCCCGCCTGCTCAAGCACGCCTCTCGCCCATTCCAGAATTTCGTGAATCGTCATCGGTAACTTTGTATTATGATGGTGTGATGTCGCAGTCCGCACACGAAATCGCTCAGGTGTTACAGGAAATTGCCATCCCACTGCAGGGTGGGTGGATTCAGAAAATCTACCAACCGGATCCCCTTGCCGTTACACTTGAGATCAGGATTGAGGGAGAAACGCTCCATCTCCACATCTCCGCACATCCTCAGATCCCCCGCCTACACCTACTCACACAGAAATATGCGAATCCTTCAAGCCCACCTCAGTTCTGCCAATTTCTTCGGCGGCATCTGCAGGGCGCTAAGGTCGTATCCATTGAGCAAGTCACCGACGACCGAATTGTCCGCCTTCGGTACCAGAAAACTCAAGACACCGGATCTCTGATGGCTGACCTGATCGGACGCGGCGCCAATCTCTATCTGCTCGATGCCAACGACACCGTTTCGGCCACCCTACGTTCGGGACGGCTTGCATTTGGTGATCACTACGAACTGCCATTCGGAGAATCCTCATCCCAACAGCACCGCGCCACTGAAGACACGAGCGAAATGAGTCAACCAGCCGATGCCGGCGCCTATCCCATTAATCGCGGCCTTGAAGCACGCTATGCTCAACTCACACAGGATCTTGTGATACAGCGTGCACAGCAAGCGTATCTCTCAAGCAATACACGAAAAATTAAAAAAGCCAAACGCCGTCTGGCGGGACTGGAAGCCGACCTGCTGCGAATGGATCGATACAAGGACTATCGGCAGTATGGAGAATTGCTCAAGGCTGCAATGCACGCCATTCCCAAGGGAGCAACGCAAGCCACCGTACAAAACTACTTTGATCCATCGCTGGGCAGCATGATCATTCCCCTCGACCCATCCCTGAGCGCAAATGAAAACATGAATACATACTTTCGAAAATTTAGGAAATACTGCTCGGCACAACGCGAACTCCTTCCGCGTATCGAGGCAATACCACAGGAACTCGCATCTCTTGCGCAAGAACGTGATCGCCTGCTGCAAGGCATTCCACCGCCTGACGTTGACGGCCTAGTATCAACAGCCCTACCGAGGTCTCCAGGCAAGAAAGTAGCCACACGAAAGCGATCGGAGAAGATCAAACTTCCCTATCGGCATTTTGTGTCGCTTGACGGCCTGACAATTGGCGTGGGACGCAACGCCACAGAAAATGAAGCCTTGACGTTCAGAGCAGCCAAGGGTCGCGACCTCTGGCTGCACGCACGCGGTGTTCCCGGATCGCATGTAGCGGTATTTATGGGAGACTGGACGACGGTGCCACCACAAACCCTGTATGACGCCGCCCACCTCGCACTGCTGTACAGCGACCGAAAGCGCAGTGGCCACGGTGACGTGAGCTATACGTTGCGCAAGTACGTCAAGAAAGTAAAAGGCAAGCCGCCCGGAACAGTGACGATGACGCAGGAAAAAAACTTGTATGTCGAACTTGACGAAACGCGGTTAAATCGATTGAAAGGAAGTGAAACGTAACTAACTCTCACCCCACTTCAATTTCTGTCTCAACACCTGATAAAAGGTTTTATCCGGGAAACGGATAAACTGTGCTCGCGTGTCCAAGGCTTGAACGACCACGGTGTCGCCTTCATGTATCGGATGACCTGACTGTCCATCGAAGCTCGCGACCGCCCCTTCATCCTTACTACGCAATACCACCTGCACAACCTCGGTCTGCGGGACGACGATGGGACGATTCGTCAACATGTGCGGACTAATGGGAGTCAAAATCATCGCGTGTACCGATGGGTTCACAATCGGCCCGCCTGAGGAAAGCGAATATCCCGTCGACCCTGTGGGCGTTGAAATAATCAGTCCGTCACCACGAATCGCTGTCAAGAATTCTTCGCCGACTGATATCTCAAGTTTGACCATGCCGGCAAGCGTTCCCTTGCTAATCACGACATCATTCAACGCGACGGTATCGGCCACCGTCTCTGTTCGCGAGCAGACCCGTGAATGCAGCATCAGGCGTTCATCAATCCGAAAATCTCCACGAAACACTTTCTCCAATGCAGGATAGACATCGTCTGGAGTGATCTCCGTTAAGAATCCCAATCCGCCGACGTTGATCCCCAAAATAGGGATCGGATGACGCGCGACCAATCGTGCAGCGCGCAACATGGTTCCATCACCACCAAAAACCAGGAGCATATCGCCCTGATCCACGCAATCTGACTTTAGATTTGGTGTGTGTTCGCCGATAGAGAATGAGGGAATAAGAGGATCGAGTAACGGCTCTTTGTGGCGTTCTCGGAGCCAGGGCACGAGGCCCTGCAAGGTCGCAACGACCCCTGGGAAATTAGGTTTGGCCAGAATTCCGATCGTCTTCATAGCTGTGACAGGAAATCCATAGTGGAGGAGGAGATAACTGAGGAGAGTCGTCGGCCCGTAGAGTATGCGGTCAACCGACGCCTTGTCAACCGATAGTGGCCTTAATTAGCCTCTGCCGAGCTTGACATCGATTCGAGCGACACCTAGACTGATCAACAGTATCCTGCAAGGAACATCACGCGTTGTATCCACGCCATAACACAGGGTAAGCATCACATAAGGAGGCATAATGTTCGAGCGATTTACCGACAAAGGCCGGAAGATCATTATCCTCGCGCGGGAAGAAGCAGAACGCCACACGAATGACTATCTCGGCACTGAGCATTTGGTGATGGCCTTTTTGCGCGACAACGACGGCATCGCCTCCTCAATTCTAAAGAAGATGGGTCTCTCCCCAGAACGCATTCAGGCGGAGATTGAGCGAAACATGCCTGGCGGGGGCACCGCACTCGCGTTTGGAGAAATTCCATTCAGCCCTCGTGTCAAGAAAGTCATCGAATTCAGCATCGAAGAGGCTCGACTGCTCGGCCATAACCATATCGGAAGTGAACACTTGCTACTCGGCTTGCTCCGAGAGGAAGAGGGCCTTGGGGGGAAAACATTACGAAGCCTTGGCGCGAATCTGCTTGCGGCACGACAACTCACGGTGATGTACCTCAAGAAATCTTCGCCACGCGAGCGAGAACGGAAGAGCACTACTCCGGCGCTGGATGAATTTGGGCGCGACCTCACAAAGCTCGCACAGGAAAATGCCTTGGACCCGGTCATCGGCCGTGGGGAGGAGATTGAACGCCTCCTTCAAATCCTGTGCCGTCGAACAAAAAACAACCCCGCTCTCATTGGAGAATCCGGAGTGGGGAAAACCGCCATCGTCGAAGGACTCGCTCAGCGAATCGTCAATGCGGAGGTTCCCGACAACTTACTCAATCGACGTGTGATCGCCCTGGACCTTGGAGCCCTTGTCGCCGGAACAAAATATCGAGGCCAATTCGAGGAGCGTCTCAAGGTCATCATGAAAGAAATCGTTCAAAGCGGCAATATTATCCTTTTCATCGATGAGCTTCACACGCTTGTTGGCGCTGGAGCCGCAGAAGGCTCCATTGATGCGTCAAACATGTTAAAACCTGCTCTTGCGCGGGGAGAGATTCACTGCATCGGCACCACCACCCTCGATGAATATCGAAAACATATCGAAAAAGACGGCGCCCTCAAACGACGGTTTCATCCTATTTATGTTCGGCAGCCATCGATTGAAGAATCGATCGAGATTGTCAAGGGATTGCGAGAGCGATATGAAAACCATCATGGCGTTGAGATTACCGAAGATGCCATCATTGATGCGGTGCGTCTTTCCGATCGATACATCGTAGACCGGTTTCTCCCAGACAAAGCCATCGATGTGATTGATGAGAGTGGCGCACGCATGAAACTCCAAACCTATGTGCTGCCCAGCGACCTCAAGGCGTATGAACAAGATCTCAACCACGTCGTCCGGGAAAAAGAGCTTGCCATCGCGCTGCAGAACTTTGAGGAAGCAGTCAAACTCCGAGAAGAAGAACAGCGCCTCCGCAAGCTTCACGACACCGCACGAACAGAATGGAAAAAGGGACAAGAGAAGAACCGCCCTGTCATCTCGCGAGACGATATTTCGCAAATGGTGTCGATGATGACCGGAATCCCTCTGTTTAAACTGGAAGAAGAGGAATCACAGAAGTTACTGCGCATGGAAGAAGCCCTGCACAAACGTGTCATCGGGCAAGACGAAGCGGTATCTGCGGTCTGCCGGCCACTACGTCGCTCCCGGGCAGGATTAAAAGACGCGAGGAAACCGATCGGATCATTTATCTTCCTCGGCCCAACGGGCGTCGGCAAAACAGAACTTGCACGCGCTCTCGCGGGGTTTCTCTTTGATACGGAAGATGCCCTGGTCCGCATCGACATGTCGGAATACATGGAGAAATTCAGCAGCTCACGACTCTTCGGGGCACCTCCAGGGTATGTCGGCTACGAAGAGGGTGGAAAACTCACCGAGCAAATCCGTCGCCGTCCTTATTCTGTGGTGCTCTTTGATGAAATCGAAAAAGCCCACCCCGATATCTTCAACGTATTACTGCAAGTTCTGGACGACGGGTGTTTGACGGATAGCCTTGGCCGCAAGATTGATTTCAAGAACACCGTCGTGATCATGACCTCCAACATTGGGACTAAGTTGCTCCAGAAGGATGTTTCACTCGGATTCCAGCAGGAAGGCCACGAGAACACGCGGAAACGGAAGAAAGATGGCGTCCTTGAGGAATTGCGCAAAGCCTTTAGTCCGGAATTCCTTAACCGCGTCGATGAAGTCTTGGTCTTTCATTCCCTTGAAAAAGAACACCTGTACCAGATCATCGATATCCAACTTCATGAAATTTACGACCGCCTGCGCGACCAAAATCTTGAACTGGAAATTCCAGAGGATGTGAAAAACTTTCTTATTCAAGAAGGATATCAGCCACAGTACGGTGCGAGGCCAATGCGGCGCGCCATCCAAAAGTACCTCAGTGACCCGCTGTCTGACGAGCTGATCAAAGGTCGCTTCCGCGACGGCGGAAAAATTAAAGTTTCTCTTCGAGATGCCGCGCTTGAGTTTGTTGAAGTTGAAGAAGAAGCCCTTGCGAGCGTGTGACCCCCTTTGGGCTTTGCTATAACCACCCT
>DTRN01000064.1 GCA_012965905.1 Nitrospirales bacterium | reverse complement strand
CCGGCAACGTTCGTGAACTTGAAAATGTGTTGGAACGAATCGTCACCTTGAAACGCCAAGGCATGATTGAATGCGAGGACGTTCCTGACACCATCCGGGAGGGTGGCTGGTCGATACTGCAACCCGATCCCAATAACACACACGACGTACGGACCACGCTTTTGCAAGCCACCCTTAATAGCGATCCAGGCCCTTCATGGGGGCCCGACAGGGAGATCGACCTCTCGAAGTCCCTTGCTGAATTTGAAACCAGCCTCATTATGGAAGCGCTTCGACGATCCAAAGGGGTCAAAAGTCGTGCTGCGCAACTTCTTCGCATGAACAGAACCACCCTCGTCGAGAAACTCAAGAAAAAGGGCATCCCGAAGTCTAATTTTTGACTTCCCCTCGTCAGATGATTGACATCCGCCATCTGAAAACGTCAATCCTCCCGTCGTAGTTCCTCAGTTGTATCACCTTGATTCCCCCGCAGTTGCACCCTAGCCTCAAGGCTGTTGGGTGTGAGATTTCTGCTGTTCTTCCCGTTGCTCCGACCGTATTTTCAGCAAGCGGGAAATCTCAAAGTAGATGGAGTTTCGTGTTCGCATGTAGTGGGAACGCGCCGCACGCGCCGGTGTGAGCCCAGCGCTGTTTTTGATCGTCATGTCCGCACCCGCGCCAATCAGTTGGTCGACCATTCGTGTTTCTGCCAACTTCACGGCCCAATGCAGTGGTGTGCCGTCAAGGCTGCGGCTCGTCTCATGTTTCCCGAGGACGTTCACGTCGGCGCCATGTTGAATCAAAACCTCGGCGAGGTCGCGGTTACGCAACACTGTCGTGAGATGTAATGCCGTTCCACCGGATTTAGCTTTGGCATTCACGTTGGCTCCAGCGGTAAGGAGCGCGATCATCACATCTGTCTTTCCGGCAATGGTGGAGATTTGCAGCGCGGTCCGTCCTTGCATATCCGTTGAATCCAGCGTCACGCCATGATCTGTGAGCAGTTGAACAATCGCCACATACCCGTTGGCCGAGGCATAGTGAAGCGGAAGATTGCCTTGCTCGTCGGCTTCGTTGACGCCATAGCCTTCCGTGAGCATCCGCTGCATGTCCTCAATATTTCCGGTTTTGGCCGCATCATGAAGTGCTGAAGCCCATGCCGATGGCGCGCCAATGAGGAACATGATGAACAGGAATCCCACCAAACCATAAGCTGTGGTTGCTCGCATTGTGTCCTCTCGTGTCAGGTGAGAATCACGTATTGTTTTGCTTGTTGGGTTTCAGAGACGTATTCGTTGGATGAATGTGTCGTTCCATATCATCCAGGGCCGTGCGCATCGCCTGTACAGAATCGAGAAGGTCGGGCATCTGAGTACGAGCGTGTTCCTCACGAATGGTCTTTCGCGCTTCATCCATGCTGTTAAGGATCACCCCAATGAGCATATTAAAAATGATAAATGTGGCAAACAGAACGAAGCTGACGAAAAAGATCCAGGAGTACGGATAGGCCTCCATGGTGGTGTACATTAAATCTGTCCAGTCTTCAAGGGTCAGTACGCGAAAGAGGCTGAGGAGTGCGATGTGAACCGATCCCCAATATTGTGGATCGTGTGTGCCAAACCACGTTTGACCGATGACGGCGTACACATAAAACAGCAGGCTGGCAAGCAAGGCCATTTGTCCGATGGCGGGAATGCTGTGGATCATGGCGACAACCATGACTTGCATACTGGGAAGCGCGCTCAGGAGGCGAAGAATCCTTAATAACCGGACCAAGCGCAAGATCGTCGTTTGATTCTCAATACCTGGAACGAATGCCGCGGCCACAATGATGAAATCAAACACGTTCCATCCATCGCGAAAAAAGTCCTGGGGACGTCGTCCGCAGGCAATGATTTTGAGCACAATCTCAACGACGAAGATACCCAAAATGATGCGGTCTGCAAGGTGAAGTAACGTGCCATAGCGGGCCAGCATGGACGAGTACGTTTCCATGCCGATGATCACCGCGTTGGTCAGGATGACCACGACGATGAAGATCGTAAATACCGGAGAGGTCGTGATGCGAAGGCTTAATGTAACGAGTGATTGCCACATAATGGTATTTCCCAAACCCAAGATGATAGCATGAGAATCTCATGATGCCATGAACACATTGATTGAACGTATCGGTAGCCCTACATCAATATGAGGAGGTCAAGGTGATCTTAAGAAAACTGTTTTATTCAACTCTATTCATTCTGGGTGTGTGTGCGCTCCTGATATCCGAATTTTCTCCAAGTCTCCTGGCAAAAGAAGTCGCGGAAAATGCGCATTTGACCTTTGCTCCAGCGGTCCCGCCCGTAGCAGAGTTCACCGTAGACGTGCCAGGAAACTACTTGATTGTCGATCATTCGATCTTCCGTATTGATAAAGGCGCGGTAGGGATTCTGAATGTCAGTGGAAAGGAAAATCCTGCTATCTACAACGCGATCAAGTAACCAAACGTTAGCTGAAAACTCATCCCGCCAACGTGTCCGATTATGACGTTATTGTCCTGGGTGGAGGCGCTGCCGGACTCATGTGTGCGATAGCGGCAGGACATCGAGGGCGCCGTGTTGTCGTGCTCGAAGCCTCAAACAAGATCGGCAAGAAAATACTCATCTCGGGCGGCGGGCGCTGTAATTTCACAAACCTCCACTGCGAGCCGACACGCTTTATATCCGCAAACTCAAATTTCTGTATCTCCGCACTCAGCCGATATACACAGTGGGATTTCATCTCCCTGGTCGAAAAGCACGGCATTGCCTATCACGAAAAAACGGCAGGGCAACTGTTTTGCGATCAGTCATCGAAAGACATTCTCGCCATGCTTGTCACAGAGTGCACGCAAGTGGATGTGCGCATATTGACAGGTTGCACGAACGCGTCAGTCGTGCATCAGCAATGCTATGTCGTCGCGTGTGACCAAGGAGAATTTTCGGCTGGGTCACTGGTGGTGGCAACCGGTGGTCTCTCGATTCCAAAAATGGGTGCGTCTGATTTGGGCTATCGACTGGCGCGTCAATTTGGTCTGAGAGTGCGCGATACACGCGCAGGCCTGGTTCCTTTGACATTCTCCGGCGCGATGCACGAGTTGACGGGACGCTTATCTGGTATCAGTGTGAGCGCATCCCTGAGCGTCTCTGCAGTGACGTTCACCGGGAATATTCTGTTTACGCATCGCGGACTCAGCGGTCCCGCGGTGCTGCAACTCTCCAATTATTGGATGCCTGGTGATGACATATGGATAAATCTGTTGCCTGAACATGACGCCGTTGCGCTGTTGCTGGAAGCCAAAAAACGGAAACCGAAGACGCTAGTGCGCACGGTGCTCGCTGAAGTTCTTCCTCGTGCTCTGGTGCTGGAATTCCAGCGGCTGTATTGGCCGGCATCGTCGGAGAAACCTCTGGCTGAAATTCCCGACGATCTGGTGCGTCGGGTTGCGAAGCAGATACACGACTGGGTGATAACGCCCGCCTCCACCGAGGGCTACCGTACCGCAGAAGTCACGCTGGGCGGCATCGATACCGATGAATTGTCGTCAAAGACCATGGAGTGTAAGCGGCAACCTGGCCTGTACTGTATCGGGGAAGTCGTCGACGTCACTGGGCATCTCGGGGGATTCAATTTTCAGTGGGCCTGGGCGTCGGGGCAGGCTGCAGGTCGGGTCGCATAGGGAGCCGTTTTTGGAATCATCGTCGCAACAGCTCAACCGACAAGGCAACGCGTACTTTTCTCGGGGTGATTATGCGAACGCGTATCGGCACTACGCGCAGGCGTTGAACGTTGACCGCGAGCACGGCGATTCACGCGCGCTGGCCATGACCCTTGGCAATCTGGGCAATATCTGTGCAGTCAGTGATCGCCGGCCTGAAGCAAAGCGATATTACCAGGAAGTGCTCGACCTGCAGCGGAATCTCGGAGATGACCGCGGGATTAGTATTACGCTTGTAAACTTGGGAAACCTGTGCGCGGATGGTGAAGAATGGGAACGTGCCAAGGCGCATTATTTTGAAGCCTTAGACCTCATGGATCGAATTGGGGATGTCACAAGCAAAGCGATGGTCTATTTGGATTTGGGATATGTGGCAAAGGAGACGTATCAACTTGATGAAGCGATTGAGCATTGCAAGCAGTCTGTCACTTTGGCAAAACGTATGGGGCAGGATACCACCATGGCAGACGCCTTTCGCATGACCGCGCGCGCCTACCTCAAGGGCCAACGCTATGATGATGCCATCGACGTCTGCCAGACCGGCCTTGCCATTGCACAGCGACTCAAAGATGAACTACGTATGGCCAGCGCCTGGTATCTGATGGCGGAAGGCTATGAGCGACAGGGCAAGCTTCAAAAGGCCGCTGATTTGCTGGAACGCGTGGTTCGGATCGATGAAAAATATGACTTGCCGAAATTGGAAGCGAATCGCGCACGATTGCAGAAACTTCGGGGAATCTCTTTATCCGATTAAAAGCGCGTTAATTGGTGACTTCACCATCTTTGAACCATTCGCCGTTGATTCGTTTGAAATTGATATCGCTGGACTTCTTCTCTTCCCCGTTCTCGTAGGTGTTGACTGCCATGCCGGTGGCGGTATTACCATCAATGCTCACATTGATCAGTGACTGCTGCGTTGGCTCCAGACTTTGGCCGTATTCGGACAGAAAGTCCATGATATCCCTGAAGTACTCGTATTTTGTAGGCAGGACCGCTGACATATTGTTGTTTGCCGCGTCAATCGCAGTGTACTTTGTTTTGAGAGCGTGTAGGGCCTTCTCTTTTAAAGCCTCGGTTGTGGAGTGTGATTTGGCAGGCCCAAATGCTCTGGCGTTTTCCTGCAGTTGAATCAGTTGGGTGAGTGCGCGGTGAAGTTGCAGCAACGCGTCATCCTGAGCGTCTTCGGTGAGACAATCAAGGGCCGTGACCCAACGCTGCTGTTTCCGTGCCTGTTCACATTGTTCATAGGCTTCTTCAGGCGAGGCATACCCACGGATGATATGTCCAGTAGGTTGAACGGGTTCGCTGGGCTCCGTGGTTTCAGTGCCTTGTGGTGGTAGCGGTACTGGTTCGTGTTGCTGCTGTTGAATGGGTTCCTCACGAGGGGCAGCAGGCTCATTCTTGTCACACGCCAAAATAGAGACGAGCATACATATTCCGATACACGTCATGCCAAGACGTCCTCCGAATACATAGGCTTCGAAGATCACAGTCGCTTTCCTTTAATCGTCATCCTTATTGATCCTTATTGCGGACGGCAGCGAACTCAAACATAAACACAATGGGTCCCAGTGCGACTCCTCCAACCGCAAACACAAGTATGATCCCAGCAAATATCAGACTCAAGGTATCACCAGAAGGCAAGTGACCCATGTCGAAAGGAAACTTAAAATAAATGGATATCCACCCCGCTCCTGTCGCCAGAAACAGACGGTAGCTCCAAGGGTAATGTTGCATAGCGCGCTCTCCGTTTATCTCTTTAGAGATTTGCTCTCGAGAACATTCTTGAGGCTATCTATCGCATCCAGAATATCCTGCCGTGAAACATCGAGGTGGGTGACAGCGCGAAATGTCGTTGGTGTAAAGCGTGAAACGAGAACTCCTTCGTCTTTGAGTCTGTCGAATAGCTGATCTGGTTTCTGAGTCATCCCGCCAACATCAAACAGCACGATATTCGTCTCGACTGTTTTCTCGTCGATCGCGACCCCCGGTATCTTTGCTAATCCCTGTGCGAGAAGCTGTGCATTGGCATGGTCTTCGTGAAGGCGGGCGATATTGTGTTCTAGGGCATATAAGCCTGCGGCTGCGAGAATGCCGGCTTGCCGCATGCCTCCGCCGTACATTTTCCGAATGCGCCGCATGCGTGCGATGCGGCTTTCGCTCGACACCACCATCGATCCCACCGGCGCACCCAGTCCTTTCGAAAGGCAGAATGAAACCGTTTCGAATCGTGATGCATACACGTCAGGTGCGATGCCGGTTGCGCAGACCGCGTTGAACAGGCGCGCGCCGTCGAGATGCATGGCAACGTTTCTGGATGTTGCGATATCGCGTATTTGCGAGATGGTTCCGAGGGGATAGACCGTTCCTCCTGCGCGGTTATGTGTATTTTCGAGACAGATCAGCGTGGTCGGAGGATTGTGAATGTCCGACGGTCGGATCGCGGCTTCAACCTGTTCAGCAGTCAGAATGCCACGTGGGGCAGACAACATGCAGGGTTGGATGCCGGAAAGGGCCGAGACCGCTCCACTTTCATATCTGACGATATGCGCGCCAGTTTCAATGATAATCTCGTCACCGGGGTTGGTCAGCGATCGGACGGCAATCTGATTGGCCATCGTCCCGCTGGGAACGAAAATCGCGGCAGGCTTTCCCAACATCTCGGCGGCAAAGGCCTCGAGCTTGTTGACCGTCGGGTCTTCTCCCCAGACATCGTCGCCAACCTCTGCCTCAGCAATAGCCTGACGCATCCCGGGCGACGGCTTCGTCATCGTATCACTGCGAAGATCGATGATTGGTTTCATATGAAAAACAGTTTTATCTCGCCTTGTCAGAAAGTCAAGTTGCCTGCTTGATACTCATATCGAGTATCGGTAGGATCATCGCGGTGACCGATGACAGGATCTACACGCAAAGGTGAGGACGTACTCTAAATTACCGGGTAATACACCATGAGTGTGGTTACTATTCAAGAAGTGAAAATCCATCTTTCACAGCTGCTGGATCGTGTCCGGCAAGGAGAGGAGATTATCATCTCAAAAGGACGTCAGCCGATCGCCCGTTTGGTTCCGGTCATACAAAAGGCCAAACGACAAACTCCCGGCACTGCACGCGGGAAGATTCGTATACATAAGAACTTCGATGCCCCCCTGCCTAAGAAAATTCGGGACGCTCTCATTTGGTAAACAAATAACGCATGTCCCTTTGTACCCACGGTGTCTTTCTTGATGCCGATTCCATACAGCCGGACGAACTTGATCTGGGTTCGTTGAAACAGGCGGTTCCGGATCTGACATTCTATCCGCACACGCGTCTTGAAGATGCTGTTGAGCGTATTGGATCTGCTGAGGTTGTGATTTGTAATAAGACTCCTATGCGTCGAGAGGTCCTGGCAGCAGCATCAAATTTGAAGTTGATTACTGTCGCTGCGACGGGGGTCAACAACGTTGACCTTACGGCTGCGACGGAGCTTGGGATTGTTGTCTGTAACGCGCGAGGCTATTCGACTCAGTCGGTGGTCCAAGTGGTCTTTTCTATGATTCTTGGGCTGATGACCCGGTTGTCTGATTATCAAGGTGCTGTGTCTTTCGGCGTGTGGCAGCAAAGCCAACAGTTTTGTGCGTTGGATTTTCCATTCTCAGAATTGCATGGCAAGCGAATTGGCATCGTTGGGTATGGCGCGATTGGCCGCGCAGTCGAGCAAGTCGGAGAGGCGTTTGGAATGGAGTCCTTAATTGCGGAACGTCGCGGTGTCACTGAAGTGCGTGAAAATCGGATCGCTTTTGAAGATGTGCTCGCACAAGCCGATGTCCTCACGTTGCATTGTCCCTTCACACCCGAAACGAATGATCTGATTGCTGAAAAAGAGATTGCATTGATGAAACCCAGTGCGTTGCTAATCAATGCCGCACGTGGCGGGGTGGTAAATGAAGCCGCATTACGCGATGCGTTGAAGCAAGGCCGTATCGGCGGGGCGGGGGTCGATGTGCTGACCAATGAGCCTCCGACGGATGGAAATCCTCTCCTTGACCCGAGTATCCCCAATCTTATTATCACCCCGCATATCGCATGGGCGAGCCGGGAGGCACGTCAGCGGCTCGTCGATCGGCTGGCAGAAAATATCCAAGCCTTTAACGCAGGTACGCCAAAAAACGTTGTGAGCCTATGAGTCACGTGATCTACAGACTGTTGACTGTTACTCTGCTTCTGGCGATCAGTGCTGGTTGCGGGGATATCAAGCGATCTCTTTACGAAGGTTTTCAGCGTGATGGATGGCAGCAAGCGGAACGCGTCATTTTGGCGCTGGGTATTCGATCGGGAGAGCACATCGTGGATCTTGGGTCGGGCGGTGGCTACTTTACCTTCCGGCTAGCAGATGCGACCGGGGCTGACGGGAATGTCTATGCGGTCGATGTTGACGAGGAGATGGTTGCGTATGTGGACGCCAAGGCGCAGGCCGACGGATATCCCAGCATTACAAGCGTCGTCGCGACCAACGATGATCCTCTGCTGCCTGAACAGGGCGTCGATCTGATCTTTATCTGTAACACCTATCATCATGTTGAAAATCGGGTTGCCTATTTTGAACATGCTAAGCAGTATCTGCGTCCGAGAGGGCGAGTCGCCATCATCGACTTTGAGGGACGGACTTGGTTTCAGCGGTTGTTTGGCCATATCACCCCGGCAGCAGACATTCGAAGCGAGATGGAAGCTGCAGGCTATCGTCTTGTCCAGGAATTCGACTTCTTGCCAAAGCAGAATTTTCAGATTTTTATGGTGCAGTGACAACGTCGATCGATGGCCATAGAAGAGTGCGACAATCAATTTACGGTGTCGGTATCAAAGGACGTGCCGGCTTCAGTCGATACGGTCTTTTGGTATTTTGACAATCACGCATTCTGGGACAAATGGTGGATACATACGCTTGAGGTGTGCGAGGGGAGTACGGGCGTTGGAGAACCATTCCGCATCAAGTGCGAGAATAATCGTGAGGACATGTTGTACACCGTATCAGGTGCATTCACCTCAATCGAACGGCCGAAATCTATGGTGTTGAACTGGGCCATCGAAGAACCGCAGGAGTTGGCTGACGAGACCATCGTGACGGTCGATTTTTCTAAAAGCTTTGCAGGAACAATCGTTGCGATACGTCATGCTGGATTTCTGAGTCGTCAAGCGGCTACACTCCACGACGAAAGTTGGTTGGGCGGGTTAAATAAGGCGTGTTATTTCATTATGCGGATGTAGGTGCATTCTCGTATCAATAAGGAAAATCAATGAATGTTCTAGTTACTGGAGCCAATGGCTTTGTCGGTGCACATCTGTGTCGGCGGCTTGTCGAACGTGGGGCTAGCGTTCGCGCGATGGTGCGCAAGGATTCAGATCACGCTGGGCTGAAGGGGCAGCAGGTCGACATCGTGCACGGCGATATTCTCGATCTTCCTAGCTTGGAGCATGCGGTTCAGGATTGTGAACAGGTGTATCACCTGGCTGCAAACGTCAAATTTTTTACCAGGGATCCGGAGGCGATGCGAGCCGCCAATACGCAAGGGACGCGTAACGTGCTTTCTGCCGCACGCAAAGCAAAGGTTCAGAGAATCATTCATACCAGCACTGCGGCAGTGCTTCGACGTGGCCAGAACTCGCCGTCTGCAGACGAAACGATGTTAAAGGACGATCATGAGGCGGTTGGAGTGTATGAACTTTCCAAGCTGGAAGCGGACCGTGTCGCCGTGGCTGCGGCAAAGGACGGACTTCCCGTGACCATCATCAACCTGACTGCGCCCATTGGACCTGGCGATGCCAAGCCCTCGCCGATTGGCCATACGGTGGTTCAATTTCTTAAAGGGAATTTTCCCGCCTACACCGAATCGGGTTTGAATGTGGTGGATGTTCGGAATGCGGCAGAAGGACATTGTCTGGTGGCAGAAAAAGGAAAAGTAGGGGAGCGATACATCATTGGAGGAGAGAATATCTCCTTGAAAGGCTTTCTCGATATATTGGGAGAGTTGTCGGGTGTGCCATCGCCGAAGGTGAAGGTCCCATACGCGCTGACCCTGATTGGTGGTGTGATGGGCGAGATCACCGGGCGACTCACCAATAAGGAACCGTTGGCCTGCCTGGCTTCGGTGCGCATGGGGAAATATCCACATTACGTCAGCATCGAAAAAGCCAAACGCGAACTCGGGTATGCTCCCGGTCAAATTCGAGAGTCATTGAAAGAAGAGATCGCATGGTTTCGTGAACAGGGGATGATCTGAAGGAATCATTGATGAAATCTCTTTTAATACTTATCGAAGGTGATGACGAGATGCGGCCCGTCGTCAAGGGGCTCCACGCCACGCCTGTGAACGGGGCGCGAGCCTGGTATGAAGGTGTTCTCTCTAATGACACAAGAATTATTACGGTTACCACCGGCGTTGGGCCTGAGCAGGCATATCAGGCCACGGCAGAAGCGATTACACGATTCAATCCGGAATACGTGCTTTCTGCTGGAACGTGTGGGGCATTGATCCCTGGCCTGAACGTTGCTGATTGGGTGGTCACTGGAGATGTGCGTGCTATTGGAAAGGCCGACGAGAAATGGCCGACGCTCAAATCCGTCCAGAGTTCAGACGACACATTAGCGAATCGTCTCTGCCATGCTCTCCAACAGAACCCGCAGTGGCACGAGGGGCGATTGGTGACTGTTGCCGATGACCCAATACACTGTGCCATTGAAAAAGCCGCAATCGCAAAACACCACGAGGCCATCGCGGTCGATATGGAAAGTTATGGCATCGCGCGAGCGGCTATCGAGCAGGACATACCATGGGTGGTCGCGCGAGTCGTCGTCGATACGCCGGCCTTGCCATTGCCAGAACTCGGCGCGATGAACGTACACACGGGGCGTCCTCCACTTTCAGAAATTGCCAAATACGTCCTCATGAACCCAGTCTCCGGCCCACGACGATTATATGGATTGTGGGTGCTGGTTCAGACGTATGCATTTCACCTTGTCAGAATGTTGCCGGAGTTCACCACTCGTCCAAAGTCGGCTGTGACGTCGTAAACACTCATATTTTCCTTCCTCTTGCAAACAAGACATTTGTCTGGTATGGTTGGTGAATGTCACCTCATACCCCGCCAGGAAAAACCCGGGAGCGTGTGTATCGCTTTGTTCGAGATCGGCTTGAGTGCGGGCTTCCGCCCACGGTGCGGGAGGTGCAGGACGCGCTTGGTTTTCGTGCAGTCCAAACGGCCCGCGAACATCTTGAACGGCTTGTCAGCGAAGGCCGCCTGGCCAAGCAATCAGGCATTGCACGAGGCTACAGTCTTCCAGCAGGGGAGACGACAGGACCTCCTCCAGTACTCATCCCGATTCTTGGGCGAGTTCAAGCAGGGGCATTGGCGACGGCCATCGAAGATATCGAGGGGCACATTCCGATGCGGACCAGGACGGCCGAAGGCATTTTTGGTCTTCGGATACGTGGCGAAAGCATGACCGGTGCTGGAATTCTTCCGGGGGACATTGCAATTGTCAGATCGCAGCCCACAGCGGAATCGGGTGATATCGTCGTCGCGCTGGTCGATGATGAGGCAACGATCAAGACTCTGAAAATTCGTCGACAGCGGATTGAACTGCATCCTTCAAATAATAATTTTAAGCCCATTGTTCCATTGCCAGGGCACTGTTCTATTATAGGGAAGGTGATTGAAGTCCGTCGTTTCCTCGAAGGGGGGCTGCATTGACCGATGGGCGCAAACACCTTCTCTTAAAGGATGTGCAGGAATAACGTCGTCAACGTGGAGAGCCAGACTTGAGACCGGGGCGTCGTTGTTGTGCTGAACGAGGTGGCCAATCGCCGGGTAACCTGGGTTCTGCTATTGGAATGTCATACACGGCGTGAAAATCCCGATGTTTCAGGTGAATGCATTCACCGGTGTGGGATTACAGGGGAATCCCGCCGCGGTCTGCCTTCTTGAAGGCTGGTTGGATGATCAATCACTTCAAAAACTTGCGTGTGAGAACAACGTCTCTGAGACCGCGTTTCTCGTCGGAAGCGGCTCTGAATATGAACTGCGATGGTTTACGCCAAAGGTAGAAGTTGATTTATGTGGGCACGCCACCCTGGCCAGTGGCTTTGTTATTTTTTCGAATGTCGCCACAGGCCTTTCACATGTGAATTTCAAGACTGACAGTGGCATATTACACGTTGAGAAGCGTGGTGATCTCCTATCGATGGACTTTCCCGCAAGGCCGGCAGAAAAAGCAGCATCCAGTGCAACCCTAACCAACGGGCTTGGCGTTGCACCGAGCGAAGTTCTGAAATCACGAGACGTGCTTGCCGTATTCGAAGATGAATCAGCGATCCGAAACATGAAACCTGACTTTCAAGTATTGTCACAGGTTCGTGATGTATTGGGCATAATCGTGACGGCTCCTGGAAAATCCGTCGATTTTGTTTCCAGATTCTTCGCGCCGAACGCCGGGATTCCCGAAGATCCGGTCACCGGATCAGCACACTGTACGTTGGTTCCCTATTGGGCTGCTCGCCTGGGAAAAGCCACGTTGCACGCACAGCAACTCTCTGATCGGGGAGGGGAGCTGTTTTGTGAAGACAAGGGTGAAAGAATCACAATTTCTGGGAGAGCAGTCCTGGCTACAAAAGCAGAAATCAGCTATTCGTCGTAATTCTATAGGACCCACATTCGCAAGGTTGCTGGCCTGTACCGTTCGGGAATAACCCCAAAGTTGGTGCATCAACGGCGTTTTCGTGTTATGCCACAAGGCATCCGACAGATCATGTCTGCCGGCATCCTAGTCACTGCCCCGTTTATAACACCTAGTGCTTAATTGAATCTGATTGTAGGCAATGTTGTGTCATGACGCGATGGGCTGAGGCTGTTATACTCCGGCGGTTTTTTGGTGACGAAGTGCCGAGGGAACTATGATTGCAAAGGTGATGGGCGCAGATGTCTCCGGATTAGATGCGCACCTTGTTGAGGTTGAGGTCGATTTGGGAAGTGGCCTGCCCATGTTCTCGGGTGTTGGACTCCCGGATGCCACGGTGAAGGAAAGTCGCGATCGTGTCCGAGCAGCATTGAAGAATACGGGGTTTCAGTTTCCATTAAAGCGGATCACCATCAATCTAGCCCCGGCAGATATTAAAAAAGAAGGGGCAGGATTTGACCTGCCCATGGCGGTTGGTCTGCTTGTCGCTGACGGTGCCATTGATGGGGATCGACTTCGTGATTACGTGTTGGTTGGGGCGATGAATCCTTGTCCCTGTGGATTTTTAGGCGATAGCCAGCGGCCGTGTCGATGTACCCCTGTTGAGATCCGTCGGTATCGTTCGCGCGTTTCGGGGCCGCTTCTTGACCGGATTGATATGCATGTTGACGTTCCTGCTGTGAGCACCCATGAGGTGGCACAACCAGCCGATGCGGAGCCGTCTGCCGCCGTTCGAACGCGAGTGGTGAAGACTCGCCAGATCCAAGCTGAGCGGTATGCTAGGGAACGGGTATACTGCAACGCACAATTAAAGCCGCGACATGTGCGAACATATTGCGAGATTACGAAAAACATCAGAGAGATGATTGAACGTGCGATCGATAAACTGGGTCTGTCTGCGCGAGCGTTTTCCCGCGTATTGAAAGTGGCGCGAACGATTGCCTACCTTGAGGGAAAGGCTGACATCGAATTGCAACATGCTGCTGAAGCGATCCAGTATCGAAACCTTGACCGGCGGCTTGTCGCGTAGGGTAGATGACCCGATGACGATTGAAGCGAACGCAGACACTGAGCGGCGCACCGTCCTCATGAAATCCATCGGGGTGATGGTTTGTCAGGCTGCCGCAGTGTTGATAGCTGTGGCTCTTGGAATTATCCTTATCCTGGTGAATCTTGGAAATGGGATCAAAGGCATCAAATTAGGATGGTTTATGCTCACCCACCCGTCAAAGTGGCTTTCAGTGGGTACGGTCGTGGGTACGCCGGTGTGGGAAGTGCTTGCGATTGCGAGTCTGTTGCTCGGTGCGGTGCTCATCTACGAGATGGTTCGGCTCGTGCGTCGACCCCTGCCGGGTCAAATGCCACGCATGAAAAAATTCTTACTCGGGTGTTTCCTGCTGATCGCTGCGCCGCTCCTTACGTTTTTGGCAGATACGGGCCAATGGTGGGTGATGAAACATGCATTTGATTATGAGACCAAAATGTATGTGCTCACTGGGGTGCAAAATGACTACGACCGGTGGTTCCTAAAAACAACGTCTTCCGTGAGTGAGAAGGAACTCCAACGGGATTTTTGGGCAGGATTCAGGAAATACTTTCATGATGATGAATTGGAGATATTGGACGATGACGTCGCGGCGGATACTAGGCAAGTTGAGTGGTGGCATGTGGAATATACCGATCTTATCGAGGTGATTAAGCAAAGCCCGCATCGAGCGATTGCCACCAGTTACCGTGCAGGATCAACAGGGAATCGTCAAGGACGTCTCAAAACCTCCATTGGCAAGGATGGAGGTGTCGTGCTCCAATTGGTCTTGGGTATTGACGGATCCCTATCTGATGTGGTGAACGCACCTCAGGTGACGACGGTCATGAGGGATAATGATCGCGACGGTACCCCGGATGAGTTTCAAACCATTCCTGCGATGGAATGGGGATATACCGGGCCGGTAACGCTGGAAGGATTTATTCCATTGAAGCGAGAAGCAGGTTTTGATGTTGTGTATGGATTGTGGTCGCAGGGGATAGGCTATGCGGTCAATTTTTTCTTGCATGGGTATGATTCTACGCTGCCTCGCGGTTTATTTCCTGGGAAGGAACAGGACGTCTGATCATTACTCACCATCGCAGAGGAGTCAGCGTAGAAACATGATTGCGAGATTGTGTAGCATCGGCGGTGTATGTATTATCGGCTGTATTCTCCTTTTCCCTCTTGGCGTTGGAGCCGAAGAAAAAGGCATGACACAAATTACGACCGAATGGCACGGGCTGGAAAAGATTTGTGGTGTATGGGAGATGCATGTCCACAATATGTTGAATCATAAAGAATATCAGTATGTGTTACAGGTTCCCCCAAATCCCAATGCAGGCCCAGTTCCGTCGAAACTTATTGTCAACGGGAACACCGTGTATATTCGGTGGGATTTTCCAGGTGGTTTCTCGGAAGAAAGCATGTTGCTCCGACGCACAGGCGGGGTGATGGATGGGACATTTACGAATTTTGCCGGAGCCCGAGGGGGCGTGTCCGGAAAACTGGTTCGCCCCTGTGTCCAGAACGATGAATGATCGACAAGAAAAAACCATAACCGCAAAGGCTGGAGAAACCTTTGAGATTCGTCTGTGGGAAGATCGGACGCGTGGTGAACTGTGGGTATCAACCTATGACTCGGAGCAGATGCTGCTCATCGATGATGATTTCGAGCGAAAATCTGGCGGAACCATCAATGATTCTGGAACGCGGATATTCCAGTTTCAGGCTGATCAGCCTGGGACCTATGAACTGGCATTTGAGAAACGGTTGGGCTGGCGTTTTACCGCCATCAAGCGGCGTGACTACGTTGTATCTGTGAAATCATAAGGTCAAACCACATGTCTGATATTGCCTATCTCAATAGCGAATTCATGAAGCTTTCAGAAGCCTTCGTGTCTGTTGAGGATCGAGGGTTTCAGTTTGGTGATGGAGTCTATGAAGTCATCCGAGTGTATGACAAGACGCCGCATTTGCTGCGAGAACATGTCGATCGACTCAAGCTCAGCGCTGCATCTATACAGCTGGACGAACGTCTTTCGTATGAAGAGTGGGAAAGAATCGTTCGCGAAGGCATCGATCGGAGCGGGTATGCTGACGCCAAAATCTATATCCAGTTAACGCGTGGCGTCTCGCCACGTGATCATCGCTTTCCGGTTTCCGCACCCCTCACCAGGGTCATGACCGTACGTGAAATCGATCTCGAGGACCCACAGCTTCGAGAAAGCGGGGTTCCGACAATCACCGTTGATGACATCCGATGGAATCGCTGCGATATTAAATCGCTGAATTTGCTTCCGAACATCCTTTCGAAGCAACACGCTACGCAAGCCGGGGCGTTCGAGGCCTTGTTCGTCAGGGACGGGTTTGTATTCGAGGGCTCAAGTAGCACCATCATGGTGGTCCGACATGGCGTATTGCACACGCCACCCGAAGGGCCAAGGATTCTGTCGGGAATCACACGCGATTGGGTGTTAAACTTAGCCCGTGCGAACGAAATTACAGTTGCTGAAGAGCCTGTCTCACTGGAGATGCTGTTGGGTGCCCAAGAGGTTTTCTTGACCGGGACGACCATAGAGATTATGCCCGTAGTAACAGTCGACGAGCATCGAATTGGCGATGGCAAACCTGGTGAAATCTACCATCGTTTATATCAGAAATTCCTCGCTTCGATTTCATGAAAGGAGAAGACTTCTGGTCGTGAGAAACATCTGTGTTATTTTCGCTGTAGTCATAACGATGCTTCTCAGTGTCACGGAGTCATTCGCCGCTTCAAAAGCTGAAGTAGATGCGCTGGGCTGCGGCATCCATCGGGTTTCAGCTGGGAGCGCAGGTAAAAACCGAGATCATTCTTTTCATGACCGAACTTGTGTTGGAATCATTCCGCCACAGCGGCGGATGGGAAGTGGGCGTTGATGCGAGCGTCGCGATTGCCGACATAGGCGCTGGTGGAGAGATCGGTACGAATACTGCCCGAGAACCCATCATCGGCTTCATCTTTTCCAACAAGGGCCTCATGTACGACCTCTCCCTCGCAGGATCGAAAATTACCAAGCTGTCGAAGTAACGGATTCCCTCTCACACAAAGCACGGTTTTTTTCTGTCACTCGTTATATAAGTGGCACCACACTTGGTGCTGTGTCTTTCCTTCCCCAATTTGAATCAGTGGTGGTTCTGTTGTTTTGCAGTGGTCCATGACTTGGGGGCAGCGGGTGTGGAAACGGCATCCCGACGGAGGGTTGAGCGGAGAGGGTACGTCACCGGAAAGGGGAATGCGTTCTGTCTTGAGGGTTGGGTCGGGGATGGGATTTGCTGAGATTAAGGCCTGGGTGTAGGGGTGTTTTGGTGCTTTGAACAGTTCGTCAACAGGCGCAACTTCCGCGAGTTTGCCGAGATACATGACTGCAACCCTATTCGCAATGTGTTGCACAACGTGGAGATCGTGGGAGATGAATAGGTAGGACAGGTTGTGTTCTTCCTTAAGATCCTGAAGCAGGTTCAAAATTTGGGCTTGGATTGACACATCCAAGGCCGAGACGGCTTCATCGCACACGATAAATTTTGGTTTCAAGGCCAGGGCTCGCGCAATTCCGATCCGTTGTCGTTGTCCCCCGGAAAATTCATGGGGATAGCGGGATTGATAGGTTGGGGACAGACCTACGTGCTCAAGTAACGCGGCGACCCTTTGTGCCGGTGTTTGGCCGTTGGTGAGTCCGTGGACGCTCATGGCTTCGCCAATGATTGATCCGACGGTCATGCGTGGATTCAGGGAGCTGTATGGATCTTGAAAAATAATCTGCATGTGCGGCCTGGTGTGCCGAAGTTGTGCTGTGTCCATCGCTGTGATGTCTTTGCCATCGAAGACGACAGTCCCGGACGTTGGCTCCATGAGGCGAAGGAGAGTTCTCCCTACCGTCGTTTTTCCGCATCCTGACTCGCCGACCAGTCCTAGCGTCTCGCCTTCATAAATCTTGAACGATATGTCATCAACGGCTTTCACCCATCCAGCAATCCTTGAAAATACTCCGCTACGAACGGGAAAATACTTCTTGAGATTGTCTACCTGAAGAAGCGTATTATTCGACTGTTTGATCTTGCTTGTCATCAGTACCGTGACGCGCGAAGTGTCACGTCGGCTTTGCTCCACGCTTTCTCATATCGTTTGTGCGCCTTGGCCGCATCACCGGTTTGCCCTTGTGCTTCAAGGCTTTGTACGAGACCAAATAGTGACCAGCCGTTATGCGGGTGTGCGATTAAGTCTTTTTGGTATACCGCTTGGGCTTCTTTAGGTTTTCCTGCGTCTAACAACGCAGCTCCTAGAAATTGGCGGACTGGCACATACCAGTAGGGTGGTTCCATGTATGGTAGACCGTCTTCGAAGGCGACGGCGGTCTCAAAGTGCTGAATCATCTGTTCCGTATGCTTACTAAGACGTGCCTGCTCGCCAGAGAGGATATTGTCCGCGATGTCGAGAAGCTGACGAACTGGAAAGGATCCGGCGACATCAATCAGCTTCTGAAGTAAGGCCCCCTCTGCAATGTCTTGGAAGGAGTCGCGCTCCTGCGTCAACTTCTTCGTCTCGCGCTTGGCGGCCCACGCAAGGCCGCGCACGTAATGCCACATGGCGAGATGGTAAGCAAATTCCTGGGCTGGTTTTGATTCAGCGAGAATTTCATCCCATTTCCCAAATTGCGCCAGTGCGAGCAACGGAGTAGGGAAAAATCGCTCTAGTCTTGGAACCTCTCGCACCCGTTCCATTGAAACATTCTCGATGAGCTTTCTCGCAGCGCTCATTGCGACATGACTACGTCCTTCAAAGCTTGCGGCATGCCAGAGGAAGTGAATGTTGTGTGGATAGTAGAGTGCGGGATAAATGCCTTGAGCTTTGCTTTGGGTAAAGTATGATTCGTCAGCTTTTGCGGCCAGTTCATTGGCGATTGACGCGTCGTGATACCGGCCGATGCGGACGTAGATATGCGCGGGCATGTGGACTAGGTGTCCGGCTCCAGGAACCAAGGTTCTCAATCGGTCCGCGGCAGCTTCTGCACGGTTAGGTGTGGGAGATGCTTCCACCGCGTGAATATAGTAGTGATTCGCTCCAGGGTGACTGGGCGTCCGCTTAAGAATGAGTTCTAGGGTCACGACGATCTCTTCGGTGACCACTTTAGCTTGTCCATCCGGTTGCCAATAGTCCCAGGGTGTGGTGTTCATCAGCGCTTCGGCAAATAGCGTCGCGGCGTCCATATCGTCAGGGTATCGTTGCCAAAGGTCCCGCATTGCTTTTGCATACGCCAGGGCTAACGTCTTCTGGTTTTCACTTGGTTCTTCGGCATAACGAGGTTGTAGCGCCGCGATGTACGCTTGCTCGGCTTTGCTTGCCTTGTGCGAAAGCTGAACGGCTTTTTGGAGAGCGGCATACGCTTCAGGTACGGTGATATCAGCCATGGCCGCGTTGATATTCGGGCCTAGGGCCAGGGCCTCGCCCCAAAAGCACATGGCGCAGGCGGGATCGAGCCGTGAGGATTCGCGAAACGATCGAATCGCTTCGGCGTGATTGAATGCGTAAGTGAAAATCATGCCTTGATTGAAATAGCGCTGGGCGAGAGAACTCTTGGTGGTAATCGTGCGGTGATAGGTTCCGAGGTTCTCAAACAGCGGTGCCTGTTGTGTGGCTGCCGCGTGTGGTCCCGTGATTCCCAGCATCAATGCACAACAGGTCAAGACAAATATCCGTGCCATCATTGCACCTCTGATTTGTCGTACAACCAACAGGCTGTCTCGTGCGTAGGCTCGGTTTGAATTAACGCTGGTTTCTGATCCATGCAGTGGTCGAGTCGATCCCTGCAACGAGGCGCAAAGTGGCAGCCTCGGGGATAGAGAAGCGGGGAGGGAACCATGCCGTCAATTGATGCAAGACGGGTGGACTGTTGCCCCGGGCGGGGAAGCGCATTGAGAAGGGCGTTTGTATATGGATGCTGCGGGTTCTTAAAGAGCGTCAGCACATCAGTTCGCTCCACGATTTTGCTAGCGTACATGACCACCACGTTACGAGCAAATTGTGCCACGATCCCCAGGTTGTGTGTGATCAAGAGGATGGCCATGCCCATGTCGTCCTGCAAGGTTCTTAGTAAATCGAGAATTTGAGCTTGAATCGTCACATCGAGTGCAGTGGTTGGCTCGTCCGCGATGAGTAGGTCGGGGCCGCACGCGAGGGCCATGGCGATCATCACTCGCTGCTTCATCCCACCTGAAAGCTCGTGGGGATATTGATCGATTCGTCTCTCAGGTGAGGGAATTTCTACTCGATCCAATAATCGTAGAGATTCGGCTTTTGACTGCTCTTTGGTAAAACCCTTGTGTGTGAATAATGCTTCTCCAATTTGATCGCCGATTCTGAATACCGGATTGAGCGATGTCATGGGTTCCTGAAAGATCATTCCGATCTTATTGCCACGAATGGCTTGAAGTTCTGGTTCGCTAGCTTGCGTCAGGTCCTGCTCGTCAAAGAGAATCTGGCCGTTAACGACTTGTCCTGGATAGTCAAGCAATTGCATGATTGAAAGAGCTGTGACTGACTTTCCACATCCGGATTCCCCAACCAGGGCGAGGGTTTCTCCTGCCTGGATTTGAAAGCTCACATCCTGTACCGCACCTACTTCACCGTTTTCAGTGAAGAAAGATGTCGACAGGTTTCTGACGTCGAGTAATGGAGTGTGTACTGTGTTCACTTATCGTCTTCGCAGTTTCGGGTTCAGCGCCTCGCGTAAACCCTCTCCGAAAAGATTGAATGCGAGGACGACGATGAGGATGGCGAACCCAGGGATGAAAAACAGCCATGGGGCATCAAAAATAAATCCTTTGCCGTCGGAGAGGATATTCCCCCAGGTTGCAAATGGTGGCTGGACGCCAAAGCCTAGAAAGCTGAGTGCAGATTCGGTGAGAATGGCCGATGCTACTCCAATGGTGGCGGATACAAGAACGGGGGCCATCGCATTCGGAACCATATGGCGAAAGATGATTCGGCGTTCTGGGAGGCCCAATGCCTTCGCCGCGACAACAAAATCCTGCTCTCGCAACGACAAGAATTCAGCGCGCACGAATCGCGCGGTGCCCATCCAACTGGTAACACCGATCACGATCATGATGTTATAGATACTCGGTGGGAGTAGTGCGACGACGGTGAGAATCAGGAAGAACGTCGGAAAACAGAGCATGACGTCGGTAAAACGCATAATCAGGGTGTCGACAGTCATGAATCCGAGTTTGACGTTGCCGTAGTAGCCGGAAAGTCCCCCGAGCAAGATTCCAATCGCCACTGATATTCCGACTGCGATAAATCCGATCGAAAGCGAGACAAACGACCCTTGAAGCATACGAGCGAATACGTCGCGGCCCAGTTCGTCGGTTCCGAACAGATAGATTCCGAATACCGGTCGATCTTCACTAGGAATGAGATCGGTGGATGCGTCTGACATTGGAGGAAGGAACTTATCGGGGAGACGCACAGTTGACGGATCGAATATCACCACCCATTCGGTCGTAACCTTGGCTGCAATCGCCAGCATCAACAGCACGCCTAACACGATCATCCCGAAGATCGCCAGCCGGTCCTTCTTGAGTATCCGCCAAAACTCCTGCACCTGCGTTTCATGCGGGGGCAGTTCGGCTATAGTTTCCCTGTGAGGGCTCATTGCTGATTGCTGAGTGTTCATCGTCATCACTGCAACCGAATCCGAGGATCAACCACCGCATACAACAGGTCGGAGACCAATGTTCCCGCAAGTGTGAGCACGGCAGCGATTAAGTTGATGGTAAGAATGACGGGGAAATCGCGTGCCAGAATGGCCTCATACCCCAGACGTCCGAGCCCTGGCCACGCGAAAATCTGTTCGAATATGACCGAGCCGCCAATGAGGGCCGGCAGCAGGAATCCAAACATTGTGACAAACGGAAGCAACGCGTTCTGCAGCGCATGGCGGTAAATGACGTTATCCTCTGAAAGGCCCTTGGCGCGGGCTGTTCGAACATAATCTTGCCCGATGACTTCCAGCATCTGCGAACGTACATATCGCGATAGGACGGCAATGCCACCGACCGCTGAAAGGGCAGAGGGGAGCACGAGGTGCCAGAGTCGGTCCATCGATCGAAATGCGAGGTCAGCATCCTCCATACCAAAGGTCTTCATCCCAATGACAGGTACGTTAAAGGTGTTGACCACCCACAAAATCATAATGTACGACAAGAAGAAGCCTGGAATTGAGATCAGCGCATAGGCGGTGAACGTAGTCGTCCGGTCGTACACAGATCCTCTTCGAATGGCTGCATAAATGCCGGTAGGAAACGAGAGACTCCATATAATGAGGGTTGCACAGATAAGCAAAGGAAGTGAGTTGAGAAAACGCTGCCAAATCTTTGGGAGGACGGGTTGGTTATCTTTGAATGATTTCAGCTCCCCAGTGAAAAGATCGCGCATCCAATAGCCATATTGAAGATACAACGGATCATCTAGGTGAAATGCGGCACGGATAAGTTCAATGTCAGCCGGTTTCATCCTCGGATTTGATGGATCAACCTCGCTCGGTTCGCCTGGCGCTAGGTGCACAAATGAATGTGCCACAATGGAAACAATGATCAGCGTGACGATACGTTGGAGGATATTTCGTGCGATGTAGGTCCACATAATCAGAATGCCGGCGTATGTTCCAGTTTTCGCCACTTATTAAAGTAAAACTGAATGGATCCACTCTTCAGCGGATAGATTTTTTTGTACTGCTCGTTTCCGTCCGGCTGTCGTTCGACAATCACGATTTTCTTGTCGAGAATTCTGGTTCCCTTGGCCGCATAGAGAAAAGTATAGGGCTGGTCTTCGTGAATGGTGCGATGCAACTCATGCGCAAGTACCCGCTGTTGGTCACGATCATATTCTTGCCGAATGCGCACGATGAGTTCGTCGGCGTGTGGGTTGTTATATCCGACAAAATTTAACTGTTGTGGGCCGGCTTGGGACGAATGCCATATTTGGTATAGGTCGGGGTCAATGCCCATACTCCACCCCAGCACTGTGGCGTCAAAATCACCGGTATTGATAAAGTCTTTCAGAAACACCGCCCACTCAAAGTATTGCGTATTGCACTTGATGCCTATTTTCTTCCAGGCGTTTTGTGCGATCGACATGATATTTTTTCGAACAGAATTGCCGCTGTTGGTGACCATGTTGAACTCGAAAATCTTTCCATCTTTTTCGAGCCATCCCTCTGCATTTTTTTTCCACCCCAGAGATTCGAGTAATTTGCGTGCTCCGTCCGGGTCATAGGGAATTGGCTGAATTGACTCGTCATACCATTCTGTGACTTTGGGAAATGGCCCGGTGACACGCTCGGCTTCGTTATACATAATATATTGAATAATCTCATTGGTGTTGATGGCCATGCTCATTGCTCGGCGAACCCGAGGATCGGCGAAGAGTGGTTTACGGTTGTTGTATCCAATGTAGACATACCCAAACCCAAGGCTAGAAAAATTCTGATATCTGTCGTCCTCACGATAACGCGCGACTTGGTGTGGAAGCGCAGAATAGAAGTCAACGGCCCCTGTACGAAACTCTATCTCCTGGAGAAGCGACTCTGGGATGATTCGGACGATGTATTGTTCATACTCCGGAGCCCCCTCCCAGTAATATTCATTTCGTTCAAGTTTGATAAACTGGTCACTCTGCCATTCGACAAAGCGAAATGATCCAACACCGACTGGATTTCGGTTGAACCGGCTATCACGCATGCCGAAGGTTGCTCTCGTCGCGTCGGAGAGGTCGCGATCATTCATTTCCTTTTGCATCGCAGCGTCATTCAAGAGATGCTCTGGAAGAATGCCCATCGTCCATGCCGAGATGGCGGGGGAAAACAGCCGTTTGTAGATCACCTTCACGGTATGTGAATCTAGAATCGTCACGCTCTTGATCGGTTCGAAATCCGAAGTGCGGGGGGAGATGTTTCTGGGATTCATAATCGATTCGTAGGTAAACTTGACGTCGCCGGCATCTAGCTCCTGTCCGTCGTGGAAGCGCACGCCTTTCCGCAGATGAAACAAAATTTCCGGATTATGTTCGGTGACGCTGAGGAGTGATGGGAATTGCGCTTTGACTTGCGCCTCAATTTTTGCGTCCACTGAATCTATAATTTGGATATACGTGTCATGTGCAAAATTGGTGCCGTATTGCGCTCCGATAATAGGCGCTAATCGGTCGAAAAAATCCTGATCGACTCGATTAAGAGTAAACGCAAGGCGTTCAGGAACAGTGATCGATACTGCGACGGATGTCGTTTTCGATTGATTGTTTTTATTTGGGGTGAGTACTTCGACCGTCGTGGTGCGAAAGCCCGATGGCATCCCGCGTATATTGAGCAATACTCCATCCAGTTCAGGAATGGCTCCGGAGTTGAGCGCATGCTGTATTCGTTGTTGAATGAGTGTGCCAGTGGCCTGCCGACCATCAGGAAGTTGCGAGTCCGGGTCAACAAGCAAATAGGCCTGTTCGGTAATGGTCCAGTCGGTGGCCAAACGACCGCGGAGCGCAAGATTCTCGTCTAAATCCAACAGGCCATCGAAGACCATACCGACGATATTGCTGCTTGCACTATCCGCATTCAAAATGGGATTCAAAATCTTGGCATCACCAGATGATGCCTCGATGTACTTGAGAAGTCGCTTGGGGTTTCCTTTCGCCTGCGTCTCATAGGTTGGAACCCAGAAGTAAGACTGCAAGAGAATAGCGGTTAACAGCAGTGGAATGAGAATGAGGAGGCGCTTAAGCCACATACAATTTAGGGACAAGCCTTAGCGAGCGGGATTCGTCGATGGTCCGGTTACGTTCGGTTCATACAGGATTTGTATGGTATTGCCGTCAGGGTCTGCCATATAGAATGAATAGCTTCCGTCGCGATGTTGTTTTGGCTCTTTGGTAATTAGGGCCTGACAACTCTTGACCCAAAGGAACATCTCGTCAACCGCTTCTGGATTCTCCATGAGAAACCCGAAATGATCGAGTGCCCCCTCGTGGGCGTTTTCCCGAGAGGGCGTGACGGAAGATATTTGATGTAACGCCAGATTGTCTGAACCCGAGCTGAGATAGCTGTTCAGTGGATCAGGTTCCCATACAGGCCGCATCCCGAACACGCGGGCGTAAAACGCTTTTGACCGCTCGATATCAACAACACGAAGGGCGAGATGCCGGAGGCCGAGCATATGCGGTGGCTGATTCACGTCGGTGTGATCCATAGTATTCGTCGCTGTTCAAACTCGTTGGTAACGAGAGCAAAAACTACCACGAACCAACACAGCCGGGCAACGGACCTTGGTCAACCCAGCGGTGCGGGGGTGGGTAGGGGGCTCGCGAGGTGTTGGGCTTTGCAGTTCTGCAAACTATCGTATAATCACCTCGACATCACGAATACGAAACGGAGGGAAATTATGCGTTTGAGATCACATCTGATCAGCATCTTACTTGTCGCGAGCGTGATGCTGACTCCCCATCTGCTGTATGCCGTAGGAGATGAGGTGATGTTTCTGAAGGTCTCCTCAGGAACGTTTGACCATCCACACGATCTTGCGCTCGGTCCGAGCAATCAGTACTTGTACGTTGCAGATTTAGGGAATCACGTGGTCAAGGTTCTCGATCCATTTTCCCTAAAGACCCTCGGTGTGATTGGGAAGGGAGAACTGACGGCTCCACATGATGTGGCCTTCGATCGTATGGGTCGATTACTTGTGGCTGACAGTGGGAACGATCGGATTGCGATTTATAAGGTCGATGGAGCGAAGGCGACGTATGAGGCAGAATTACGTGGGGGCTTGGGAAGTCCTGAAGGCGTGACGTCTGACTCTCGCGGAGTCATCTATGTGACCAATACGGGATTACACAGCGTTCTTGCGTTTAAACATGGAAAGAAAATTAATGCTCTTGGTTCCCACGGACCGGGGGCTCGTCGGTTTGTTCGACCGCACGATATCGAGTTCTCCCTCGATGGCCAACTCTATGTCGGCGATCCAGGGAACAATCGCATTCAAATCTTGAGTCCGAGTCTTGACGTGGTTGGAACGTTTCGGGGTGATGGGGCCGATTTTCACGAACCTAAATATATGGCGATAGACGAAGGTGATTGGCTATACGTTGCAGATCAACTCAATCATCAAGTCAAGGTGTTCAATCGATTCAGGAAGTCTATTGCGACGATCGGGACAGGAAAAGCTGGAAAGGGGAGTGATCAACTCGACGGCCCGGAAGGTGTTGAGGCACGGATCGGTCATATCTGGATTTCCGACACGCACAACGATCGGATTGTGTTATATAAGTGGAAGCCGCCCGTGCATTAAAACAATGATCATTCATCTCTCTCAGCCTGATCGGAACCTCGAGCTTCAAGGGCCCAAACAGGTCAAGGTAATCCTAAAAGAGCTCAAAATCGTTGCGGAAACCGTCCTGGTTATTCGAGACGATGGGCTTCTGACAGAAGATGAGATGGTTCGCGATTCGGACAGCATCGAGATTCGACCGGTGATTTCTGGAGGCGCGTAGATGAAATGTCGTAAGTGTCCTGGCAAAGCGGTGTTATCAATTCCACGCCACAATACCGCGTTGTGCAGTCCCTGCCTCACCGAGTATGCTCATGCCCAAGTGGAACGCGCGATCGGGCGGGAGAAGATGTGTACCAAGGAGGACAAGATCCTCGTTGCGGTCTCGGGTGGGAAAGATAGTCTCGCGTTATGGGATATGTTGAGGAAATTGGGATATCAGGCTGATGGGCTGTACGTAGATTTGGGCATCGGGCAATACTCGATCCGATCACGTGAAAAAGCGGAGGCCTTTGCGGAATCGCGCAACGCAACGTTGTTCACACAAGACGCCACCCCAGATGAGAGCATTGGCATTCGTGAGTTGGCCGATCTCGTGCGACGTCCTACCTGTGCGACGTGTGGGTGTATCAAACGATATCAATTCAATCGCACGGCGGTTGATCAAGACTACGATGTCCTTGCCACTGGGCATAATCTTGATGACGAAGCTGCCCGACTTATGGGGAATGTCCTACATTGGCAACAGGAGTTCCTTGAAAAGCAGAGTCCTGTCCTGCCGGCCTCGATGGAAGGCTTCGCGAAAAAGATCAAACCTCTCTATCGCTTGACCGAACGAGAGATTGCGGCCTACTGCGTGGTGAACAGTATTGACTACATCGTTCAAGATTGCCCGATGGCGACGGGATCACGGCTGCTTGTCTACAAGGAAGCGCTGAATGTCATTGAGCAAGCATCGCCAGGATCCAAGCAGAGTTTTTATTGGGGATTTCTCGATCAGCAACGAAAGAAGGCGAAATCAGATCAACCATCGATATCCGACCAGGACCGCGCGACACTTCATCCATGTGAAGAATGTGGTCAGCCGACCTCGGCGACGATCTGCAGCTATTGCAAGTTGATGGCGAAGGCGAAAATCCATCAAAAAGTCTCGTAACCTTGTCGCAACGCAATCACTCCCTTCTCTCGATCGTCATCCCGATTCATGACGAACGCGATAATCTTTCTCCATTAACCGAGCAGATTATCCGTGTTCTCTCACATGCTCAGGAACCCTATGAGATTATCTATATCGATGATGGAAGTACCGACGGGAGCGATATCGTCCTTGATGAACTCAGTGTGGCACATGACGTGGTAAGGGTGTTTCATTTTGCGCAACGTTGTGGGCAGACTGCGGCGTTCGATGCCGGGTTTAAGCAAGCCAGAGGCGATCGCATCGCCACACTCGATGGGGATTTGCAATATGATCCCACAGATATTCTCCGGTTGCTTCCATTCAGCAAAAATTTTGACCTTGTGTGTGGGAGGCGAGCGACACGACATGACGATGCGATACGTGGATTTTCCTCTCGGCTGGCCAACGTGGTCCGGAATCTCGTGACCCATGATCATATGCAGGATACAGGGTGTTCGCTGAAGATCTTTAGCCGCCGACTGATTGACCGGTTGCAGCTTTTTGACGGAATGCATCGGTTTTTTCCGGCCCTTGCCAAGATGTATGGCTTTACGGTTACCGAGTGTGATGTCCAGCATTTCCCACGCGCCCACGGGACATCTAAATATGGGATCCAAAACCGCCTGTGGCGTGGGCTCGTGGATTTGTGTGCGGTCTGGTGGATGAACAAGCGTTGTTTGCGATATGAGTATCAATCCTCGGAAGCGAATCAAACGAAAAAGGAGTTACCATGAGTGAAGCCGTCTGGGTCTCAATCGGATTTCTTGGGCAGATCGCGTTCTTTTCCAGATGGTTGGTGCAATGGATTTATTCAGAACGGCGAAAAAAAATGGGTGTGCCCATCGCATTTTGGTATTTGAGCCTTGCCGGCGGGCTGATTACGCTTGCGTATGCCATATACCGGACGGATCCGGTATTCATTACCGGCCAAGCGGTTGGTGCGTTTGTCTATATTCGCAACCTGATGCTTATTGAGAAACATTCCCCACCGGCATGAGCTATGACTGTCTTGCGTAAGGGAGGAGGCATGGAATAGAATGGCCAGTCTTCCAGAGCTGGAATAACCGTTTCTGGAGGAGGTCAACCTTTCACAAATCTTATAGGGGGAGAAGACATTATGGCAGCAGACGTGAATTCAAAAGCACCGGGTTTCGATTTGTTGAACACCAAGAGGGAATCCGTGACGCTTGATAGTTTGAAGGGGAAAAAGGCGGTGCTCGCGTTCTTTCCTGCAGCGTTCACAGGCGTATGCGAGAAAGAGCTGTGTACGTTTCGGGATTCGATGGCGGAATTGAATGGTTTGAATGCGACGGTGCTTGGCATCAGTGTGGATTCGCCCTTTGCCAACGGGGCGTTTGCCGAAAAGAATAAGATCGAATACCCGATTCTTTCCGACTATAATCGTGTGGCCGTGAACGCGTATGGAGTGGCCCACAATGATTTCGTTGGAATGACAGGCTATACCGCTTCAAAGCGGTCGATCTTTGTTCTTGATGCTGGGGGCACCATTACCTATAAGTGGGTGTCCGATGACCCTGGCAAAGAACCTCTTTACGACGAAATTAAGGCAGCATTGAAGAAGTAACCTGGGGAGTAATCGATGAGATGCTCCAAGTAGGGAAACGCGCTCCAACATTCAATTTGGAGTCGGATTCTGGAGAAAAGGTTTCTCTAGCCTCGCTACGTGGCAAGCGGGTGGTGTTATACTTCTATCCGAAGGACGACACCCCCGGTTGTACGCAGGAATCCTGCGATTTTCGCGACAACCTTGCCCGCGTGAAAGCGCAGGGCGCTGTCGTATATGGAGTGAGCAAAGACAGCGTCGGTTCCCACCAGAAGTTCAAGCAAAAATTTTCATTGCCCTTCCCGCTGTTGAGTGATCCTTCGCATGCCATGATCGAGAAATATGGCGTGTGGAAGGAGAAAAAGCTGTATGGGCGAGCCTACATGGGTGTTGAACGAACAACGGTCATTATCGATGAACATGGCAAGGTCGCACAGATTTTTTTGAAGGTCAAAGTGACGGGCCATGCCGAGAGCGTCATCGAAGCCCTTCAGTCAATGTAGCCACAGATTCCCTCGCTGTTTGTATTATGATGTCGTGTTCGCGTTGAACGAGCTGCCGGCCTGACGTGAAACCTTATATTTTAACGCCGACTTCAGATACGCCTCCTCATCCCACCTCTCGTATTGACTATGAAGCGGCGCTGAACGCTGCGCAGCTTGAAGTCGTCTTTTCTCTTGACGGGCCACTTCTGGTGATTGCCGGTGCTGGAAGTGGGAAAACGCAGACCTTGGTCTATCGGGTCGCTCGCCTCATCGAACAGGGTATCCATCCGTCGCACATTCTGCTGTTGACCTTTACACGTAGAGCCGCCCAGGAAATGCTTCAACGCGTTGGATTGCTGGTTGGTGGCCAGAGTGACCAGGTTCGCGGCGGCACCTTCCATTCAGTCGGGAATATCTTGCTTCGTCGCTATGGACAGTCCATCGGTCTAGATTCAAATTTTACCATTATGGATCGCTCAGACGCAGAAGACGCTATTCAGCTTCTTCGTAGTGAATGCGGTCTGCATGAAAAAGGGCGACGCGTCCCAAGGAAAAACACGATTGCAGAAATGTTCAGTAAGACCGTCAACACCCTGCGGCCTTTAGATGATGTGATTTTTGGAGACTACGCGCATTTCGTCGAACTCATTGATGACCTGCAACAGCTTCAGAGGGCCTACAAGAATTACAAGGCCAAACACTCGCTGGCCGACTTCGATGATCTCTTAGTCAAACTCGACGAGTTATTGGACAGTGATGCGGCATTGCAAGAAGAGGTTTCCAGATCTTTTCGTTACATGCTGGTCGATGAATATCAGGATACCAATTTCCTTCAAGCCAGGATTCTACAGAAACTGGCGTCGGCGCATCACAATATTATGGCGGTGGGTGATGAGGCACAGTCGATCTATTCATTTCGAGGCGCGACGTTTCGAAACATCATGGATTTTCCCAACCAGTTTCCGGGGACGCGCGTGATCAAACTCGAAGAAAATTACCGGAGTACGCAGCCAATCCTGAACCTCGCGAACGAGGTCATTCGTGGAGCCGAGGAATCCTATGACAAACGCCTCTTTTCGCGTCGGGTCGAAGGGGCCATGCCTGTTCTTATTCGGGCTGAGGACGAAAATACGCAATCGCGGTTTGTTGCACAGCGGATCCTTGAATTGCGAGAGGAAGGAACCGCGCTGAACGACATCGCTGTCCTGGTGCGTTCAAGCTATCAGGCATTTGACCTCGAAATAGAACTTGGGAAGCGGGGGATCCCCTTTATGAAGCGTGGAGGGATGCGGTTGATGGAGACCGCGCACGTGAAAGACCTGCTTGCCCATCTCCGCGTGGTGGAAAATCCCCATGATGCGGTGAGTTGGAATCGTATTCTGATGTTGATTGAAGGCATTGGACCCAAGAAAAGCGCGCAGCTCGTCGCGCAGGTGGTACAGGAGGCGACTCCGGGGGCGTGGTTGGTGGAGATGGCACAGCGGATGCGGTCGACTGGCCTTGCCGAATTTGCGGGATGTATGAAGCGGCTCGGTGAAATGGAAGCGTCATCGCCCACAGATCTCCTGAGCCTTGTCTCAACCTATTATTTACCGATGCTAAAACAGCGCTACGATGACTATCCGAAACGGATTCGTGATCTCGAACATATTCAGGCGATTGCGGCACGTTACGATCTATTGCAGGTGTTTCTTTCAGATCTGACCCTCGAACCACCGAATGAGTCTGTCGCTGATGTTGAAGGCAAACCGTTCGACGAGGAACGGCTCGTCCTGTCGACGATCCATTCGGCCAAAGGTCTCGAGTGGTCGTGTGTTTTTCTCTTATGGCTGCTGGATGGCAAGTTTCCATCAAGCTATTCAATTTTTTCAAATCAGGAGCTTGAAGAGGAACGGAGGTTGTTTTACGTGGCCATGACGCGTGCGAAACACCTGTTGTACTTGAATTACCCGGTCAATATTTATGATCGACAGGCGGGTGCGGTACTGTCGCGACCGTCACGGTTTCTCGATGATGTACCGGCTACCCTTCTTGATTCCTGGGTCTTAATCGATGGGGAAGTGTCAGAATATAGCGGGTATTAAACTAGGTGGGGTGTTGAAAGAAGGCAACAAGGGCTAAGCCTGCCACGGCGAGGCCGCAGAGGGGATAGAGGGTGAGTGTAAGCGTATTGCCTCCTGCCGCCCCAATGAAACTTGGTGCATAGACCAGAAATCACAAATAGAGGACAAATACGTAGTTGGCCAACAGGCAGCGCTGAAGGCGGCGTAAGAGAAGGAAAATGCTGACGACCCCAACATATGCAGCCATCTGCCATGCGGGAATGACAAGGCTGATTCCTCCGAGACTCTGGAGTGCGGTAAGATCCATCGGGGCTTCCGAGCACGCAGGTATTGTGCCGGTTGAGATAGGAGCATCTGGATATTCAAGTCTTGGCAAGTTCCGGCCAGCACGATAAATCCCTTGCGCGGATGTCGTCGGTCAAGCCGCTGCAAGGGGTTCTTCCCAAACCCTATGCCCCAGCAGAAGTCGCGCACATCAGCGTGAGGCTCTAGAGGATGGGGAAAAACGCCCAGGCCCGCACTGAAGATTCACTCTTCAGCCTTTAGCTTACATACCTGAGTTACAGCTAGTCTTCTTATCCAAACGGGCGTATGCTTTTGTTGAGCGAGATGATTGATGGACTCATCGAAAGCGACAACGAACCATACATAACTGTATGAGGGAGGACGCCATGGCCAGATATCTCATCCTCAGTCTTGTTTTTCTTGCAACGAGTGTTGTCGTGCCGTCATCGGCACTCGCACATTCGCTCCTTGATGTCGCACTTCACGACGCCGCGAAGAAAGGGTCGGTCGCCGAAGTTGATGAGCTCATCACAGCAGGCGCCGATGTCAACGCCGTCGATGAAGCGAAAACGACCGCGTTGCACATGGCTGCGCTTGGAGGCCATGACACCGTCGTTCGGCGCTTGATCTCCGCTGGCGCGAAAGTCAATGTCAAGAATGAACTCGGCCTCACGCCTCTTCATGTGGCCGCAGACCGAGGCCATCTTCCGGTGACCGACATGCTGATTGCCGCAAGCGCAAACATCAACGCTAAAACGGATGACGGAAAGACCTCCTTACATATGGCAGCATTTTTCGGGCATAAAGCCGTGGTGACTCGGCTTATTGATAAAGGCGCAGATGTCGATATCGAAGACAAGGCTGGAACCACCGCGCTGCACTTGGTCGCGCTGCACGGTCGCGAAGATGTGGTGGATCTGCTGGTCGCCAAGGGGGTCAAGGTGAACGTGAAGACCCTCGACGGGGTTACTCCTCTCCACGTTGCGGTAGTGAAATCCCATCGGCCCATTGTCACGCGGCTTATCGCAGCAGGAGCGAAGGTGAATGCCAAGGACAACGATGGTGATACCCCACTCCATGTCGCCACACTGATGCGCAACAAAAGCATGGTGGAGTTGCTGAAGAAGCATGGGGCCACGGAATAGACTGACGACGCTTCGCGCCAGCCAGCTCAAGCGCTATATTGGGGCCGCGAAGCCTCGCTTCGAAGAGATGCTTGCCGAACTGGTCGAAACGCCATCCGTCAGTGCAGATCCACAATATGCCGGAGATGTCCGTCGATCGGCCACGCTCGCGTCCCAGTTTTTCAAACACGTGGGTGCGGACGCTCGCATTATCAAAACATCCGGGTATCCCGTCGTCTCTGCAGGATGGACCGTTGACGCTCGCTTTCCAACCCTCACCATCTACAATCACCTTGATGTGCAACCCGCCCAGGAGCCGCAATGGCGTCATCCCCCATTTTCATTTCGGAAAAAAGGCGGAGTCTATTACGGCCGAGGCACTACAGATGATAAGGGCCCGGCCATCACCGCCCTGCTCGCCGCACAATATGCGGCCGAGGCAGAAATCCCGATCAATGTGCGATTTTTATGGGAGTGTGAGGAAGAAATTGGAAGCCCGAACTTTGGAGATGCATTCAAGCAGAAGGGGCTCATTCCTAAGCCGGACTCGGTCCTTGTCTCAGACACCATCTGGGTTTCTCGAACCAGGCCGGCCATTCCGTACGGACTTCGTGGGTTGCTTGGTGTGCGGCTGTGCCTCCAGACAGGACACAACGACGTTCATTCAGGCGTGACCGGTGGCGCCGCACGCAATCCACTCGCCGAATTATGTGCCGTCGCTGCTGCGTGCGCGGATGCGCATAGCGGTCATGTCCATATCCCCGGTTTCTACAAGGCCGTCATTCCGCCGTCTCGATCTGAGCTTCAAGGCTTTCTTGCCTCGGGATTTCGGGTCGCGCACTTTAAAAGAACCCATGGCTTGCGGGCGATTCGGACGACCGATCCCGCAGATCTGCTCAAACGAATTTGGGCATGCCCGACCTTTGAAGTGCATGGCCTGGTTGGCGGCTACGCCGGTCCAGGAATTAAGACAGTCGTCCCTGGCCAGGCGGAATTAAAAATCAGCATGCGGCTCGTCCCTGACCAGAAGCCGGAACACATTCTCAAACTCCTTCGAGACTTTGTGGCAAAGATCAATCCTTCAGTTCGTGTCGTGGGCGAAGGCATGCTGCATCCCTATAAAACCTCAATTGCCGACCGATATGCCGACGCCGTCCGCGAGGCGGTCAGAGAAGGATTTGGAAAAGACCCTGTCTTTATCCGAGAAGGCGGGTCTATTGGCGCCGTTCCCAAGCTCGCCAAACTATGGAACGTCCCCATTATGTTCCTGGGTCTCAGCCTTCCTGAGCACGGCTATCATGCGCCAAACGAACAATTCGATTGGGGCCAAGCGATGGGCGGCATACGAGCATTTGTCTCTTACTTTTCTAAACTCTCCAAGGTACCGTGACCTCTCCAGCCGTACCATCCCAGTAACCCAAATCCCAACCCAATCCACACCAGTTCTCGAACACGTCGCACCAACGAAAACGAGACGCCGGCCAAGGTCGACTGCCCCACGGCAAGAAACAGCAGCACAATTCCCCCTTCCTGCACACCAACACTCCCCGGAATAATGAAGCCCATGGTTCTCACCATGGTGGACAGCGCTTCGATGGCCACTGCATCGAGAATGGAAAGCGGAACATCGAACAGAACACCGAATAGGTAGACCTCAAGAGTACCGATCACCCAGCCACCCAAGAACCATGCAGTGGATATCCAAAATTTTCCCCCATCTTCGGCATGAAACCGCAAGAGATTTGCGTCGAGCCGCAGGAGTCCTTTTTGATGCCGCTTCAATTTCCGAGCAAGAAAGCCGATGTTCTCAGCCAATCGCATGAGAGGACGGGTAAAACCCGTTCGCTGCCACCGGACGAGCACCCCAATACCAAACACGCCAATGCCAAGCAGAAGCAGGATTCCAGGTAACAGCCCCGGAATCGCGATCGATCGTTCCGACGCCAGGTAAAAGGCCCCAAAGCCCACGAGGATAAACATGATCTGCGCAATGGTCATCGTTGTCTTCGCAACGATCACACTACTCGCGGCCTCGGCCATATCCACGTGAAAACGTTTGAGCAACAGCGCCTTCACCGGCTCCCCTCCTAGATACGCTGATGGAAGGGTATTGTTCAGACTCTCCCCTGCCGTTCGGACCAAGAAGAGACGCACAAATCCAAGTTCCTTTGGCCTATGGTGAAATGCAACCTGCCACCCGATGGCATCGAATAGATACACCAGCAAATATGGAAGAAACAGAAACAGGAAGGGCCATCCGACCTGCTGGAAGCTATGAAAGAGTGCACGCGGCCCGGCGGATTTGATGAGCCAGGCAAACAGACCAATCCCAGCGAGGAATAAGATGAACTTCACCCAGGACATTGGAATCCATCGCATTGCGGCATACTACATGAACTCATCAAAAAATATCTCGGCGACTTGCGAAATCATCGGGACTCATTTCACCATTGCGTACTTGCGACCTCTATTCTGTATTGTGTATTGTCAAAGCCGACCAATCGCCAACCAATTTATGAACCTCTCGTATACCAAATACTGCGGAACCCGGATCCTCAAACATACTTTGCTGGGTCTACTTATCGGCACTCTCTTCTCCCTTGGCTCAAAGCCGGCGGTGGCTTCGTTTATGACCTTTGAGTCCGGTCACGTTCGCCCACTCGCGCTCTCACCTGACGGGACTCGCCTTTTTGCAACCAATACACCGGATAACCGCATCGAGGTGTTCAATATTACGGCTAAAGGAATCACACATCAGTATTCGATCCCAGTAGGAATGGAGCCGGTTGCGGTCGCAGCACGGACGAATACCGAAGTATGGGTGACGAACCACCTCTCAGACAGCGTCTCGATTATCGACCTTCTCTCAACGCCAGCCCGCGTGACCAAGACACTCTTAGTTGGTGACGAACCGCGGGATATCGTCTTTGCCGGTTCTGACAGCCGTCGCGCCTTTATCACGACGGCACACCGTGGGCAACATCGTACCCATCACACCATTGCTGCAGTGCCTGGTGCTGGAGACCCACAACTCACCACTCCAGGTGTTCCGCGCGCAGATGTCTGGGTATTTGACGCGCTGAATCTTGGAGATGCGCTTGGGGGAACCCCGCTGAAGATCATCACATTGTTTGGAGATACACCACGTGCCCTTGCCGTGACCCCCGATGGTACTACTGTTTATGCCGCTGTGTTCCACTCCGGCAATCAAACCTCAACCGTGACGGAAACAGCGGTATGCGACACCAGCGATGCCAACATCGTCAATAACGTCGTCGAAGGCCCCTGTCTGGTTTCGGGGGTCACCATGCCCGGAGGCATGCCGCTGCCACACCACAATGCCGACGGAGACAGACGCCCGGAAGCGGGGCTTGTCGTGAAATTTGACCAAACGATCGGCGCATGGGTCGATGAACTCGATCGCAATTGGAACAATGCCATTCGTTTTACCCTCCCCGATCTCGATGTCTTCGCTATCGATACGACCACACTTGAGGAAACAGCCTCTTTTGCCCATGTCGGCACTGTCTTGTTTAATATGGTGGTTAATCCGGTAAACCAGAAGGTCTACGTTTCAATGAGTGACGCGCGTAACGAGGTCCGTTTTGAAGGATCAGGAACGTTTGTGCGAGAAACGGCTGCGAAACCGATGGGAGAGCCGGCGTCGATGCAAGGACACGTGCACGAAATGGGAATTACGGTTCTTGATGGAACCCAGGTGCTTCGACGCCACCTCAACAAACACATCAACTACGACATTCGTGTGGCCCCACCGGAAGTGAAGCAACATAGCCTGTCCATTCCCCTAGATATGGCGATTTCCGGAGATGGTGCGACACTCTACGTCGCAGCGTTTGGCTCGAGTAAAATTGGGGTATTCGATACGGCCGCACTCGAAACTGATACCTTTGACCCGACATCCGCAAGCGCGAACTACATCGAGGTGAGCGGAGGCGGCCCAAGCGGAATTGTTCTGGACGAAACGAACCAACGCATGTATGTGCTCACACGATTCGACAATTCCATCTCGGTCGTTGATCTGACAGCCGAGAAAGAAACCTCGCATATCGGGATGTTCAATCCCGAACCCGTTCATGTCGTCAACGGACGCCGCTTCCTGTATGACGCGCGCATATCGTCGAGTAATGGTGAGTCCGCCTGTGCAAGTTGTCATGTGTTTGGAGACTTCGACAGTCTCACCTGGGATCTCGGAGATCCGGACGGACATGTCCTCCCTAATCTGATTGAGGTCAGACGACGAGGCACCGCGGAATTGTTCCCTAATATCAATGGAACCGGAAATGTGCAGGAACTCCACCCGATCAAAGGACCTATGACCACTCAGACCATGCGTGGCATGGCCAACAATGGTCCGATGCACTGGCGGGGCGATCGAACCGGTGGCAACGATCCCGGCGGTGATCCGCTTGACGAAGTCGCCGCGTTTACCAAGTTTATTGTGGCCTTTGAAGGCCTGCAGGGCAACGACCCGGCTACCCCATTTAGCGGAAACGACATGGCCGCCTTTGCAAGTTTCATGGT
>DTRN01000063.1 GCA_012965905.1 Nitrospirales bacterium | reverse complement strand
GCCCTCTGGATCGTCCCTTGCTCGAGAATTTTAGTCTTACCATTCGACCAGGGCAGCGAGTTGCTCTAGTTGGCAGCAGCGGTTCGGGGAATGTTCAAGAGGATGTTGCAGAATGTCATCCACACGATTGAGATCGCCTTGCAGCTCCTGGAATGTACTTCCAAGATTCAGTAGATTCGTGATAGGCGACATGAAGCTGTTTAGGAGGCTCTGAAATGCGACGAGCATGCCGATAGTCAAGTGACCATTGATAATGCGGAAGCCTCCGACAATAATGAGCACTGCCAGCATCAGCGAGGACAAAAAGGTCGGAACGACGCTCAGAGTTTGGTTAGACAGCGCAAGATCTTGTCCGGCAGTTACCGACTTGGTGTAATAGCCAGACCATTTCCCGAAGAATCCAGACTCTTGCCCGGCTGCCTTGATTGTTTCCATGCTCTGCAGGCCGGCAATCGCTGTACCTTGCGCCTTGCCCGATTCTTGCAGGATTAGCATGTTCGCCTCGACGCGGCGGTCCGATACCCATCTCAGAACGAGAACGTTTGCAATTGCGAAGACAATGCCAATGGAGGCGAGAACGACGTCATAGAATAACATCAAGGCCGCATAGAACCCGAGCATGACTACGTCGATAGTGGTTTGCGCTAGCCTGCCGGAAAGAACGTCTGCAAGCTTGTCATTTAGTGTGCTGCGTTCTGCGACCTCACCGGCGAATCGTTGCGCATAGAATGTTGCCGGAAGCTGTAGCGAGTGCCACATAAATCCGCTCGACAGCTTGATGGACAGCATCATTTTGACGCGTCGGAGGTAGTGCAGTTGCAGGAACTTCAACGTCCCTTGCATCAGCATGGCGATGATCATTGCAAGGATCAGTGGTCGTAACCAGTTGGTGTGTCCTTCAAGTAGGATAGTGTCAAGAAAAATCTGGCTGAATGCTGGAATCGCCAGTCCTGGAATCACCAGGAGAAATCCTACAACGGCGCAATAGGCAACTGCGGTGACAGACCCGGCCAAGCGGTCGGTGATAGCCTTGACGACACTTGGTTTTCGGCCACCCTTTTCAAACTCCGGACCGGGCTCCATCAGGAGGGCAACTCCGGTAAAGCTCCGATCAAACTCTTGGTCGGAGACCACCCGATGCCCGCTCGCGGGATCGTTCACGGCAACCGTGTTTTTTCCAAAGCCTTCAACGACGATGAAATGGTTGAAGTTCCAGAAGACGATGAATGGCGGGGCGATGCTCTGGAGATCCTTGACGTCCTTGCTGAATCCTTTGGCTAACATGCCGTAGTGCCGTGCCGCCTTCAAGACGTTTGAGGCCTTGCTGCCGTCTCGTGACACCCCGCATTGGTGACGTAGGTCTGCAAGAGGTACTATGCGGCCGTGGTATCCGAGAATCATCCCGAGTGTGGCCGCCCCACACTCAGTAGCCTCTAATTGCAAGATCACAGGCGTCTTAGCCTTGTGATTCTGTGTCATGTGTCTTGTACCGTTCTCAGATGCCACTCCAGTTTCTTAAAATAGGAATTACGTAGGTGATGGGGCGACGGTATTCGACGGTTGTATGGAGCTCCACTGTTGTTCCAGCGGTAATCTTGATGTCAGGCCCCTCCCCAGAAGTCCACTGATAACCTGTCAAGGACGAAGCACTAGGGCTGAGGTTGGAGAAGATCTCAATCTTGCCGCCGCCAGCGACCAACCCATGAGCAATCTCCGCGTTACCAACGACGTTCGTGACCGCGTCCGTTGTGACGGGGAATCGTGAGACGGTCGAAACCTTACCTCTCATACTTCCGTAGCGCTCACGCTGAACTGTCGTCGGCGTGATTCGTATGTCCATATCCGGATTGATTTTTTTTCCATCGCTGACTTTGAAATAGCCTATGGCGACTAGCGTTCCTTGTGGGTTTTCTGTTTCGATCGCACCAATCCGTTGGCCCGTTGAGATGATTTGGCCGACCGCCACCGTAACTTCGAGGACACGGCCTTCGTATTCGCTCATGATCAGCCCCTTGCTCTGCAGCTCCTTTTCGTATCTGTCTATCGTTCTCCTAATTTCTTGGATCTTCATCTGGCTGTCAGCCACGGTTTCGAGTTCTTGCTGATTGATCTGTGCCTCTTGAACTTCAAGTTCCTGAAGTTGTGATTCGAGTTGGGCAACTTTATCCATCTGCTCGAGATAGGATTTTTCGATCTCAATACGCCGCAACTCGATCTCGTGCACCTTCAGCTCACTGTCAGCTTGCGCTACCTTGTTGTCGATGTAATTGCGTCGGGCGTTAAGGACAACGTCATCGGAGCTCAATCCTTCGCTTTTGAGCACCTTAAAGCTCTCGTATTGCTTCTGGAGAGCTTGTCCCAATCTCTGGGTTGCCGCCCTGAGGCGCTCCAGATTGTCACTCTGTTTCGCGATGTATATCTCGTTCTTTGCTTTCTGTGCGTTGGCCATGTTCAGGGTCGATGTGATGCGTCGCTCAAGCATCTGCCGTTTCCCTTGGATCGCATGCTTCTCGAGATCGCTTCTTTGGTCGCGCAAAGAGAGAACTTGGCTCGTGCGATCTTGCAATTCCGCTAGACGAATATGCTCGTGCTTAAGACGCTGTCGAAGTGCGGGCTGATTGATCGTTCCAAGAATCTGCCCCTTGTTGACGAAGTCATCAACCTTGATATTGAGGGAAACGATCTGACCTGCCGCGGGCGACTGGAAAGATACGATCTGGCGAGGATACACGAGGATGCCTGAACCCTTCACAGTGACTGGCAACTGTCCCGCGATGCTCCAGGTAATGGTGAGCAATAGGCCTCCCGCGAGGGCGCCGATCGGAATCCAGCTTTTCCGGTTGACGACCTGAAGGAGCTGGTCCAGCTGTTCCGGCGATGCGAGGGTCGTGAGTGCTTTCTCTCGGAACATCGCTTGTTATTCCCATCCCTCCATGTTTAGCCTCTGTTATGACGGTCCATTCACGCCTTCCTTGATCCGGCTGATAAGAACATCAAACCGTTTTCCGGCTATCGACATCGACTCAAGAAGTTCGGGGTCGATTTCGTCAACGGACTCTTCATCGGCACGGAGGGAGTCTATCGGTCCAACTCCTAGCTGGCCGATCGTCTTGCGCAGCCTGTCTGAGAGCAGGAGTCCAATGGCCCGATAGAAACGCGCTGCAAATGCCATATCCCGTTCCAACTTCGCGCGCAATGTTTCGCGTGAGATAGTGAGAACTACTGAGTCTGTTATCGCGACTACTGATGCAGTTGGGGGGCGTGAATCAAGGAACGACAGCTCTCCAACAATCTCTCCATATTCAAGCGTGGCGAGTTCTTCGTCGTGTGCCTCAATTTTGACGGAGAGACGTCCTTCCAGCAGGATGAAGATGTTCTCAATTGGCATGCCTTCGTGAATGATGAATGAACCGGGAGTAAGGGGCTGCTGCGTTCCAACCGCAGCGATCCACTCGATATCGCTATCGTTGAGTTGGCCAAAAATGAGCAGAACCTTTCTCATCGACGCCCCTGTGGAGCTATCCTATCAGACAAATTACTATTGATGTCAAAACAGCATACGAAGGACATTGTGCCATTCTAGGTGTGACTGGGCGGGATTGCGGTAGATTAGAACCCGTGACCAAAACCGTGACCAAAAAAGAGGATGGTATTGTAAGTATGGAGCGGGAAACGGGATTTGAACCCGCGACCCTCGCCTTGGCAAGGCGATGCTCTACCACTGAGCTATTCCCGCCCTTTTGGTGTGGACTGACGCGGATTATAGGAATCCCTTTTGATCCCGTCAAGCGCGCGTTCACAGGGGAGAATGGACATAATCAAATATTCTCGACACCGTAAAACGGACGTGATAGGCTTGCGCCCCGATGTTTAATAAAATCCTCATTGCCAACCGCGGGGAGATTGCGATGCGGGTCATTCGTGCGTGTCGCGAACTCAAAATACCGACCGTCGCGGTCTATACCGAGCCAGACGCAACCGGCATTTTTGTGAAGAAGGCAGACGAAGCCCTCTACCTCGGGACGGAGCCGGTTCAGGGGTATCTTGACATGGAAAGGATCGTCCAGTTGGCGAATGAGACAGGAGCCGATGCGATTCATCCAGGATATGGTTTTCTGGCGGAAAACGCAGAGTTCGCGTGGCTTTGCCGTAACTATGGCATCACCTTTATTGGCCCGTCCCCACAAGCGATTTATTTGATGGGCAACAAGGTTCAAGCGCGGCAGGCCATGATGCGGGCGGGAGTCCCGGTCGTGCC
>DTRN01000062.1 GCA_012965905.1 Nitrospirales bacterium | reverse complement strand
GGTGAGGCAAAGGGCAATCGTAAACGTGAACACGATGCCCGCCCAGAATCTTCCGGTCGAGGTCACGTCGCTAGCGGATGATGTGCTCATGAGGGAGGTTTTAGCCGCCAGGGGAGTTGCCTGGCTTCCACTTAATGCTGCACCCTACACTGGGCTTCTGCTTGACTGCAACAGCCTGGCCGGTGAGGACAGCACCGATGGCCGAACGGAGAGATGCTCCATCAACTGGTTTATTGTTTCCGGGTCGACTATCATCGAGTTGGCCTCGGTACACCAGTTGTTGTTCCTTGTCGAAGAGAAAAAAGTCCGGGGTGCATACCGCGCGATATGCTTTGGCCACGTCTTGCGTGTCGTCGTAGCAGAAGGGGAAATTAAACTTCAGCGATTCGGCCATGGTCTTCAGTTTTTTAGGGGCATCATCCGGGTAGTTGTTGGCGTCGTTGCTGCTGATGGCCACGATCCCGATGCCTTTCGGTACATAGTCTTCTCCGATTTTTGCGAGAGTTTCGCGGACGTGAACAACGTATGGACAGTGGTTGCAAATGAACATGACAAGAAGCCCGGGTTGTCCTGAGAAATCATCCAAGGTGATGGTTCGACTCGAGACGACGTCCGGAAGTGAAAAGGCCGGGGCTGGCGTCCCCAACGGAAGCATTTCGGAATAAGTCAACGACATGGGCTGCCCCTTACCGTCCCTCCAACAAGGGTTCGTCCGAGGTTGGGATTGTCGTCACGGTTAGGAATTTGGCTTTCGTCAACCACTTCTTTACTTCTTGGGCGGCATAGGTGTTGCCTGTTTCAGTGTACAGGAGCATGGTGAGGGCAAACAGGTTGGTTTCAATCGGTCGAAGCCCCTTTTTATCCCATAAGAAGAAATCTTGGATGATAACTCTCCCACCAGGATTGAGTGCAGCTTTGATCTTTTTCAACAACGCGATATTCTCAGCAGGTCCGTAGATATGAATCACATTCGAGAGCAAAATCACGTCGTAGCTGCCAGGAATGTCTTCTACCATAAAGTCGAGTGGAAGGAAGGAAAGACGTTTGCCCGCAGGGTGTTTTCTCGCGACCGCGCGCGCAACCTGTAGTGCCGCGGGTCGATCTCCAACGGTTCCGTGGAGCTTAGGCCACTTCGCCAATATGGCGAGGGTATAGGTGCCGGGGCCTCCGCCGACATCCAATAGGGTCGTGGCTCCGCGAAGATCGATGTGTTTGGCGATACGAGGGGCCATATCGCGGCTGCGATGATGCATGGCCCAGGTAAACGCACGACGATGTTCTTCCTCAGCGATCGGGTCGTCATCAGGAAGTGGTTTTCCAGATTTCACTGAGTCTGTCAGTTGAGACCACTCGTCCCAGTGTCGCTGTAGGAGCGACAGGTAGGCGCCCCGATACTCCGGGCTTTTCTTGTTGAGGGCCGTCGCTCCAAGGGAAGAATTTTTGTATAGGCCGTTCTGGACTTCAAGCAATCCGAGACTGGCCAGATTCCGACACAGAATATCGATGCCGCGTTTACTGGAGTGCAAGGCCAGAGCGAGCCGACGAATCGTCCATGATTGCCCGCCAACCACGCTGAAGATGTCTAAATCAAGCGCGGTGAGGATGACACGCGAGTAGGTATACCCATTCACGGCGGCACGGAGATGTTCGAATGTCTGCACTTCGGGAATCTCAATCCATGGCGATAGTTTTTTCATTTCTGCACCGACAGTGTGAATGGTTTTCGCCGAAAGTATGGTAGCAACTTGTCATAGGTTGCCTTGAGGTGCTCAGGCATAACGCGGGTCTCGGCGAGGACGGGCATGAAGTTGTTATCTCCGTTCCACCGAGGAACAATATGCACGTGGACATGGGATTCGACTCCTGCGCCGGCAACACGCCCGAGATTCATGCCTACGTTAAATCCATCAGGAGCGAGGGCGGCGCGCAATACCGTAAGGGAGTGTCGCGTGAGGTCCGTCAGATCGTGGCTGACGGTGGCAGGAAGGTCTTCAAGGCTGGGGACATGGAGGTAGGGCGCGATGAGAAGGTGCCCGTTGGTATACGGATAAATATTCATCATCACGAATGCACGTTGCCCACGATAGAACATATAACTCTCTCGATCTTTTGATCGCGCCTTGCCCGGTTTATCGCAGAAAATGCAGCCTGGAGTCGCGTCCGCGTTTTTAATGTAGTTCATCCGCCAAGGGGCCCACACTTGTTTCATGTTCTCTCCCTCTCGCTGATGATCACCCGCCGGGTATCATCATCCAGATGTGAAAGAGTAATCTGCACTCTGTTGGGGGGGAGCAGTGATGTGGCGCGTTCTGCCCATTCGATAGCGACGACAGCGTTGCGGGTAAAGTATTCTTCAAGCCCGATCGACTCGATGTCACGTGGTGTTTCGAGCCGATACAGATCGATATGGTACAACGGAAGTCGTCCCTCATGTTCATGAATGAGTGCGAATGTCGGACTTGTGATCTCTGAAGGTGCGATGTCGAGGCCTTGAGCGATACCTTTGACGAGTTGCGTCTTTCCACTTCCGAGCTCGCCTGTGATCGCGAGTACCTCCCCTCCCCTGAGTGTCTTGCCAAGCGTACAGCCCAACTGACGAGTTTGATCTGGATTCATGCTGTCGTGTGATCCAAAGGGCATACTCTATTATCCGCAGATATGTTGTCCCAATGGTCCTGTCGCTGTCGTTCCAGCGGTGGTCATTGCTTGCGGGATCGATGCGACCAGATCGCCTGCAATCATGCCATAGGAACCTTGGGTCATTGCCACAATATCACCGGTTAACCCGTGTAGATAGACACCTACCGCTGCCGCAGCTCGTGCAGAGAGCCCTTGACCGAGGAGTCCAGTAATGATTCCGGTCAGCACATCTCCTGTGCCTCCGGTCGCCATCCCTGGATTTCCGGTGGGGCAAATATCAACAGAGCCATCTGGGGACGCCACCAGTGTTCGCGCGCCCTTCAGAATAACGATCGCGCCGGTTTTTCGCGAGAGCTCAGTTGCAGATCCAAGTCGATCGTGAGACACATCCGCATTGGAGCACCCTAGGAGTCTGGCCATCTCTCCCGGGTGTGGTGTAAGAATGATGGGGGCCTTAGCGACGTTGAGGACAGCAAGATTTGTGGCCACCGCATTGAGCCCATCGGCATCGATCACACATGGCATGGTGAGTTGAGGAATGAGTTCCATGACGACATCAATGGTTTCGTTGTGGGTTCCGATGCCAGGACCGATCGCCACAGCCGTTTTCCGGTTGGCAAATTCGAGCAATGCTGTGACAGAGGGTGACCCAAACGCGCGGATGGAGATATCAGGAATGGGGACGGTCATCACCTCAATCAGCATCGATTCAAGAATATCGTTGAGGGTTTCCGGTATTGCGAGTGAGACAAGGCCTGCGCCGGTACGCAGCGCTGCCTGGCTTGCCAGAACGGCGGCCCCGGTCTTCCCGACCGATCCTGCAATGATGCCCACATGTCCGAATGTGCCTTTGTGGGCATCACGTGGACGGGAGGGAAGATGTGCCGTCACATACGACCCGGTAATGAGCTGTGTCGCGACCACCGCGTCATCGACACAGGCGGCCGGGATGCCGATGTCAGTAATCACGATTTCTCCCGTATGTGTAATGCCCTGATCGAGAAACAGCCCGCGTTTGGGGAGTGCCAGGGTGACGGTTTGAGTCGCGCGGATGGCCGATCCCAGTACGGCGCCGCTATCCCCTGACAGGCCAGAGGGAACATCAATGGCTACAATGGGGCGACGGCTCTGGTTCATAGACGCGATGATCTCGGCGAACATCCCTTCAATGGGTTTGCCCAATCCGGTTCCGAAGATAGCGTCGACAACGAGTTCGCTCTCTTCAAGTGATTGAAGGATATGCGCAGGTGAAGATGGTGGGGGAGCAACAAAGGTTCCGCCGAGGTCTCGATACCGCGTGAAATTCGTGAGCGCATCACCCGTTAACCTTGTAGGATCTGTGAGTAGATGGACTCGCACGATCGCGCCTCGCTTCATTAAGAGGCGTCCGACAACCAGCCCGTCGCCCCCATTGTTGCCTTTTCCTACGACGATCGAGACGGTCTTTCCTCGTAGGGGTCCGTGTGCCTGTTCGAGAGCGTAGACGACGCCTTCACCGGCTCGCTCCATGAGCTGCAGACTTGGAATTCCACATTCCTCAATCGCCTTGCGATCAAGTGCCTGCATTTCTTGCGCTGTGACAACTTTCACGATGGCTGAAATCTGATTACTGACATCGGC
>DTRN01000061.1 GCA_012965905.1 Nitrospirales bacterium | reverse complement strand
CGCAGAATGTCTTGCAAGCGGGTTCTACGTTCGGCGGTCTTCTCAACTGGTGAAAACTGGGGGTCTTCCAAGACGGCTAGGAGCGTATTTGTCGTCTCTTTGATCGCTTGCGTGGGAGTGTTCGCTGCGAAGGCGTCAGAATCACATCCGCCCAGGACGAAACATCCGAGGATAAAAATCCATTTGTAAAGATGGATGGTCGTGGATCTCATGTACACATTCTCCGTACGTTACGTTTCATCGACAGGTTCGTTCTTCCGCAAGGTGCTTACACCGGGAGAGAGTATATCATGTGAAATCAGGTGGCTGCGTGAAGCATGGAGTGTCCCTCCGGGCCAAGTGGCCGAAATACTCTCAGGAGTACCGCCAGCAGTGTGAGGTTGCTCATCAGCGCGACAACCATGGCCAACCCTGTGAGTACGCCGAAATAGATGGTGGGGACGAAGTTGGAGAACGCGAGAATTGAAAATCCAAGCGTGATCGTGAGCGCGGTATAGTAGATGGCCTTTCCAATGCTGCCATGGCAGCGATTGATGGTCGCCTCGTATTGGGAGGTGTGAGAAAATTCGAGTTGAAAGCGGTGGACGTAATGAATGGCATGGTCAACGGCAATTCCAACGGAGATTGCGGCGATAGTGATCGTCATCATGTCTAATGGAATCCCAACAATGCCCATCAATCCGAGCACGACGCTTGCCGCGAGTAGATTCGGGATAATGGCCAGCAGCGCCAGGTATAGACTTCTAAAGAGAATCACAAACATGACAAGGATACTGAAAAAAACAACGCCAATCGTCGTGATCTGAGACGTGTAGAGGCTTTGCAGCATGTTGTTGTACAGCACGACCATCCCGCTGAACCGAATGTCTTGCTCGGCAATGTCCATATCTTCCGTGAGAAAGCGTTGTATGTCCTCAATGAGTGCCTTCCGTCGAAGGGTGGGGGACGAATCAATGAGCCGCATCACCAGCCGCATCTGATTGCCATCCTCGGAAAGGTAGGGTGACACGAGCGCCTGTTTCACTTCTTCCGGCATGAGTTTTTGTATCAGTGCGAGCTGATAATCATCAGGTATCTGATCGTCATTGAGTTGTTTCAATACTTTGAATGCGGTGGCCAGAGAGAGCACTTTTCCCACCTCAGGTAATTGATCAAGGTGATCATGGATACGCTCGACCTTGGCAAGCATATTGGGATGGAACCAATAGGTATCGTGCGTCACGATGTCACTCTCAAAGGGATCGTCAAACGGGTCATCGAAGGGATCCTCAGGCAGCTCGTCACTTGCTTGGGGCAAGCCTTCAAGATATGCCAGAAACTCCTGATCTGGATTGATGATAATCTCGAGTGGCGTCGTGCCCCCAAGTTGTGTATCGATAAGCTCCATCCCGCGGTAAATCTCTGTGGTACTTTTGAAATTATCGATGAACCGATTCTCAACTTCGAGTTGTGTGATGCCAAACACGCTCATCAGGAGAAGGAGCGTACATAGTATGAGAATGAGGGAAGTGTATCGATGCGTAAATGACGCAACCGCGAGGGTGAACGAGCGGGTGAAGTCAGAACCAGAATCGGGACGCTCCAGTTTGAGCATAACCAATACTGCTGGAAAAAATAGAAAGTTCAGGACAAACGCGAACGCGATGCCGATTGTCATCATCCAGCCAAAATCGATGACCGGCCGTATCCCGCTGACAACCAGCGACGCGAATGCCACGATCGTCGTAATCGCGGTATAAAAACACGGCTTGGCCATGATCTGCATGGTTTCGTACACCAATGTCCGCTGGTCTTTCTGGGGAGACTCAGCTTGCAGAATGCGAAAACGAACAATGAGATGGATGGAAAGTGACATGGTGATTATCAGGAGGAGTGAGATAAAGTTCGATGAGATGACGGTCACGTTCCAATCCAGTAATCCGAGCATGCCAACCATGACCCATGCGGAGATAAAGCAACAGGCCAGGGGGAGCACGACCCAACGCATTTTCCTGAAGAACAGTGTAAGGGCGAGGATCAAGAATCCAAGAACCCCTACGCCAAACACGACCAGGTCGTGTTCAATGAAACTAATCATGTCTGCGGTAATCATGGAAATACCACCCAGGTGCATCTCGGCCCGATCAGCGTGGTGTTCCATGATGCTCCGCACAACCGCGATTTCATCGCGTTCGCGTTTGAGGACTGCTGTATGGGAGAGGGTAAACGCGGTAAGGACCCTATGGAGTTCAGACGCTTCATCCGCCGTGAGTCCGACTTCGCGTTGAGTATCACGAAGTTGATTGCGTCGTTGGAGCAGAGCGTGGTACGGCTCGTCGCGGTGAAAGGTGACGAGGAGGGCGGTCGTCATCCCATCTGGGCTTACGAGGTGATTGTGGTAGATCGGGCTCTCTAGGAATTCTTGACGGGCAAGGTCTTTATCAATCCCAGGGGTTTCGAGTGTCCTGACGTCCGAACTCAGCTCAGAAAGCGAAACTCGCGGGCTCTGCAAGAGTGGAACGTCCAGGATGGTAAGAACGGACTCGACTCTGGGAATGGTGGTTAACGTGTCACGAAGCGATCGAAGGTGCGCGAGGACATCATCAGACAATAAATCGCCTATGGGTCGATAGGCAATGATGAGGAAATCATCTGCCCCATAGCGCTCTCTGATTGTTCGGTAGTATTGGAGGTCGGCGTCATCCTCGAGAACGAGAGATTCCGCTGAAGCGTCAAGTTTAAAGTTAGGAGTATGAAATCCGAAAAAGACGACAACACATGCGACGAGTGATAGGGCGATAAGGGGGCGGTCGATAACGATCGTACGGTAGAACTGCCCAAGGAAAGTACGCATCGTGTATCAAGTGTGATCGCACGTCATATCTTTTTGGAGTGCTGGACATACCACCCTTGGTTTCTATTGTGTTTCGCAATATCGTCGGCTCTGAGGCGAGAGCGGGTCTTCAGGCTGTGGTACATCGAGAAGGCCCACAACGGAAAGTATTGGCCATACCAGTGGTAGCGGAGATAAAAGACACGCGGGAACCCGGTTCCCGTATGGAAACGTTCTTCCCAGGAACCATCGGGTTTCTGCGATCGAATTAGTGATTCAATTCCACGTGTGACATTGTCGGATTGAACCTCTCCGGCACATAGCAGGCCAATCAGCGCCCACGCGGTCTGAGAGGCGGTGCTCTCTCCCACACCGGCCAAGCTTTGGTCAGCATACGACTGGCATGATTCGCCCCACCCACCGTCATCGTGCTGTGTTTCTTTCAGCCAGTGGACCGCCTTTCGGATATACGGCTGGGAAAGATCTTCTCCGATACTGCGCAGCCCTGCCAGCACGGACCATGTGCCGTAAATATAATTCACGCCCCAACGGCCGTACCAGGATCCATTGGCTTCTTGGTCCTTTTTAAGGTACGCAATGGCTTTTCGAGCTGGCCGGAACGTCCGATCAAACCCGAGTACACCCAGCATTTCTAGTACGCGACCGACGATATCCGCAGTACTCCCATCGATCAAGGATTTGTGATCGGCGAACGGATGTTCGTTGAACATCGTGGCGTTGTTGTCTTTGTCGTATGAGGCCCAGCCGCCATCACGGCCTTGCATTGGCAAGAGCCATTGAAGGCCACGAATAATAGCCTGCCGTTGTTCGGTTTTGTTTGGAAAGTCCAACTTCGCAAGTGCCATGAGGACAACAGCCGTATCGTCACAATCCGGGTAGTGTTCGTTTTCAAACTGGAAACACCATCCGCCAGGTTGAGCTTGTGGGGCGGACACCTTCCAATCTCCTACTTTCTTCGTCTGTTGTGACAACATCCAGTGCCCAGCTTTGAGGAGTCCTGGGTGTGTCCGTGATAGACCCGATTCTACGAGCGTATTGGTCAATAAACAGGTATCCCAAATTGGGGAAAAACAGGGTTGAAGGTGAAGCATATCCTCCGATTCGACTTCAAGTTCTTCAATCTCAGACAGCGCCTTGGTTACCAGTGGATGGTCAGTTCCATATCCAAGGGCATGCAAGGCGAGGACAGAGTTCGCCATGGCAGGATAAATAGCTCCGAGGCCGCCGTTCCCTTGCATGCGTTCCAACATCCAATCTGTCGCCTTCTTTATCGCTAAGCCGCGCAGCGGGCGCAGCGGGCGCTGGCTGTACAGATGGAGGGCAAAATCCACGAGCAGAAAAAGGTTTCGCCAACTCACAGGACGCGGGTCCGCTTCAAATGGTGGCCCCCTTCGGACATGTATTTGATTGCGTGGGACGACGTATAATTCGTCAATCCCACACTCTTTTGGAACCTGGCTCACCGGCTGTGATGCATAGATGATGAGAAGCGGTACCAGGACAACCCGTGACCAATAGGAGACGGAGTGAATACTGACGGGAAACTGTTTTGGAAGCAGGATGATTTCAGGAGGCATGCTGGGGATTCCCTGCCAGTCGTATTGACCAAACAAGGCTAGGGCGATTTTAGTAAACACATTGGTGTTAACAACGCCACCCATTTTCAGAATGACTTCCCGCGCATTGTGCATCGATGGCTCATCAGGCGAGACGCCCGCGAGCTTCAATGCGAAGTACGCTTTGACTGAAGCACTAATGTTGCTAGGTCCGCCATAATAAATTGGCCACCCACCGTCCGCACATTGCGCAGCCTTCAGATAGCTGACCTTCTTGCGCTCCTTTTCCGGATCGACCTTCTTCAACATACGCCGGAGCATGATGTATTCCGAGGTCAGCGTTGAGTCGGCCTCAAGTTCGGCAACCCAAAACCCACGTGGATCCTGCTGATTGAGCAGATAGTGAATGCTCTGTTCCATGTGGGATTTGCAAATCGCAGGTAACGCACCACTATCCTGAGCCAACGAAACCGAAGAGGCCGGTAGCGGTGGTACTGTCGTGCTCGAGTGTATGGATGTATTGCGGTGTCGTGGGGTTGTGGCGACTTTTAAGGTTTGTTTCAGTTTAATGCCTCCAGATGACGTGTGAACTCCGGTTTTCAGATCTCACAGTTGGTGTGTTCACACTAATTGTGTCAGGCCCTTTTCATTCGAAATAGTAATTTGCCGTTTTTCCGTGACAATCAGCCCAGCTTGCCGAAACTGTCCGAGTGTGAGACTTACCGTCTCACGGGTTGTCCCGATAAGGTTAGCGAGTTCCTGATGTGTCACCTTTGGCCTGATGACGCGGCCGTCCGGGCCTTCGATGCCGAAGGAGTTCGCGAGGTTGAGCAGAAGATGTGCCAAGCGGGCCGGGGCATCCCGGAATACCAGATCTTCAATGCGATTTTCAATCTGCTTCAACCGAAAGCCAATGAGCTTGGTTAGCTTGAAGCTGCACTGAGGTTGCTCTTTCAGAAACTGGCGGAAATCCTCTCGGCGTATCAGGCAGATATATGCGTCATCAAGTACCTCTGCGACCGAATCTCGGGCTGTCTCCTCGAGCACATCGAGTTCCCCAAAGATCTCACCCGCTTCAAGAATTGTCAGCGTCAGCTCCTTTCCATCGTCGCCGATCTTGGAAATCTTCACTCGTCCTGATTTCAACAGATAGACGTAATCGCCTGGGTCGCCAGGAAGGTAAATCGGTTGTTTTTTTTTGAAATCGACCATGCGGGTCATCTTGTTCATCTGATCCATCTCTGCATCGCTGAGATCGGAGAACAGCTTGACCTGCTTCAGGTACCAGAGCTTGCTCTTTACGACGGATTCCATGGCCATTTGGATTGAGAAACCATCCACCCAAAACGCAGGAAGTATAGCAAGATTCAACGTCGGCATTCAAGCAAACAGCTGTCATAGAACGTGTCGTGGGGAGGACTATCGTGTGTTTTCGAGGGATGCAGAGAGGAGGATGGTGATTCCAGGTTCTGCCATGGTGGTTCCATAAAGTTTATCGGCGGCAGCCATGGTCTGCTTGTTGTGCGTGATAATCAGAAATTGGGCGGAGGCTGAAACCTCTTGAAGGAGCCGAACAAATCGGGCGATGTTCTCGTCATCCAGCGGTGCATCGGTCTCGTCCAATACGCAGAGTGGTGTTGGACGCAGCAAGTAACTCGCAAGAATCAGTGCAAAGGCGGTGAGGGCTTTTTCTCCTCCCGAAAGCAGGGAGAGTTGCTTCAGCCGTTTTCCTGGAGGTTGAGCGACAATGTCGATGCCCGCAGTGATGGGATCTGGGTCGTCGAGAACAAGGTCGGCCATGCCACCTTCAAAAAGGCGGCTGAAGAGATCGTTAAAGGTTTTTCGAAGGGCTTGAAAGGTTTCCTGAAAAAGCTGGCTGGTGGTGTCATTCAATCGCGTCATGATGTCTTCGAGAGAGGCAATGGACTGAAGGAGGTCATTTTCTTCGGCGGTCAGGAAGGACAAACGTTCATCGAGTGCCTGGGACTCCTCGGCGGCCGCAAGATTGATGGGGCCGAGACGGTCACGCCGCTGTCGTCGTTGGGAAAGTATGGCGCGCGTCTGTTCAACATCGATACGGACGTCTCCAAGTTGATCCTGTACGGTCTCCATTGAAATTTCATAAGTCTCGGAGAGCAAGGTTGCAATGTGATCAAGGCTGGTGGTGTGCTCTGCACGACCTATGGCAAACTCGTTACGTTTCTGACGAATCTCTTCCAAGGTCTTTTGAGTATTCGTGTGTGTGGTATCGTGTGTTCGCGTGAGTGCCGTCATTTGATCTAGGTGCGCTTGTGCGGTCGCAACAGTGGTGTCTTGGGACGCCATCGCTGTCTTCAAGGCATGAATTGAGTCTTCAAGTCGAACGGCATCGTTTTGCGCAGAGTGCCATTGCTCAGTCATACGATGATGCTCGTGTTCCAGCTGCGTCTTTTTCTCCTTGCGATCCAGTATTGCCTGTTCCAGGCTCGCCAGTTTCGATTGTAGCCCATCGCGTCGAGAGAACAGCGTATGTTGCGTAAGGCGTGTGTTGTTCACACGTTCGAGGGTGGTTTGAAAAATACCTTCGCTTGCCACGCCTTCGTGTTGACGTTGGGTGAGGAGTTGGTCTATGGACTGACGATCGTGCGCGAATGTTTCTTTTCGCCTGCCCGCATCGGTGAGCTCGTGAGCTATGGATGCTAACGCGTGTCGATTCGTTTCCAGTGAGTGCGTAAGCCGTTGGTGATCTGCTCCGAACCGATGCAGTTCCTGATCGGTCCGTTCCTTGTCGTGTTGCACATTCACCAGTTGGATCTCTTCCTCCCTGGCGTTGGCCTCATATTCCTGTTGCTGGCGCGTGTGTTCCTGAATTTGCGTGGCAAGCGCTTCGCATTGACCTCGGGTCGTCGCAGCGAGGGAGCGAGCATCGGTAAGTTGCGCCTCGATTTCTTTGACTTCACGCTGGCGTTGCAGCAGGCCCATCGCTGAGGGGACTGATCCCACACCCAGGACCCCGCCAGTGTCAACATACTCACCGGTGACTGTGACGAAAAGCAGCGGGTGAGAGACATGATCCTGGAGATGATTGCCGTGGTGTTCCCAGAGCTGAAGGGCACTGTGCAGGTTGTCAACAATCACCACGCCATCAAGCAAATAGTCGATGACCGGGCTGAATTCTATTGTCGTGGTCACCACCTCCTGAGCAATGGCAACGATACCGGGAAGCGTGGCGTCGGCGATGCTCCCTTTGGGGGGCATACGCGGGTGAAGAGGAATAAAGGTTCCCATCAACAGTCCCTGCTTACGGAGCACATCAATTGCTTCTCGTGCTTGGGGATGGCCGTCGACGATCACCCCACGAAGACGCTCGCCCAAGGCAACCTCAATCGCGCGCTCATACTGCGGTGGAACCTGCAGTACCTCAGCAATGGTACCTCGAATGCCAGTGCCAGAGAGTTGTGGTCCCTGTTCGCCATATGATGACCATTGTTCGGCTAAGACCCCTTGAAGGGCAGAGCGGCGAGACTCTAGTGTCGTGACCTGTTCGTTTGCGGTCCGCTCTTCATCAATGAGCCGTGTGTGCGAATCACGGAGTGTCTGAAGCTTTGAGGCGTGTTCACGCGCTTGATCTTGATACTGTTCCCAGCGTTGCTCCACATCTGATACCTGTGTGGCAAGCTCATGTTGTCGTTCAGTCACCTCTCCAATGGTGTTGGCTAATGCCTCATGGTTCTTGGTGTCAAGCTCCTGTCTGATGACTAACTCCTGCTGTCGTGCTTCCATTGCACTGATGGATTGTGCCTCGGTGTTCTCCGCGGTGATGACATCCATCGCCTTCGTGCGTAACTGTTCAATCTCTGCAACAATCATGCGCTGCTGTTCTTGCGCGTGATTCAAGTCTGATTCTTGGGACGCGAGCGTGGTTGCTGTTGCCTCTATGTCGTGCTGAACCTCATCCAGTGTGTCCTGGCAGGTGTGTTGTTGCGCATCAGCGTTTCGATCATCATTTTCGATCTGAGCGAGTGACGTCGCAACCTGCTGCAGTTGTGCCTGGCACATTGAGGTAAGAGTGTACTGGCGTTCTCCTGCTTCCAATGCGCGCTCAAGTCGAATTTTTGCCGCCGTCCCAGCATCTTTTGCGTGTGAAAGTTGCGTGGCAGCTTCAGTCTCACGATTCCGTGCGCGTTCACGGTCGGCACCAATGTGTGAGAGGTGGGTCACCTGCTCTGTTTCCTGTTCCTCTGCCAGGGCTAATCGGGTTTCGATGGTGTCTAAACGATCACGGTGGCTGTCATGGTCGTGCTTTAAAAGAGAGAGTTCAAGGGTTCGTATTTCATCGTGAATCGTCTTGTACGTTTCGGCAGCTCGGGCTTGCCGTTTTAAGGTTCCTTGCTGGCGCTTGAGTTCGCCGATCAAATCGCGAAGTCGGAGGAGATTGCCCCGACTGGCCTCGATTTTCTGCATCGTTGCGGCCCGCTGTTTTTTGTAGCGCATGGTGCCAGCCGTTTCCTCAATCATCGCGCGACGTTCCTGAGCCGAGCTCTGAAGGAGCGCGTCTAATTTGCCTTGTTCGATGACCGTACATCCCTTCGAACTTGCACCGAGGTCAAAAAAGAGGTCACGAACATCGCGAAGCCGGCATGCTTTCTTGTTGATCGCATATTCGCTCTGGCCGTCTCGGAAGAGTCGGCGTGAGATAGTCACGTCCGGCTCATCTCCAGGCAGGCCTGTTAAGGTGAGGGAGACTTCCGCCATTCCCAACGGGGGTTTGGAGGCCGCACCATTGAAAATCGTGTCCTCCATGCGTTCAACCCGAAGGGATTTCGGGGATTGTTCCCCCAATGCCCACAGTACGGCGTCGACAAGGTTGCTTTTTCCGGTGCCGTTCGGACCGACGAGAGCGGTGATGCCAGTGCCGAAGGTAACTGAGGCCTCAACGAAGGATTTGAACCCGATGATATCGAGTTGCTTTAGATGCATGAATGCTTCATGTGTGTGGACTGCGAACGTCTTCGTTGGGGGGTTCTTATAGCACGCATTGAAGCCGCGCGCAAAACCAATGCTGAACGTAGTAGGGGAGTATGCAAATTCATATTTTATAGGCAAAAATAGAGACAGCGGGGCATGTTGGGGTATAGAAAAAATGTCATTTCTTGAACAACGGAGGGAAATGTAAGACATATCACGATATATCTATATATTTTGCTATAGTATGGTCAGCTGTGGGGTGGGAGTGATACCCCTGTGGACCGTTGACGATATGAAGGAGATGTCAGAATGTCAGATGATTCTATAACCCAGTCGGTAGTGGAGCGATATGCTAGTGCAGCCCGCAATGGCGAGCAGGTGTGTACCCCGGACGGTTACGATATGGAGTCTCTCGCCACGTACATTCCCGAGTCGGTGTTGCAAATCGCGAACGGCTGTGGTGTTCCTGTCGGGTTGGGGACGGTCCGTCCTGGTGAGACCGTTCTCGATGTTGGGTGTGGGGGCGGAATCGACTGCTTCGAAGCTTCTCGGCTCACTGGCAAGGACGGGCACGTCATCGGTGTCGATATGACCGATGAGATGCTGGAGATCGCACGCAATTCTTCGGCAGCAGTCGCGACCAATTTAGGATACACACAATCGAACGTGGAGTTTCGCAAGGGAAGAGCGGAGAAGCTTCCTGTCGAAGACCAGACAGTCGATCTGATTATCTCGAATTGTGTGGTCAATTTAGCTCCGGACAAACAGCGGGTGTTTCAAGAAATGTATCGTGCGTTAAAGATCGGCGGGCGGTTCACCATCTCTGACATTGTTGCCGATACGTCAATTCCAAACTATCTGCTGAACGATCGCGAGCGGTGGGGCGCATGTCTTTCAGGTGCACTGTATACCCGTGATTATCTTCACACCATTCGTGCTACGGGGTTTGTCGGGGTCCATCAGGTTGGTGTGGCGCCGTGGGGTGTAATTGATGGCGTACATTTCTCTGCGTTGACGATGACGGGTTACAAGGTCTCGGTTCCACCTTCCAGGCCATCTAATGAGGAGAGGTTTGCAGGGTATGCCGTGCTTAAGGGGCCATTCAAGTGGGTGATTGATGAGTATGATCAGACGTTTGTTCGTGGCGTATGGCGGTCGATCGATCGGAAAACCTCGGATCTCTTGCACTTGGACCCGTTTCGACCCTGGTTTCTGTTTTCCAAAGATGTGGTCGCGGGGAAGATGCTGAAAGAGGACGACCCGAATTTGCTGCGAATTCTTCCTGAGGATACACCGTGCGTGTGGAAGGGACTTTTTGCGACCATGACCAGCCTCTTCGAACGAGCCGAGGATGATGACCATCATCTATTTGAAGGTGGCGTTCCGATCGAAATTTGTTCGAAGACAAATGATGTGTTGACGACCCCACAGTACGCGCCGTTTTTCCACATCCTCAACCGCGCGCAACAACCGGTATCTGGTGAGGCGGTCACCTGTAGTCCCAATGGGGACTGTTGCTGACCATGGCACGCACGGGGCACACAAAGCCCATGCGGAATTCCAAGGATTGTGCCGGTGCGCTGCGGGCGATGGGGGACGACACGCGTCTTCGAATCCTTCAATCATTGTTATATCGCGAGCGATGCGTCAACGAAATCGCGCAGGAACTTGATTTGCCTCAGCCACATGTTTCTCACCACCTTCAAATTTTGAGAAATGCCGGACTCGTTGAGGGGCAGCGCGACGGTCAACGTATTTGTTACCGTCTCCTTCCAGAAATCGGAGCAAGCCTGGCCGATCAGAAAAATCCCGCAATTGATTTAGGGTGTTGCCGCATCTCCTTTCGCTAGTCGGCTGATTGTATCCATGCTGCCCGTCTCTCTCCTTGTTGCCATCGTGCTTAGCGTGGGCAGCCTTAGTCCGCACGATGTGCATGCCCGACAAACCGTGATCAAAGTTGCGGGATCGTCAACGGTATTGCCGATCGTGGCACGCGCGGCCGAAGCATTCTCCGCGCGCCATCCGCATATGCGCGTCATGGTAAGTCCTGGTGGGTCAGGGGTGGGGGTGAAATTGGTTGGCCACCATCTTGTCCACATCGGGATGGTTTCTCGCCGTATTTTGGACAACGAGAGAGCGGGTTTTCCTCAAGCAGACTTCCACATTCACGTCATTGGTCGAGATGCAGTGGCCTGTGTGGTTTCATCTGAGATCCATGACGCCGGCGTCACGATATTGTCGAAGGAAGACATCAGGCGAATTTACGTTGGCGAAGTCACCAACTGGCGCGAGGTGGGTGGCCCTGATCGCGATATCGTTACCGTTGATAAAGAGGCGCACCGTGGGACTCGGCATGTGTTTATGGAATACATCTTTGGAATATCGCGCGCGAAGACGCCAGGTGTCGACCTAGTGACCGGATCAAACAATGAGCAACTCACTAAGGTTGCCCTAAGCAACGCGGCCATCGGGATGCTTTCGCATGCATGGCTGAATACTGACGTCGTCGGCGTGGGCATTCGTGATGGGGAGACCGTTCTCACCCTGACTGACGAGCATGTGCAGAACGGTACCTATCCCATGGTGCGGGATTTGAGTCTGATAACCGATGGCACACCCACCGGTCCCGCGAGCAAATTTATTGCGTTTCTGCTTAGCCCGGATGGGCAACGTATTGTTCACGAGATGGGGTACGTGCCGGTGCGATGATCCCGTGGCTGCTCGGTATTGCCTTTCTCCTTTCCTCGTCCCTTGCCGGTATCATTCTAATCTTCCTGATTAGCGGCAGCCTGCCCATTTTTGAAGCGTACGGCTGGAGTTTCGTCACCGGGCGGGAGTGGTTTGTCGGCGAGACTTATGGGGCGTTGCCGATGATGTATGGCACCACCGTCGTCACCGGGATTGCGCTAGGCGTCGCGCTTCCACTCGGGCTTGGCACGGCGGTGATGACCTCTGAAGTGGTCGGGAGACAGACGAGGCATGTCCTAAAATCAATGATGGAACTTATGGCGGGAGTGCCAGGGATTGTCTATGGCCTCCTGGGATTGGTCCTGGTGACCACGTGGATTCGCGATCTCTTTGGACTCATTGACGGAAATTGTGTGCTGACGGCCGGGCTGTTGCTTGGAGTGATGATCCTTCCTACGGTGATGACGCTTTCTGAAGATGCGATTCATGCCGTGCCTCGCCTCTATCGACAGCAAGCTCGTGCGCTGGGGTTCCAGGCGCACGAAGTCATCCTCCATGCGGTATTGCCCCAAGCCATCCCTGGAATTGTGGGGGCGATGCTTTTGGGTCTCACTCGGGCAATGGGTGAAACAATTGCGGTGATGTTGGTGATTGGAAGCCTCGATCGGCTTCCCGCTCCATTGTATAACCTGTTTGCTCCTGCCCAAACTATTGCGTCAAAGATTGGTCGGGAGGGAGCAGAAGCGATTGGTGTTGGACTTCACTGGAATGCCCTGGTCGCGCTTGGCTTGATTCTGTTCGTCATGGTGATGACGCTGACATGGTCGGCAGAGCAGCTAGGCTGGAAGGGGAGGCTTCACCGCATATGATTACCCGAAGGCGACGAAAGCTGGTTGGGGTGTTGTTGCGTACGCTTGTTGGCAGCATGACCGTTATAAGCGTCATGGCGCTCGTCTGCATCGTGGTGGTCATGGTCACTAAAGGTGGTGCCATGCTCACATGGGAGTTTCTCTCGCAGCCATCTCGAGCGTTTGGCGCTGAAGGGGGCATCCGGTCGCAGATCGCGGGAACGTTGATTTTGGCGATGGGAGCGGGTTTGCTCAGCCTGCCTATTGCCTTGGGGACGGCACTCTACCAATCCGAATATCTTACGCCGCAATTGAAATCCGTCGCAATGCGGTTTGTGTATGCTTTGAACGGGGTACCCACGATTCTGTTTGGCCTCTTTGGCTACTTAGTGTTTGGCCTTTACCTCGGGTTTGGCATTTCCTGGGTGAGTGGCGCGTTGATTTTAGCCATGATGATTCTCCCCACCCTCGTGGTGAGTATCCGGGAAGCGATCGACGCGATTCCACATCAGTACCGCGAAGCTGGGTTGGCGCTGGGCATGAGCACTGCACAGCTGATCCGAGCGGTCATCGTTCCGCAGAGTGTCCATGGAATAATCACCGGGTTGTTGCTTGGCCTGGTGCGGGCAACCGGTGAGACAGCCGCAATTGTCTTCACCGCGACAACGTTTTCCGGAGTTGATTTTCCCAGATCACTCGATGAACCCGTCACCACCCTACAGACACATATACTGTTGCTCTCTCAAGAAGCCGTGCATCCATCGGCGACGGATGCGGTATGGGGAGCGGCGCTGATGTTAATGATATTGGTACTGTGCTTTAGCATGGGCGCGCTGATGGTACGATCGCGTTTTCGGGTTGAGGTATAACTCATGGGGCATTCGTCTGACACTGCATTTGTTCTGAAGGACGTGAGCCTGTTCTTTGGGTCGGTTCCCATTCTCACCGACGTGAACTTTGCGATCCGTAGCACGGGGATTACCAGCATTATCGGCCCATCAGGGAGTGGCAAATCAACCTTGCTGCGGACGCTGAACCGGCTGAACGATCATCATCCGACTTTTCGATGTACAGGATCGGTGCGGTATCGCGGGACCGATATCTACGCCAATGGAAACGGGTCAGTGGACGTCGCGCGATTGCGACAGGATATTGGGATGCTCTTTCAAAAACCGTGTTTGTTTCCCACCAGCATTTACGAGAACGTATTATTCGGTTTGAAACGACTGAAACTACGACCGCGAAGTGAGTTTCCGGGCATCGTAGAAACGACATTGCGAGCGGTATTTCTGTGGGATGAGGTCAAAGATAGGATGAAGCATCCAGCCAATGAGTTATCTCAAGGACAACAACAACGGTTGTCGCTGGCGCGCGCATTGGCGTGTGAACCTGAGGTGTTGCTACTCGATGAGCCCACTGCCTCATTGGATCCGAAATCGACGCAGGCCATCGAGTCCCTCATACGCGAGCTTGGCAATCGACTGACGGTAATCCTGGTAACGCATCGTCTCGAACAGGCGAAGCGATTGTCTGAGACGGTTATCTTTCTCAGCGATGGATGTGTCTGTGAGTGGGGTGGGGTTGATGATATTTTTACCTGTCCCAGCAAAGAAATCACACAGCAATATCTCGCTGGACACCCCCCATAAGATGTGGTAGCGTTCGAGCCGGTTTCGCGGCGTTATCCCCACCGTGACATTGAGTTTACAAACACGTTATGCGCCTGTAGCTCAGCTCGGATAGAGCAATGGCCTCCGAAGCCATGTGTCGGGGGTTCAAATCCCTCCAGGCGCGCCAGAGTGGGCCGTTAGCTCAGTTGGTAGAGCAGCTGACTCTTAATCAGCGGGTCGTAGGTTCGATCCCTACACGGCCCACCATTCTGATCCTTCCATAC
>DTRN01000060.1 GCA_012965905.1 Nitrospirales bacterium | reverse complement strand
CACAACTGGACGAAAAACGGGCCGGTTGCCGTGTCCGTCCCGATATTGCTGATCGTGAGTTTGACCGTCAGCTTGTTTCCATCGCTTTTCTCTTTGAGTGTCACCTTCGTGATGGTGCCGGTCAGATCAGCGGCAGCATGGACATGACCAACTGTTATCCCACAAAACAAAAATATCCCCGCGAACGTCGTCACGAAAACTTTACGGGAAGCAATATTCATCTGTTTCGTTCTCCCTTGGCAACCAAGATGTAAACGCATCGTATTCTATAGTAGGCCTATTGGCCAGGGTTTATAAGTACCTAAATGGGGGGGGATCGTTAGCACCGAAGGCACAAAGGAGTGCATCATCACAAAAAATAAAACGCTTCCTCGCGGGGTGAACTTTTTGTCCGGGAACAAAGAGGTGTTAAATAGGTGTTAGAAATACCTGGGAACTCAGCAATGGAGCATAGAGTGTGATAAATTGTGATAGAAATTATCACAATCTATGGATTTCTTGCTCATCAATGCAATCAATCAAATCGATGAAAAGGCTTGCTATACGTGGGGAAAAGGGAAATCATCCCGTTCATCAAGCCATTTGAAAATTCACGAGTTTCGCCCTTTTAAGGCGGGTGTCCCCGGTTCGATCCCGGGGAGGCGCACCATATTTCTTCCCATCACTCACCGGAATGACCCATGAGCGTGCTCCGCTGGCTGGCCGCATGGTTAGGCGCAATTATTTTTGTATGCATCCGCAATACCTGCCGTCTGCAGACGCACGACGACCCGCGGCCGGGGTTGCGAGGAAGAGGGCAAGGCTACATCTACGCCATCCTGCACGCCCATCAGATCGCGGCAGCCCTTACGCATGGCGAGGAGTTGTGCGGCACCATGGTGTCGCGATCGGTAGACGGCGACCTGATCATTCCCATATGCACACTCAATAACATCCGTCCATTTCGTGGTTCCTCGAGCAAGAAAGGTCAGGACAAAGGAGGGACACGAGCACTTACCCAACTCATCGAGTTTGTAAGATCTGGGCGCCCATGCACGATGGCGGTTGATGGTCCCCGCGGACCCCGAAACCGCGTTCAGGGCGGTGTTGCGAAGATTGCTGAGGCAACCGGTGCTCACATCGTCGTTACCTGTGTCATTCCGCGACGACGCTGGATCCTGCGCGGCACCTGGGATCGCATGCAGATCCCAGGACCATTTTCGACGTTCGATGCCTGGTTTTCCGAGCCCATCGACCCACGTAGTTATGACGATCTCGAGATGCTGCGGGCGCGCGTTGAAGACGTGCTCACGGCTTTAGAGAAGCGCTCTGATCCGAGTGAGGCAACGATCGCCTCTAGACTTGTGGGCGGCTCCAGAAACTGAGTTCTGGAACGAGCAATCGTAGATTCTGCAGTTCATGTTGGAGCATGCCACTACTCCATCCGAGTGGTCGCGGATCAAAATCGACTGTGCGGGTTAGCGCGAGGTTTTGTTGCATCGTCTGGACGCTGATTGCTCCGTCCCGATCCGTGCGGCAGAGCGGAATTTTCTGTTTACGATAGACGGCCAACATTTCAGGTGACGGGTGGCCGTAGCGATTGTATTTTCCCACCGAAACTACCGCGAACTCTGGATTGACCTGTTAATGAGAAATGCCAGGAAACTAAAGAAGACCGTTGCGGGAATAAACTGAACAAGGTCTCCGATGACGAGCCCAACGAGAAAGCAGGTGGTCGTCGGGATGAGCAGTTGGGATATGGCCGTGCCGAGAGGAGGAACGGGATCAGGGTTCACATCAGAAACAATGGGGCCTGTTATTCTTGGGTGAACCCTACATGCTGGTTTACGACCGCCGCTAGCTCTTTCGCGGCGGTATCGACGAGGTGCTGTTCTTTGCCCTCAACCATAACGCGGAGAATGGATTCGGTCCCGGAGTAGCGAAGCAATACGCGTCCCGCGCCATTAAACGATGTCTCAACATCCTTGATCGCTTGGGTAAGCTTTGGAATCTCATCGATGGGTGGTTTTGTTCTGACCGGGACATTAATTAATACCTGTGGGTACAAGGTCACGACGTCGGCTAGTTTTGAGAGGCACGTTTCCGACATCTTGAGCATGGTAAGGACTTGCAGTGCAGTGATCAGACCATCGCCGGTCGTGTTATGTTCCATAAAAATCACATGGCCCGACGGTTCTCCGCCGAATGCGTATCCCCCCTTGACCATCTGTTCAAGCACGAAGCGGTCGCCCACTGGGGTTTGGATAACGGTTATTCCTGCTCGTTCCATCGCTTGAATAATGCCGAGGTTGCTCATGACCGTTAAGACAACAGTGTTCTTATCGAGTTTCCCTTTCTGAAGCAGGTCCAATGCCAGCATGCCAAGAATTTTATCCCCATCGATGAGTGTGCCTTTCTCTGAGGCAAAGAGGACACGGTCTGCATCTCCATCATGTGCAATTCCAATATCTGCACCATGAGCCACGACGGCGTTACACATTTGCGCGGGATAGAGTGCGCCGACATCATGATTGATATTCGTTCCGTCAGGTTCATGCGCCATCACAACGACTGATGCTCCCAACTCCTGTAGAACGTGTGGGCTGGTTTTATACGCGGCGCCATGTGCGGTATCGATGACGACCTTCAAACCGTCAAAGGTCATGCCTTTTGGAATGGATCGTTTCACATATTCGATGTAGCGACCTTCCGGATCAGCAATTCGGAATGCTTTACCGATCTCAGTTGCAGTCGGCCGAATTGCGTCAATTTCACCAGAGACTACGAGATGTTCGAGTTTGTGTTCCATGTCGTCGGGAAGCTTCATGCCATCCCGAGAAAAAAACTTGATTCCATTATCCGCAAAGGGGTTATGTGATGCTGAGATAATAATTCCGGCATCCGCGCGGAGCGTTCGTGTTAGAAATGCAACAGCAGGAGTGGGCATCGGGCCGACAAGGACCACATCAACGCCCAGGGAGCAGATTCCAGATGTGAGTGCAGATTCAAGCATGTAGCCAGAGAGCCGAGTGTCCTTCCCGATCACAATACGGTGACGCCCTAATTTATCCTTAAACAGAAACGCGGCGGCGCGGCCAATTTTCATCACCGTTTCGCAAGTCATCGGCTCAGTATTGGCCAACCCTCGAATACCATCGGTTCCGAATAGCTTTTTCATCATCGTCCTCTATCCGCTGTGGCGATTGTTGCGAGCGCTGCATTGCGCGTTTGGGTGGCATGTATTGGAACAGCACTCGAGTTTCCGTCCCGGATAGCTTGTGCAACACGGACAACCTGAACCATCTCCGCAACATCATGGACTCGAACGATTGTCGCGCCATGGATAATCGCAATCGCCACAGCGGCAGCAGTACCCATCAGTCGTTGATCGACTGGACGCTGGAGAATCTGCCCAAGAAATGATTTACGCGATGGCCCAATCACCAGGCGATGGCCCAAGTCCAGGAAGTCTTTAAGGTGGTGAAGCAATGTCAGGTTATGGGCAAGGGTTTTCCCAAACCCGATGCCAGGATCGAGCAGGATTTGATCCCTATGAATTCCTGCCTCGTGTGCCAGAGCAATCTGTACACGGAAAAATGCACCCGCCTCATTGAGAATGGACAGGTATAATGGTGAATCCTGCATATCCCGTGGGGTGCCTTGCATATGCATCAGGATGATTCCCGCACCGGACTGAGCCACCACGGAGGCCATCTCAGGATCTCCTCTGAGAGCCGTGACATCATTGATGATACTCACGCCCGCACCGAGTGCGCGCTTCGCAACTTCGGCTTTTGAAGTATCAATGGACAATGGAAGAGAAGTTCGTTTTGCCACCTGCTCGATAACGGGAAGCACCCGCCGACACTCCTCATCCAGGGAGGTTGGGGCAACACCGGGTCGTGTCGATTCTCCTCCGATATCAATAACATCTGCGCCCTCTTCTTCCATCTCGATGGCACGGGCAACGGCGGCAGCGGTTGACAGATGTTGGCCGCCATCCGAGAAGGAGTCTGGTGTGACATTCAGGATCCCCATCACGAGTCCACGATTTTCTAGGCAAAGTTCTTTGCCGACTATGTGCATAGAGATGTCCAGGCAAACAGACGAAAGAAGAAGAAACACGCTAGGGAGGCGCTGAAATGATCAGGCACCCGCAGAGATGAGATAGACGAGCGACTCGCGCTTAACTCGGCGCCCACTGTGGGATCGACTCTTTAAGAATCTGGTCGATTTCATGACCGTCGAGGGCTTCTTTTTCCAGCAGGGCCTGTGCAAGCGCGACAAGGCCGGCCATGTTTTCTTTCAGGGTTCGTCGCGTTCGCTCATAACTCTGAACGATCAAATTCTTGACTTCTTTATCGATAGTCTTGGCAACTTCTTCG
>DTRN01000059.1 GCA_012965905.1 Nitrospirales bacterium | reverse complement strand
ATGTTCACCTGCAACTGCCCCTCCCCCAGTACAGCACTTTGGCTACATTGTCTTATTGCACAATCGACCAATGTACGTACGCTTTTACGACGTTTTTACAGCATTATTGGCCTACTCACCACCCACGAATGCTCGTACCACGGTATTGTTCAACTCATCACCTTTATCACCATCGGCCTGTATGACGACAAATTTGCCGTCAATTGCATCCAGGCCCGTGACCTTCAACTTCTGTCTCATCTTGTGCCCAGCCTTTAACCCGTCGACCTCAACAGACTGGATCACAAGATCTCTCTCATCCGCCCGATTATTATTATCGGATTAGGAGCAACGTGACGAGAAACGGATCCCGAACGTCCGCCGTACCAATATTCTGTATCGTGAACCTAACCACAACTCTATCACCACCCGATCGCGTGCCAAATTTGATTCGATTTAGGCGTACGACGAGGTCCGGCAGATCAAGCGTAGGCACATTACCACGATCAATTTTTGCTATAAATGCTGCACCGGAACTCGCTCGGCCTAAGAGGTTCCGGAACGTCCCTACCGTCTGAAAGTCTACCAACCGCATCGCTCCAGTGACATAGACATTGCCCACACCATCAAGCGCTATCCCATTCCCAATATCATCTCGTGCCCCGCCAAGGCAGGTGGAATATCCGAGCGGCGAACCACGTGGACCGAGTTTGGTCAGAAAGACGTCTTGTCCTCCCTTGAATCCTTCCTGAAGCGGCGTAACCTCGAAAAAATCAGGTGAGGCGGTTTTCCCTATCAATAGGCATCGCGCCTAGAATCAATGACGATGCCACGCCCCTCATCCAACTCACTCCCCCACCAAGGTACGTTCAATAGAGGGGCGGACATCCAAACGGATCAAATGGGCTGATAAAGGCATCGGCGGTTCCGCCACCGAATTCCGGCTGCAACGGGTCATGTAAGGGAAAGTCGGTCGATCGGGTTTCGCCCGTCACAAAGGCCACGCCACTCTCATCTACCGCAATGCCGGCGCCGCTGCCGTCCCCAGGCCCCTCATCCAACTCACTCCCCCCCAGATAGGTCGAATACACTGTATATCGGTCACCGTTAATTCCCATAACGACACACTCAAATTTCGCCGAATATATAGAATCTGCTGGTTATTACAGCAATATACATACCAGCCTTGTTCAGTCAACGCGAACACACGTAACTCAATGATTTAACAAACTTTAAGCAGCACTACAGCGGAATCATGATTGCATGAAAATGATGACAAGTAGCTATATTTCGCAATACAGTAGAAATATCGCAATAGATTGTGACATCTCACACATTTATCACGATGCTCGCTCTTGCTGGGTGGTTTTGCAGAAGAGATTGCAGGCGGAACGCTAGGACACGGTTTTCAGAGAGCCACCCGAGTCGCCGTTTTTCTTCGGGTATATACCAAGGCGCTTCAGACGACTTCGAAGGGTGGAGGGGTTAATACCCAGGACAGCCGCTGCACCTTTCGGGCCATGAATGACCCCAGCCGTCTGCTTTATCACTCCCCGCAAATACGAGGTTTCATGTGCTTTCCACGTGCGCGTAGGAACGGCCTCAACTGTTACCGCTGTGGGTTGACCAACCATCCCATCCTCGACCGTCAACGTCGGCGTTTGCGCCAATATCATGGCCCGTTCGATGACGTTCTCGAGTTCTCGAATATTCCCCGGCCATGAGTACGACCTAAGACGGTTCATGGTGCTAGGATCAATGTTACGAACTCGTTTGTTCATTTGCACATTAAACCGCTGGACAAAGTGCGTGACTAACTCAGGCACATCTTCGTCACGCTCTCTCAACGGAGGCACATGAATTGGAAACACGTTCAATCGGTAGAAAAGATCGGCCCGGAACCGGCCAGACACCATTTGCTCTTCAAACGGGATATTGCTCGCAGCGATGAACCGTGTATCAATTCTTATTGGATTCGATTCACCGACGCGCTCGAATTCACGCTCTTGAAGAACTCTTAACAGCTTCGACTGCATTTCAATCGGAAGCTCCGTGACCTCATCAAGAAGGATTGTGCCCCCATTCGCGAGTTCAAATCGCCCTATTCGACTTGCGGTGGCGCCTGTAAACGCTCCTCGTGCATGCCCAAATAACTCGGATTCTATAAGCTCTCTTGGAATCGTGGCGCAATTCACCGTGATCAGAGGACGATCCTTGCGACGACTCTGTGCGTGAATGGCTCGCGCGATCAGCTCCTTCCCCGTTCCTGTTTCTCCTTGAATGAGTACCGTGGAATCCGTTGGTGCCACGAGGGCAATTTGACGTTTAATGCCTTGAATAACAGGACTTTTCCCAATCATCTGGTCCGTGGGATACGATGCCGCAATTTCTTCTTGAAGGTAGACATTCTCAGCAACAAGTTGGTCCTTGAGGTGGAGAATCTCTGCTTCTTGTCGTTTTCGTTCGAGTTCCGCAGCCGCACGGTCAGCAAAAATTCGCAGCATGGACACGGTAAACCGCTCGTTTTGGAGCGGTTGGCAGCCCATCACCACGAGGAGTCCCAAAGCTTGACCGTGAGAATCGAACAGCGGTGCGCCAACATAACTCTCGATGCCCATCTGATCGAGAAGGTGATCTAATGGAAACTCTTGTCGCACATGACGCGGATAACAGCGTAATTGTTTTCCTACGACGTTTTCACAGGGAGTGTTGGCCAAAACGTAGGTGAAATTTTCAACAATCTTGCCATGGGCATGCACCGCAATGGTCCCGATGGTTTCGTCAACACTGGGCATCAACTCTCCGACAAAGGCGTATTCGACACCGAGAATTTCACACAGATATCTAACGAGTGATTTGAAGAACGCCTCGCCGGTCGCAGCGGACACCCCCTTCGCGATGTTCTCGACGACCTTCTCCCCACGCCGTCGTTCGGTGATTTCCATCCCGTAGATGTGGATACATCTGCCCAATTCATCATAGCGATTGGTGAAGAGGTAGCAGGCATCCCCGATTTGCGCCTCTTGCTGGATGGTATCCTCGCCGCTGTTCAACCAGACATCGAATGTCGAGCGGTCCATTCCCGGGCACAAAGACAACCACGATTGCCCGACAAGGGATTGCTCGGGAAAGAGGGCACGGGCCGCACGATTGACCAGAAGAATTGTTCCTTCCATGTCAATCCTTAGCACAGGAGACGGGTTCATCTCGGCAAACGACGCCATCTCGTGGAGTTGGCTACTGACCTGCATACGTTCCATCTCGGCGCCGGCCCTCGCCGCGAGGTTTGTCAATACCCACGCGCCAATATGCGAGTCTAGCATCGGCTCACCATGCATCACGCTCACAAGCCCAATTACATTTCCGGACGCATCGGTGATGCGGAGGCCAAGGTAACTTTCAACGTTCAAATCCGGCGCCTTTTCGCGCATTCCCGTTGGGATATGCCACATTGATCGCGTACTCACGACATTCTCACACGGCGTGCCGACAAGGGCATATTCAACATTGTCAACAAGTGACCCATTGACGGAAAGCGCGTGGGTGCGCACACGATCTTTCTTCTCCCCGACTAGCTCTCCGACAAAACAATGGGTGACTCCTAACGTCGAAACAAGGCTTTGTACGAGCGTTCTAAAGAAGTCATTCCCGACGACGGACGCCGTGGCTTCAATGACCTCTCGTAACGATTCGTTGGCTCGATTGTCCGTCATGACAATACCTTTTAGGATACAGGTTCCAAATAAACGCTGTCGAGCGAACGGTTATACAAATGAGAATCAGCCGCCACCAATTTCTCGGATAAGAAGATTGTTGCTCTCATTCCCTTCCACGACCGCGTTACCGTCATCGATAAAGATAATCGCGAACTTGCCGATGACCGGCTCAAGGCCTCTGACCTTGAACTTATGTGTTCCTAATTTGGCGGCATCCACGCGTAATGATTGCCGTGCAGGGCGATCACCTTCATCAAACACGTTATTGTCTGACACAAACAGTGACACGAAGAATGGCGCGATGTCACCGCTTGTCCCAACATTTCCAATATTCAGTTTCACGACGAGCTGATCTCCTGAAGCCTTCACCTTGTGCTTGAATTTGGTAATGTCCGCGGCAAGATCAGGCAAACCGGTTTGTTCAACGTCAGCAATCTTCAGAATCACGACATCGCTACCCCGTCCGAACATGTCCTGAAGCGCGTCCGATGTCGGAAAATCGATAGACGTCGTGTTTCCTGTGATGTAGGCGTTTTCACCCAAGTCAACGATGATCGAAGTACCGAGATCATCACGCCCACCACCGATATAAGTGGAATACGAGAGCAGGTCACCATCCGGATTGAGCTTCGTCGCAAACAGCTCTCCATCGAAAGTCCCGCCGCTTTTTTCTGCTTGCACAGGATTCACGACAGGGAAATCATTCGAGGTCGTTCGACCGGTGACATAGGCATGTCCAGTGCCGTCGATGGCAACGCTGTTGCCGATGTCGTCCCGTTGTCCACCGAGATAGGTGGAGAAGACGAGGGACTGACCGGTGGAATTGAGTTTCGATACAAATGCATCACCGTTCACGACGCCTCCGCCAAGTGATCCAAAATCCATCTGAACAACACCATCCGTCGTAGGAAAATCACTTGAGCGGGTGCCACCAACGATATACGCGTTCCCCGCCTCGTCAAGGGCCACCCCCAGACCTTCATCATTACCCTCACCACCAAGGTAGCTGGAATACACGAGCTGCGTTCCATCAGCATTGAGCTTGGCGATGAATGCGTCCTGACCGCCACCCAATTCGGTTTGCACTGAGGTAGCGGTCGTCGGAAAATCCTCCGAACCCGTCACACCAGCAACAACGATCTGCCCCGAAGCACCAACGACGATCGCTTCCCCCTGCTCATCACCTCTCCCCCCCAGGTACGTTGAATAGAGCAGCTCGGTTCCACTCGCGTTCAGCCGGGTGACAAACGCATCGACCCCACCACCTGATTGGAGTTGCACCGCTCCCCTGCTGGTCGGGAAATCTTCTGAGCCTGTCCGACCCGTCACAACCACCTCACCCAAGGAATTCACCGCAATCCCAAGCCCAACATCGCTGCCACTTTTTCCCAGGAAGGTGGAATAGACCAACGCGCTTCCCTCGGGATTCAACTTGAACACAAAGACGTCAATGCTTCCACCTATCTTCGTCTGAAATGTCCCCTCAGTCACAGGAAAATCCTCTGAAAACGTGCTTCCCACGACATACACATTCCCCTCAGCATCTACCGCGAGGTCATTCGCAACATCGATGTCATGACCCCCAATGACTATTGAGTAGATCACCGCATCACCCTGCGGCGTGAGCTTGGCAACAAATATATCTTGAACACCGGCACCTGTTGGCTGTAGCGAACCCTCAGTCGGGAAATTGCCATCGGTCGTTCCTGCCACAAAAATATTGCCGGTAGCATCCACGCCAATGCCGGCTCCCCGATCAAAGCCGTTACCACCAAGATAGGTCGAATACACCAACTCGGGATCAATCACCAGAGGCTTGGTTTGACCAAACGCCGCACCCACAAGCCCCCAAAAAAGCAGGACAACACTCACGGGGACCGACATCATTACCAACCTACCCACCCGAACACCATCCATCATATGTCACGTTCATCAAGTATAACCCATGCGGTGGAGCAGTTCTGCCGGCCTGACATCTATCCCTAGCCTCAAGGATATCGGAGATCGATGAGGCCGGAATTTTTCCTGCTCCCACATCGACACAGGTACCCGCCATCACACGAACCATTTGCTTAAGGAAGCGATTCGCTTCAACGGTGAACACAATGTCGGCATTGTCGTGAGTGACCTCACAGCATACCACCGTACATAGCGTGTCTTGGGTCTGAGTGGGCATGCAACGAAACGAGGTAAAGTCGTGCGTTCCACAAAATTTCCTCGCCGCCTCTTGCATGTCCTGTACAGAGAGATTCCGCCAAATATGCCACGCTCGATTCCACGCGAGACCAGAGCGTTCGTGTCGATGAAGGATCCGATACTCATAGCGTTTGGTCTTGGCAGAGAATCGAGGATGGAAATCGTTACCAACACGTTCCGCAGAGCGGACCGAAATATCAGATGGCAGCAGACGATTTAACACATACCGCCAATCGCGGTGCGAGCGTGCAGCACCAACGCGAAAACTTGCGACCTGAGCTACGGCATGCACGCCAGCATCCGTGCGGCCTGCTGCTGTCACCAGCGTGCGCTGTTGAATGATTTGCTGAAGGGAGTCTTCAATGACTCCTTGAATGGTGGGAACACGAGGTTGTGCTTGCCAGCCATGATACCGAGTCCCATCGTACTCGACGACAAGCCGGATCTGCTGCTGTTCATGGAATGAACGGTGGCTGTTCAAAAAGGCTCGTCCAGCAAGGCCGCAGGGTCGTTGGCGCGCGGAGCGTACACAGAGTACGTGAGCACGACAACGGGCCGAGAACGCCTCTTCCAGACTTTTTCAACCGCCCCCTTCACTAACCGGAGGCAACGTGCAGCAGTTCGATATATTCCGAGATTCCGGTAAAGATCGACTCCGCTACTTGCTGGCGGAACTTCGACGACGTAAGGCGTTTTCGGTCCTTTGAATTCGTCAAATAAGCTACTTCAGCCAAGATACCAGGCATCGCGGTGTATCGCAGCACATAAAAGGGCGCGGTCTTCACCCCCAGATCAGCAAGATTATACTTCGCCCCGAGACGTCTCGACATCGCTGTTCGTGTCGCCCATGCAAGGTTTTGAGAATCCTTGATCTGCTTTTCCAAGCGCTTTTCGGCAAGTATCAGCGACACAATATCAATGTCCTCTGCCGCGTCGAGCGAAGTCCCATTCTCTCTGGCCGCCACTTCCAACGCGCGCTGATCTTCTGCCTCCCCAAACATGTATACTTCCAAACCTTCGATTTTCGAACTGGAATGGGCGTTGACGTGGATGGAGACAAACAAGTCAGCCTTCTTGGCATTTGCGAATGCCACTCGATCCTCTAACTCAACAAAGACATCCGTCTCCCGTGTCATATAAACTGTGGCATCGTGCCGATTGACCATAATACGGCGGAGCCTGAGCGCAATATCAAGCACCAGATCCTTTTCCTCGATCTTCGCTTTACGAACTGAGGCCCCGGCGTCTTTTCCACCATGACCCGGATCGATCACAATGGTCCGAATGACCCGATCAGCACGACGTTCCTCTTCTGTCAGTAGCCGGACAGGTGTAGGGTCAGGATCAAGCGCGGAAGCATCCGCTTTGGGTGAGGCCTGTGATTTCGAGGCGCCCAATGCTCGCCGTTCAGTCACGTCATAGAGATCGACCACAAGCCGATAGGGATTATCGAGATTAAGAATTCGAAATGTTCCCATCACGTCAAGATCAAGATCGATACGAACCCAGTCGCCCTTCCACGAGTAAATCCTCATCGGGTAGGGAATGCCGCCATTGACAATGGCCTGTTGCGCATCCTGCCCAAGCACGACATCTCGAATCATGATTGTTGCGCGATTCGGGTTCGTGACCCGCTGATGTTCATAGACAGCTTGGCGATCCAGGTCGAACACCACCCGAATATAGTCTGGTGATTGCCCGACACGGATATTCGTGACGAGCGATGTCGTACCGGCGAGATCGGTGAACCCAAGGCCAGGAAGGGAAAGAAACAACGCAACCATTGTCCCCAGGACTCCCCCGAACAAAAACACTCTTCTGGCACTCACGATAGTATACAACCCATTGTAATCATGGACTTTTACGTTTGATGTTCAGAAAAATGCCAAAAATCCAGATAATCTATGCCTAGCAAACAAGAAAAGTCAAGTCAGCAAAGAAGAAAACCAGCGCACAGACGCTGCGATTGCGTTCATGGCGGCGAGCTGAAGAGTGAGGTGTCGTCATGATTCTGACGAAAAAACCATGCCCTTGACAACAAAAATCTAGCCTCTCTACCCTACAAAGGCGTGTCACAGAAACTCATCATAGACGGTTATAATCTTCTCGGAGTGCGCGGACCGATCCGAGCTGACATGGAGCAGGAGCGCACACAGCTCATTCACGAACTCGGACGATACGCGACACGAAGACGCCATCAACTCATAGTGGTGTTCGACGGGTGGAAGTCTGGCGATCCCTGCGAGGGACAGCAGAGCATAGCCGGCATTACGGTTATCTTTTCCAAACTCGGCGAACGTGCCGACCAAGTCATCCAGCGACTCTGCGTCGAGTACGGGACGACTGCTGTTGTGGTGTCATCAGATCGCGAAATCAGCGACTACGCGCGCAACCAGGGAAACTTCACCATTAGTGCTCAAGAATTTGAACAACGCCTTCGCCAGACATCAAGCAACCCAACACGACACCAAATCAAAGATGAAGCCGCATTAAACGCCCCTGCCGAGCCACACCGGGGCGGGAAACCAACCGGAAAGAAAAAAGGCAACCCGAGAAAACTTACGAAGAAAGAACGATTACGGAACCGCCGCTTGCAGCAATTCTAGCCCTAATTATAGAGGCTGCACGTGATCAAGCCAACGCGTAAACTTCGATCGCGGCCACGGATTATCCATCCACGATGTATCCGGATCCGGTAGCCCTATCGCTTCTTGAACGGTGAGCCATCCAGAGGGAATGTCGAATCTAGCAATTGATCCCTTTCGCGTGATCCACCGGAATGCACACTGATCTTCACTCGTCACAGCAACCTCCATTGTGAGGCGACAGTCTTGGCCAACGTAATTGAGAACAGTTTGGTAATCGCCGTCCTTCCAGAGTTGGGGCGCCACTGATCCGTCGACATCAGCTGGTTTGCTGAGGCCTAAGGCTTTTGCAGCGGCATTCAGGCCAACCCCGAATCCCTTTGCGCAGAAGAGATGAAACATCATGTCAACATGACTCAGAGCAAGCTGCTTGCAATCCTCCAGCCGATTCGACTCTTCCGCGAGAACATCGAAGTCAAAGCCTAATCCGTTGTGTGTGACAATCGTGTAGCCGGCCTGCGTTTTTTCGATCAGAAAATCAACAAACGTTGATAGATCCGCGCGATTCATCTGTGGCGAGGGAGTTCCATCAGATTCCACGGAATAAAACCGCTGAGGTTCGTCTTCATCCGCTGCGAGCGTTGCGGCACAACAGATGCCTAGAGGGCGATGTGCCAACAGATCGCCCGCGACCTCTGGCAGGATCTTCGCCGTTTCGATATCAAAAGCCAAGTATTTACGGCGCATGGTCACCCCTGCACAGCAATGCCAAACAGTCGTTTCGCATTGTCTGACGATACTCGAGCTATCTCATCCAGCGATGTGGGAGATTTTTCAGCCGCAATGGTCTTCGCAACAGCAGGTAGATATGATGGCTCATTGCGTTTTCCACGATGTGGAATCGGGGCCAAATATGGACAATCGGTTTCGATGAGCAGTCGATCAAGCGGAACAACTCTCACCGCTTCCCGCAGCTCGGTTGCCTTGGGAAACGTGACAATGCCTGAAAATGAAACCATGAATCCGAGCTGCAACGCCTGAGTTGCATAGACCGGATTTCCCGTGAAGCAATGGAAGACCCCAGGGCGGTCCTTCCAGTCCTCTTTGAGAATAGCGAGCGTGTCTTCTTGAGCATCACGGGTATGAATGACCACCGGGAGATCCAAGGTGCGCGCAATGCTGAGCTGATCTTTAAATCGCTCACGCTGGATGTCGCGCGGTGAGTGATCGTAGTAGTAGTCCAATCCAATTTCTCCATAGGCCACAACACGAGGGTGTTCTGCCAACACGCGCAACTCCGCCAATATCTCCGAGGTCAGATCTTTCACTTCATGTGGATGGACGCCCACCGTGGCGTAAATGAATGAGTGTTGTTTGGCAAGCGCGATGGCCGCGCGGCTGGTGGCCAGATCCGTGCCGACCGTGATCATCACGTCAACACCGGTCGTGCGCGCACGCTTAATGACTGCCTCACGATCGGCGTCAAAACGCGGGTCATGTATATGGGTGTGGGTATCTACGAGCATAGGGCTCCTTGATGGCTCATTTCACCAACCGTCTTTTCAATCCACGATTCCGCCAACGCGTTAATTTCTGCGGCAGACTTTCCCGTTGATTCAATCACCGGGCCGAACGTCAATTGGATCGTCCCAGGGCGTTTCAAGAACTGACGACGAGGCCAACACTCCCCCGCGTTATGAGCGACCGGAACCACCGGACACCCCGTTCGCTCGGCAAGCAATGCCCCTCCAAGCGCATAGGTGCCCTTGGAGCCTACCGCAACGCGTGTGCCTTCCGGAAACACAACAACCCATCGACCAGCCTCCAACCGCTTACGTCCTTGGGCCAGTAACTGATAGATGGCCTTGCGGGAAGCTAGGCGATCGATGGCAATTGGTTCGAGAAGAGCCAATCCCCAGCCGAAGAGAGGAATCCACAACAGTTCTCGCTTGATCACAAGCGCCAGAGGTGGCAAACACAGCGGCAAGGCCAATGTTTCCCAGGCTGACTGATGCTTGCACAAGACAATCGCATTGGTTGCTGGAATATTCTCTCTCCCAATCACCTCATAATGGATTCCGCACGTCATCTCAAGCCACCACAGGTTGAAGCGATTCCATTGGGTAAAGAACCGATAGCGCCACAAGAATGGTAGCGGGAATACGACGAGACAGAATGGAGCAAAAACGAGCGTCGAGAGTGCCTGACCCAACACGAATAACAGCGACCGAACATACTGACCCATAGCGTCTCAATTCACACGTTCAGAGGGAAGCACAATTATATTGATAGAAACGAAGCCTTCCTGTTACGCTTGCGTAATATTTCGCATCGTATCATACGAGAACACCCACGCGAATGATGATCTATCCCACAATGTGCCGGTACGCCTGTACTTTGGTCGTGATCTGTACCATCCAGGTTCCGCCAACCTTTGCGACGGACATGGGCATTCACAGTGTTCCGCTTGACCATATCGTCCGCGATGACTTCCCTGGAGGTGTCATCCCGCTCACTCAGGCATCATCAGAACTCATTGCATCACTCAAGGATCGGATTCCCCCACTGACCAACCCGCAGTATGGTACGGCGCAAGACGCGTCATGGCTCAAGAACGATGATCTCGTCTTGGGCTTTGTGGAAAACGGTGATGCCCGCGCCTACCCCACTCGCATTTTTAATTTTCACGAAATCGTCAATGACACCGTCGGCGGCACGCTCGTCGTGATCTTCTCAGACAATGCGGGTCCATCCGGCGCGGCATTTGATGCGACTGCCGAGTCCACCACCTTGTCCTTTTTTCTTGAGCAAGAGGCGTTTAAAGATCACCAGACGCGATCGACATGGAACCTGGCAGGAGAAGCAACGGATGGCCCCCTGAAGGGCACACGCCTCACCCCTCTTCCCGCACGCCGCACCTTCTGTTTTGCCTGGGTCGCTGCATTCCCAGACACAACCGTCTATAATCCAAAATCCTAATCTCTTATTGTGAAGGAGCACGTGCAGGGTTGAAAATTGCGATCGCCGCCGACCATGCCGGTTTTCCACTCAAGGCCATTTTGGTCGAAGATCTGACGACTGCTGGCCACGAGGTGACCGACCTCGGTACGTACAGCGCAGATCCTCCAGTTGATTATCCCGACATCGCCACACCTGCGTGTGAGGCAGTGCGATCCGGAAATGCGGACCGTGGCATTATCCTGTGCGGCAGCGGTGTCGGTGTCACCGTCGCGGCAAATAAGTTTCCCGGCATTCGTGCCGGACTGTGTCACGATCACTATTCCGCACATCAGGGTGTCGAGCACGATGATATGAACGTCTTGTGTATGGGAGCCCGCATTTTGGGCCAGGAGCCTGCCAGAGAAATCGCCCAAGCCTTTGTTTCCGCACGGTACACCGCAGAAGAACGCCACGCGCGCCGCTTAGGCAAAGTCATGGCAATCGAAGCGAAGCACACAAAGGGGTAAGACCATGAACGTACACCTTCCAGACACACTCGAGACCGCCGTACAAACATCGCTTGCCTCGTGGATCACAGACAGGAAGGTGGAAAAGCTATGGGCCAAAGACCCCTCACTCTGGACGGGAACGGACGAAGGCAGTTGGCTTGGCTGGCTCGATATTGTCACCGACCAGCTCGAACATATCGACACCCTCGAACAGGCCGGCCATGCCATTGCTCAGGCGGGATTCACCCACATCCTGTTGCTCGGCATGGGTGGATCAAGCCTATGCCCGGAAGTGTTTACACGCACCTTTTCCACCAAGGCTGGGGCTCCAAAGTTGCACATACTCGATTCCACCGATCCGGGTCAGATTGCAGCCGTGGAAGCGTCCCTCGATCTCGCACACACGAAAGTTATCGTCGCGAGCAAATCCGGGTCCACGTTAGAGCCGAACATTCTGAAGCAGTATTTCTTCGATCGTATCAAACACGTGGTCAAACCCAACAACGTTGGCACGCACTTCATCGCGGTGACAGATCCGGGATCGAACATGCAAGCCGTGGCAGAACGAGACCAGTTTGATGTGATCTTTCACGGCGTCCCCAGTATCGGCGGCCGCTATTCCGCATTGTCCAATTTCGGCATGATTCCCGCTGCCGGCATGGGCATGGACATTCGCAAGCTGCTCACATACGCGAAGAACATGATGGAACGGTGCGGCCCCACGATCGCCCCCAAGTACAACCCAGCCGTCATGTTAGGCACCATCATCGGCGTGTGTGCAAACGCGGGACGGGACAAGTTGACGATTGTGACGTCTCCTGCACTCAGTGCCTTTGGAGGATGGTTAGAGCAGTTGCTGGCCGAGTCCACAGGCAAAGAGGGCAAGGGAACCATTCCTATCGACCGGGAGCAGTGCGGACCTCCAAACGTCTATGGAAACGACCGACTCTTCGTGTACATCACACTCGCCGGCGACAAAGATACGCAACTGGACACAGCCATCAACCAATTGCAAGCCGCCGAACATCCGATCGTACGCATTGCTCTCGATGACCGCTATCAGCTCGGGTCGGAAATGTTCCGGTGGGAAATGGCCACGGCAGTGGCTGGCGCCGTTCTCGGCATCAACGCGTTTAACCAGCCGGATGTAGAAGCAAGCAAACTCGCCACCCGCGCTCTCACGACGGAATACGAAAAGACCGGATCGTTGCCGCCAGAGACGCCCGTGTTTGAAGATGCGGGGATCAAGGTTTTTACCGACGCGCGCAACGCCAAAGCCCTAGGAGAAATTGCGGGAAATGACAAAACCCTGTTGGGATATCTCAAGGCGCACCTGAGTACGACCAAGGCAGGCGACTACTTCGGTCTTCTGGCATATATCCAGATGAACGAAACACACCATAAACCACTCGACACTATTCGCCACCTGATCCGTGACACGAAAAAAGTCGCCACCTGTCTGGAGTACGGACCCCGCTTCCTTCATTCCACCGGGCAACTATATAAAGGAGGTCCAAACTCAGGGGTGTTTGTGCAGGTCACCTGTGATGACGCCAATGACCTCAAGGTCCCCGACCAGACCTATACCTTCGGCACCGTCAAAGCCGCGCAAGCGCGGGGAGATTTTCAAGTCCTGTCAGAACGCGGCCGACGCGCACTGAGGGTTCACCTCGGCAAAGACGTGCCAGCAGGTTTAGCGACCCTAAAACGCACCTTCGAAGAAGCATTAAACTAATCGACCTATGGAGGGAAGGAGAACAACAATGCAACTGGGCATGATTGGGCTTGGCCGCATGGGTGGAAACATGACCGAACGCTGTATGCGCGATGGACACAAGATGGTCGTCTACGCAACGGACGAAGATGCGGTCAAAAAATATGCCGGCATGGGCGCCGTCGGTGCGTCGTCAGTTGAAGACCTGGTCAGCAAACTCTCAAGCCCCAAAGCCGTATGGGTCATGCTCCCCGCCGGCGAGATCACCGAAGGTGTGGTGACACAACTGGGCTCGTTGCTCGGAAAAGGCGATATCATTATCGATGGTGGGAATTCCATGTTCAAAGACGACGTACGGCGTGCCAATGCGCTGAAAGCAAAGGGCATCCACTACGTTGATGTCGGCACCAGCGGCGGTGTGTGGGGGCTCGATCGCGGCTATTGCATGATGATCGGCGCCTCCAAGGACGCGTTCACCATCCTCGACCCCATTTTCAAAACCCTCGCCCCCGGGCGAGGAGAGATTGAACGCACGCCCGGACGAGAAAAGGTTGGCGGCACCGCTGAAGACGGGTATCTCCATTGTGGCCCTCCCGGCGCAGGCCACTTCGTGAAAATGGTTCACAACGGCATTGAATACGGCATCATGCAAGCCTATGGTGAGGGCTTTGACATCATGCGCAATGCCAACTCAACAGAAGTCGACGAAGCCTGCCGCTTCGATCTGAATCTTGCCGACATCGCGGAGGTGTGGCGGCGAGGCAGCGTCGTCAGTTCCTGGCTGTTAGACCTGACCGCGATGGCGCTGATCGAGAATCCGGATTTGTCGAACTACACCGGCTTCGTGCAGGATTCCGGCGAAGGAAGATGGACCATCAACGCGGCGATTGAAGAAGCCGTTCCGGCAGATGTTCTCGCCGCGTCGCTGTTTGCCCGCTTCCGATCACGCAAAGAACACACCTTCTCAGAAAAAATTCTCTCTGCGATGCGACAGAAATTCGGCGGCCACGTCGAACGGGCTTCGGGCGGCTAATGGCAATCGACGAATCTGGAAAGAAGAAAACAGTCTTCCGCGAGTGGATCATCTTTGCGGTGTCGATGGGCGCGGGAGCCCACATCGCGCTGGGTATGATTTTGCATTCCCCGGACACCTGGGATTGGAATCACACCGCCATCCACACCTTTCTCATTGGACTCTCCGTCTACGTTATTGCCCAAATCGGTCGCTCCTGCTGGGGGTTCTTCAAGAGACGCAAACGCGATCCCCAATCGGCCTGATGTCGACGATCTGACCACGTAAAATCTGCGCCGCGGTGACGCCTAAGTACAGTAGCAGAGCCCACTGAACGCCGATGCCGCTCTCACGCTTTCATCCCATAATCGCTGATTGGTTTCGAGATCGCTTCGGATCTCCGACCGACGTTCAGGCTCAGAGTTGGCCGGCCAAGACAAAGCGTCGGTCGATGGTCACTGCTCAGATCTCATTCACAAGATGAAACTGAGAACCACACCGAGCATATCGCGCGCCAATTGCTTCGCCGCTACGGCGTGGTCTTTCGTGACTTGCTACCGCGCGAATCACTCGCAATTCCATGGTGGAATCTGTTGGTTCAATATCGCCGTCTAGAATCGGAAGGCGAAATCCGAGGCGGATGTTTTATCAGGGGGTTTACGGGCGAGCAGTTCGCCCTTGCGGAAGCAGTGGAGTCGCTGCGCGCCGTTCGGCGTTCCGGCAATGGCGTTCCGGAACGTTTCAACATTTCTGCGACAGATCCGTTGAATTTGGTTGGCATCATTACCCCAGGGCAAAAAGTCCCCGCACATGCCTTGCACTCCGTCCTTTTTGAGAACGGTGTTCCTCAACCAGCAACCAACGCCTCCCTCCCCTTTGTCAGCAGCGGGTAACATGTCTCAACGGGTTCAAAAACCAAGGTCTAAATCAACCGTGACGGCTGACAAAGCTCCCCTGCTCGTCTCGCGAAGCCTTGCAGCATCGCTACTTCGGTTCTACGACTATCCGCATCCCATGCGGCCAGGACACACTATTCGAGGGTATGACCGCCAACACGCTCTCCGCACCGCACGTATGTCAGCCGCAATTGCACTCCGCCTCGGTCATGCACCAGACAAGGCGAGGCGATTCCAAATCGCCTGTCTCCTGCATGATCTCGGACGAGCCGGCTTGGATCGCAAGCTTTTCGGACGTATTTGGTCGTGGGCGCGTGAACATGATGTTCCAACCCGCCCACGTGAATGGCGAGCTGCATATCCGGAGACAACATATGGTCGAGAAACCGAATCATTTCTCAAGTACTATGGAAATGATCTTGAATCAGCCGGAATTCCCATGGATGCGTGGGCACGAGAGCAAGTAGAGATGCGACTGGGATTTGCGCGAAGAATGAATCGCCGTCTTCGTGAGGTCAAACCCGAACTGGAATCACTCGGAGTTCAGTGGGTACCATGGATGACACGCGTGACCCTGTACTATTATTATCCTGAGAAACTCGCTAACGATGCGCCATGGATCAGGCAACTCGGTGAAACGTTGGTCGCATGCGAACAGTTTGAAGCCCACAACAATCGTCAGCGTGGACGCGATTATTATTGCCGTGATAAGGAGACCGTTCATGAGGCCATCGACTACCTCGAGACATTGCATGGCGACCGCATCATCAGTGCCGCAGTCATGAACGCGTTAGTCTCCCTCGCAGCAGAGGGCGCATTCGATCAGGTGATCGTTCAAGCGCGAGGCGTTCCGATCACGACCCACGAACGGACGGCTTTACAGAAGCTCGCTGCCATGCGAAGCCACTGATGGCCGTTACGACTTCCAGCATCAGTCTCAACATGACCGGGGACACCCAGGTTGAAAACGTCACGTCACAAATTCAGACGATCCTGAGTCAATCCGGACTCAAAGCCGGCATTCTCACCGTGTTCGTCAAACACACGACGGCCGCCGTCATGATCATCGAGGACGAGCCAGGAATTCGCGCCGACACCAAAGCTTTTATGGAAAGGTTAATCCCGGCAGATCCCACCCTGCAACACAACACCCAAAACCCAGGCGAAGACAACGCCCACAGTCACCTACGAGGACAACTGCAAGGGCCATCGGTAACCATCCCATTTAATGACGGCGCCATGACCCTAGGAACCTGGCAACAAATCGTCATCATAGACTTCGACACCCGCCCACGAACGCGAGAAATCGTGATTCAGCTGCTTGGGGAGTGAATGCTAACGACCCTTGACCCCTCCCGAACCAGTTCGTTACTATCTCGCGCGTGAATTCTGATCCTCCTAAAAAATCGTGGGCTCGTGCGATGGGTAAACGCGCGCCACGGCAGCGACCAGAGCCTGAGTCACAATTTGGTGCACTCCGGGCATCATTGCTGTTCTGCCCGAAGTGTCGTCAGGCCACGCCTGCACGCGAGCGGTTGCTTCTTGTCCTTCCTACTGGCAATCTGTACGAGTATTTTTGCGCGCAGTGTGGAACTTCGACCGGATCCAAAACGGACAACGAACAGAACAGCGCTCCGGTTATCATTCCATAACCGTGATCCGCCGGTTCATCAGTCAATCATATTACTTTTTTCTACAGGAGGGATAATGGCTCGTTTTATACGTATCGCGTCGGTCGAAGAGGTGAGTGAACCGGGATCGGTCATTACCGCAAGTGACGGCGACCACGAGTACGCGATCTCCAACATCGACGGCACGTATCACGTGATCGACAACGATTGCATACATCAAGGTGGCCCTTTAGGTCTGGGCACATTGAAGGACGGTATCATCGAGTGTCCCTGGCACGCCTGGCACTTTGACGCCAAAACCGGCGCGTGTCTCACACAGCCTGGAAAGGGAGTGAAATGCTACAAGGTAAAGGTGGAAGACGGAGAGATTAAGGTCGAAATTACATAGTGCGCATGCCTACGTTTTGTTACTGTCCTTTTGAATGAACTGCTTGACCCGCTCGCCGATGATGTCGCGAACCCGCTCGAATTCAGCCTGTCGCTGATCACCCGACCCAATCACGCTGGTCGGATCATCAATACTCCAATGTGTTCTAGTTCCGCCTACCGGAGTGGTTGGGCACGACTCCTTGGCGCGATCGCAAACCGTCACCACATAGTCAAACGAGACGCCCTCAAACTCATCGATGGATTGAGAGCGTTGATCGGAGATATCAATGTTGATGTCCTGCATTGTTTCTACCGCACGACTGTGCAAACCCATCGGATGCGTCCCGGCACTTGAAACCTCATAGCGGTCTCTTGCCAGGTGGCGTAAAAACCCTTCTGCCATCTGGCTTCTGCAGGAATTTCCAGTACACAGAAAGAACACAGATTTTTTTGCGGGTGTCGACATGAGAACCTCGGCTAATTCATCAGTCGTGGAAGAATGTTGGTGAATTCATACTCTTGAACATATTTTCCTGTAGAAGCCTCAAACTCATCCTCTCCCCACTGCTCAATGGTCAACATTTGCTCACCGGAGGAGTCGACGTAATCCCAATAAATCATTTGATCTCCACTCCCCTTCCCATCCTTGTAATAGTACCCAGCGCCGCCTCCCTCCGCCGAAAAACACTGCCCGGAGAGGGTAAGTTCCTGTGGCGGGTCGTCATGCTCTCTGATGTGTTTTCTCACACCTTCCGTGATATCGGAAAGAGCGATCTTTCTGGTGATCGCCCACTCGACCTCATCATCCTCAACACGTTCCAGAAAACATTGATCGTCACCACAATCAAGTTCCCACTCTTCGGCTCGATCACCGTCGAAGTCGTAGGTGCTATAGCTTTTGACCTCCCATGTTTTGAGGTCAAAATCAACAAGATATCCAACTGTGAGCTTGGAAAGGGTGAGGTCGTGGAGAGGATCGGTCGAGTCCTCTGAATCCTTGTCTTTACGCCACCGATCGAAGAGCCCCACCGGATATGCACCCGGAATCAGGTGATGCCCAGCTTGGCTTTCATCGAGGCAAGAGAATCCGACGACGGATGCGTCGACCCTACCAACGCGGCATTGATCTCATCATCAACGCTCTTGTCCGCCTCGGCCATGTCGCCATAGGCCTGTGCTAATGACTCATCCTCTTCCACCTTGTTTTTCATCTTTTCGAGCATCACCAATGTGCCGGATGAGTCCACCTTGGCAAGCTGTGCATTGATCTTTTTCGTCGACGCTGCCGTACGCGCTCGTGCCCGCAACGTCACCAGATCGTTTTCATATCCCGTCACGGTTGATTTGAGTTTCCCAATTTTCGATTGCAGTTGCGCGGCCAACTTGTCCTGCGCTTCCCATTCCTTCATTTGTCGCACGGCATTTGCGCTCGCTTCCTCTTTTCGCTTGAGAACCTCCAACGCCAGCCGATCAGCCTCTTCCTGCGATAATTCCCCTTTTTGCATCTTCTGCAACAACAGCATGGCCTTCCGCTCATACTCCACCGCACGCCCCTTATTTTCCTCGGCCTCTTTCTTCATGCGGATGGCAATTGATTTGACCTCGGCCAAACTCTTCATGCTGTCCTGAAGATCCTTTTTGAGGTCACGGATGCCCTGTTCCGTCATACGAATGGGATCTTCAAGATTATCGAGCGCCGCATGGGCCTGCGATTGCCCAATTTTAAACATCCGTTGAAATACACCCATTCCGTCCTCCGTTCTAGTCTAATTGTCGGCGTGTTACGCTTTCGCGCCGGCCAAGAGTTCCTCGGCGTTTTCGGCGAGGGCAAGACTCAGCGCCTCAATGGAACCTTCCAGCTCGTTACGGTCGAGGTTCTCAAGGCGTAGGGTATCGCGAAACAAAATCGTTTCTCCCGTCTCATCCAACACAAAAGCCCCATGGACAAGCGTGCGATTCATCTGCAAGAGACGCTTGTACAGATCGCCAGGATTCTTGGGTGCTTTCATGATGAGTTGTTCAAGCACGACAATGGGATCTTCACAATCAATAATAAGATTCTTAATGCCCTTCTCTTCATCATTGATGACCACCAGTTGTTCTTGGGGACTTTCCTCGGCAATGGCATACCCCATGTCCAACACAAACCCTTTTACGTTTTCAAAATATTCCACCATTTTTTCCTCGTAGATTGTTGGGCGTCATCGTCTTCGAGCCGTTCGGTACCAATGACCACCAGGTTATCGCTGTCGGTAATTATACAGTTATTCGATGGGTTCGCAAGAAATCGACCTTCAGGAGTTCGTTCAATCGCGAGGGTAATAAGATTGCGATCGCGCTTCAGCGTGGTCATGACGTCAAGGAACGTCCTCCCGATCAGATCGCGCGGCGGTGTAATCTTAAAGATATCATTCCCGATACGATTCGTGACCAATTCCGTGATGACTTGCGTCACACCATGATCAAGCGCCGCCTGTACAAGAAGATTGGTACTGAGTTCTCCGGTGACGATAATTTCGTCGGCTTTGGCACGTTTACAATGTTCCATATTGCTCCGGTCAACGAGTTCGACACAGGCATAGAGATCCGGATTGATGGTTTTGATGGTAAGCGTGTCCAGAATCGTCTTGGCGTCCCTGACATGGTGCTCAATCCGCTCATCCGCAAGAAGAATCGCGGCAAATGCATGCTGACTGTTGGCCCGCGAGAGGGTGTCTTTGTTCACGACCCCATTGACGAAATAGAGGTCATCGTCATCAACCACCGGCTTTTCCTGGAACTCCGCAATCACTACGATGGGGCTGTGTGCTGCCTTCCGGTCGGCGCGAAGCTCAGCCACGATTCGCTCAGCCTTATAATTCCATCCACAGATGAGCATGTGCTGTTCCACTTTGACGGGTTTCACTCCCTTGCCCTCCAAAAATCTATTTTCAATAAAAATCGTGGCCATCGTGGCCGTGAACATTCCGAGAAAACCAATTCCAAATACCATGAGGAGAACACCCACCATTCGCCCACCGGGCGATGCGGGGGAAATATCTCCATACCCGACTGTTGTGATGGTGACCACCGACCACCACAGCGCGTCAGCCACTGACAACGAGGGTTCGAAATAGCTCATCCCTACGACCCCAATCAGAAGGGTGATAAGAATGACCGCGACCAGCTTGTCCAGCCGATTTCTGCGGAGCTGGGTAACGAATCGTTTGACGAAGTAGAGGACGTTGATCATACAAAACCGTATGGTATCATTAAAATCGAAATAGCGCGTTCACAATCACAAGGAGGAACATATGCCACAAACCACTCAGGAGGCATCAAAAGCCGCCATCCAGAATGACCCTGCCGCACGAGCACTACTGCAAAAGGCGTTTGAAAACACCGCCCGATGGCCAGCAGACTTTGGTGGATTTACCGCCGATCTGGAAGTCAATACGAATGGGAAGAAGGTGCAAGGAACCGTGACGGTCAACAGTGCGAAAGAAGTCTCAGTCTCTCTCCCCGATGCCGACCTTCAAAAATCCGTTGAGGGAACCATTGGCATGATCGTCGTCCATCGTGCATACCGAACCTTTGACGAGTCCGATGGGAAGTTTGCGCTCACACTCGAAGGCAGCACCGACCACCCCTTTGGACAACAGCTTCGTATTCATGGAGATAATTCCAGTTCCTCATATCGATTGAACGGCAATCGCATCACGCAAATCAACCGCACCATGCAACACATCGCGTTTACCATTAACGTAGAAGAGAGCGCCGTCACACCGGAAGGCAAGAACCTGACGATGAAGTACACCGTCTATTATTCATCGCCCAAGGATGGCAGTCTCCGAAACGTGGAAAGCACCACCGATACCCACATTCGACTTGGGTCCGCCGATTTACCCGCAACACGACGTGTCATTTCGTATGAAAATGGACAGGTCGTGACCAAGACACTGACCTTCACCAATCACACACTCACCTGAGCCACCCACCTGTGTTGTGCTCCTGACACCAGATGATCGTTCTACCCTGTCACTCCCAACGTATACTTGAAAAACGGGATTCGAATGGGTGGAGGGGACTGCGGGTCGTTTGCTGAAACCCATTGAAAAGCTTGGTGGTCCCAACGGGATTCGAACCCGTGTTTGTGCCTTGAGAGGGCACCGTCCTAGGCCAAGCTAGACGATGGGACCCAAAGGATTCAGCAACAGGGCGCGAGTGTATCGGACTCAAAATATCTTTGTCAACGCACGCAATATCAAGGAAAAACCCAACACACGCGTGTTGTTATGAGGCTTGCCTGCCTACCTGAAATGTCATACACTCAGACCCGCTTGGTACAGCCTGACATACGACCCACACACCGGTTGGCGGTGTAGCTCAGTTGGTAGAGCAGCGGACTCATAAGCCGCGGGCCGGGGGTTCGAAACCCTCCACCGCCACCAATCTTTTCAACGGTTTACGCAACGTCCACCTTCTCCTGATCCCCTGCTATTCTGGTCTCAGTCACGGTTAGGATTGAAATCGGGTCTTCTTGCGGCGCACGTTCTGCTGAGTTCGTGGCCCGACCAAAGCTCGATACCCATTCAACGGCTTCCTGGAGATACGACGGCGAAAAATGTGCATATCGCTTTACCAATGCACTACTACTATGGCGCATGAGGGCGGCTATCGTCTCCTCAGTCGCACTACTCATAGCCAGGCGAGACGCGAACGTATGGCGTAGATCATGCCACGTTATCCACTCAATCCCTCCCTCCTGCACTGCAGGCATCCAGCTACGTGCATAGAAGTACTGGTAGCGTATTGATCCTGCGCTCCAGATCAACATTCTCCCATCAGAATGAAAACTGCTCCGCCTGTCTCATACCCGTGTGAATGGCCAACCCCACCCAATGGCCATATATGGGACCTAGTGCGGCCATTACCTTGGACTCCTCCTCGGGTGAGAGAAATCTCGTTTTCCCTTGAGGCTCCTTATACATTTTCAGCTTCGTCACTAGGTTGCCGTGCAATTTACCAGCACGAACCGCCAGGTTCAGCTTACACGGCAACCTAGCCATATATCGGTTGACCCTTTGAAGGGTAAGCTTGTTGGCAAACAAACCTTTCCTCGCTTCTTCCAGGTCTGCTGTCTTAATGGAGTTGAGCTTCCTTCTTCATATTGATGCTATGGACTCCACTCGGCCCTGATCAAGCGTATTTTTTTTCGTGCACAGGCTAAAGCTCGGAGAATGCCTACTGTTATCGGGTATAGTTGGCGCGTCATTGATCGCGAGGCGGGCACCACGGCCCGCTGGTTCCCTGGATTTCTGACCTATCGAATAGACGGAGGCGGTGTCAGAGAGGATTCTCTGAGCATACACAAACGGTCGAAAGTGTAGTGGGTTTTAGAATTATGCAACAACGCCATAACTTGATTTTAAAAAAGAAGACGCTCATAATTTATTGCCAAAAATAACTAAAACTGTCTTTCAGTCCTGATTTTCAGGGAGGTTGCCAATGGCATTTACAAGTTTGATAGTGCTTTCCAGGCGCATTGGGATTCCCTTGGTTTTGCTTCTGATAGGGGTGCTGTGCTTCGCATATATCGATATGGCGTTATCTCAGGAGGAATCTTCAGAAACTCTAGAAGAATCAGCCGAAGCTGCCCATGAAAAATTATTCTTGGAAAACCGTTACCCATCAGCCTCAACGTGTCAAACATGTCATGCGGATCATTACCGAGAGTGGTCGGTTTCTCCTCATGCATATGCGCAGATGAGCCCGGTGTTCAACGCGATGCACGGCACCATTCTTAAGCTCACCAACGGTACCAATGGGGACTTCTGCATTCGCTGTCATACTCAAGTAGGAATGAATTTGGGGGAACCCCTATTTATGAGCAACATCGACCGACATCCTACTTCTCGTGAAGGCATCACGTGCGTCGTCTGCCATCGAGTTGATCAAGCCTACGGGAAAGAGAGTGGACGCCTCAAGATTGTAGAAGGCGACCTATTTGACCCAGTGTATGGCCCCAAAGGCAACGAGGAGCTCAAGCGTGTGTTAGGAAGTGACGAGTATCAGGTCAATCCAGAACGCGGCGAAGTCGGACGAGCCATCCACGGTGAGGTGAAACTTTTTCCGTCGCTGAGCGAACCGGGATTCTGCGGTTCATGCCATGACGTAAACTTGCTTAACGGGTTCCGGCTGGAAGAAGCCTTCAGCGAATATAAGACCTCGCCAGCTGCCAGGCAGGGAATCACCTGTCAGGACTGCCATATGGGCCGGAAGCCGGGAAAGTCATCGGGCTATGTTCATGCATCTGCCGCCCGAGTGGGTGGGGTAGAAACCAGATCTCGGAAACGCACCAATCACATGTTCCCTGGGCCCGACCATTCTGTCATACATCCCGGGATTTTCCCGCACAATATAGACGCTGCGGAATTCGCGACTATTCGGGAATGGCTAGCCTTCGATCATCAGGCTGGTTGGGGAACAGACGAGTTTGAAGACCAGGATCCTGACGATGACGCGTTTCCAGATCGATGGTCTTCTACAGACGACCGCTATGATGCTCGTGAAATTCTTGACGATCAGTTTGCATTATTAGATGAGTATGGTTTGCAAAGGAAAAAGGTGTTGCAGGAAGGGTTCCGACTTGGCAAGATCGTGACTGATCAGGCGGATGGAGATGGTCTCCGTTTCCGAGTGCAGGTGAAAAGTGGGACGGATGGACACGGCGTGCCTACGGGCTTTGACGCCGAGCGTCTTGTCTATCTGCGCGTCACGGTTTCGGATCGGGATGGCACCTCTGTTTTCAAATCTGGAGATGCCGACCCAAACGGAGATCTGCGGGATATTCACTCTGTTTACGTGCACAACGGTGAACTGCCTCTTGATCGATATCTGTTCAATCTTCAGTCTAAATTTATTACACGAAATCTCCGTGGAAGTGAGAGCGAGCAGGTATTATCCGTCAACACATCATTTGATCCGCTACCATTTTTGCGTCCTTTAACACAGTCCAATGTGTTAATCGGACGCCCAGTCAATGTGCGAAAACATCGGATGATGATCGAACCCAACGGCAGTCGGTGGGCGACATATGAGGTGGAAGGGTTAGCGTTGACCCTGAGGGGACCTTACAAAGCTCATATTGAGTTGATTGTCGGTATGGTGCCGGTCAATTTGATCAACGAGATCAAAGATGTTGGCTTTGACTACGGCATGAGCCCTAGGAAAGTTGCGGATGGGGTGTTAGCTGGACATGTGGTGCTATGGGAGCGTGATATAGCCTTTGATGTTCATGATGTTCACAAGAACCAATATTAACCAGGGCTTTGCGTCCATACCGTCTCTCTAATTAACAACCAAGACCCATGAATAACCGGGCATCAGTACATTTCCTTGTTGCCGTGTACGCCTGCTTGTTATTCGCGGCTGTTCCGGTTTTGGGGGTGGGAGAGGTCAGCGCCTTTCATGCAGAGTCGCAAGCGAGCGGTGCAACAAGCGAAGACGACAACAAGCATCAGGAAGAATCAAAGGACGAATCAGCAAGTCGGTTGTCCGACGAATCCCTACCTCTTCAGATTGAAGAAGTTCCCCAAAGGCCCCGGTTGTTCTTGGAATTTGGGGATAGGTTTTTAGACTCCGGCGCACTCGGTCCAGAATTCACACTCCCGACTGGTGCCGTCTGGCGGCCGTCCCTATGGGTATTCGGGGAATACCGAACGGCGGTACAAACATTTGAGCGTGGTTTTATGGCGGGTGGTGAAATGCCCGATGACACTCGTACATCCGAATGGGCTAATCGCCTCGACATTTTCGGCAATCTGAAGTTATCGGGTACGGAACGCATCCTCGTCGCATTTCGTCCCCTGGATCGTGATAATCGATTCAGTGGGAATCTCTTTGAGCCAGAGAAAGATTTTGAGGATGAGCTCAACGCTGTGGTAAGAACATTGTTCTTTGAAGGAGATTTTGGCGAGATATTCCCTGGCCTAGACGAAGGCGACACTAGGGCACTGGATATCGGGTTTTCCGTCGGTCGTCAACCACTACTTTTCCAGGAAGGTCTCTTAATAAGCACCGGCGGGCTTGGAAATACTGACGCCGTCGGCTTGGTCCGCAACAACCTCCAGCTTCCAGGAACATCGAATGCCCGCCTCACTGCCCTCTACGGCTGGGACAACATATACCGAGACGATAATCGCCTCGATCGCGAAGCACAGCTATTCGGTTTGTTTACTGAAACAGATTTTCCTTTCAGCACAATTTCCGTAGATCTAGTGTACATCGAGTCGGGTGATGTGACAGGTGACGCGTACTTCGCAGGAATTCAAGGAGTTCAGCGATTTGGGTTTTTCAATACGACTTTGGCGGTTAATACATCAATACCCTCGGATCTAGAGACGCAACAAACGAGCCGAGGAACACTGTTATCTGGCCAGGTTTCCTTTACACCACCACGCACCCACAATCTCGTTTATCTCAATGGATACTGGGGGATTGATCAGTTCTCCTCAGCGATTCGTGGCCCTGATCAAGGGGGACCATTAGGCCGGACTGGTATCTTGTTTGAAGCCGTAGGGCTTGGGCGTTTTAGACCTGTACTAAGCAACCAGGCTGATGACTCGGCAGGCGGAAGCTTGGGACATCAAATGTTTTTCCATGGCGGCCGTCGGCAGCTTGTGATGGAAGTAGGAGGCCGCAAGAATACGGTCACTGGAACTCCATTGTCTAACCGAGGCGCCATTGCTGCGGCGGCACGTTATCAACATGCAATCGGCCACCATTTTATCCCACGAGTTGATTTCTTTGGTGAAAAGCAGGAAGATCGCAATCTAAGCTATGGTGCCCGCCTCGAATTACTCATGAAGTTTTGAAAATAGAAGGTGCTATTGATTGCTAAGGACCGTGCCGGGAGTAGCAGCCAAAAGCACTTTTAAGCCGCCAGCATACTCGAGGGTCCTATTTAATTGCCAACCAGCCACCTTCACGTGAAACAGTTTGAGTTGACGGCCGACGTATCGCTCGGGGCACCATATACATTTTGATGGGCTGCTGGTTGCTCGAAACGTCGCCGCCTGATTCTCTTTTGCAAACTTTTTGATTGGAGCGCAAAGATGCCCCTCCTATCTCAGGGCTTAAGCTCGTGGCAGTGATAGTACAGACCATTGGCGTAATAATTATTGGCGCCCTCTTGGCGCAAGTAGTCCTATTCTTGGTTTCTACATGGCATCGTGTGACCTATGAACGACAACGACGCACTCTAGCGCTAGAGTTGTTGCGCTGTCGGGTAGAAGCTGCCAGAACACTTAAAGTTGGGCAGGAAGACGAAAAACGATTTTGGGGAGGGTTCCGAAAATTCGTGGTTCGGCAAAAAGTACGTGAATGTCACGATGTCTATTCATTCTACCTTGCACCTCATGATCGAAAGCCGCTACCTCGCTTCCAACCTGGCCAACACTTAGTCTTTAAGCTTCATATTCCCGACACCACAAAACCGGTAGTGCGATGTTATTCCCTCTCCGACAGCCCCACTCAATCAGACTATTACCGCATCACCATTAAACGGGAACTCTCACCAAGCGATAACCCAGATGTGCCGGCAGGATTGGTCTCCTCGTACTTTCACAATCATCTCCAGGAAGGTGATATCCTCGACGTCAAAGCGCCGAGCGGAAAGTTTTTTCTCGATCTGACAAGCGCCGCTCCAGTTGCGTTTGTTGCGGGTGGTGTAGGCATCACACCCCTTCTCAGCATGCTCAACAGTATTACTGAGGGTGCTGCTACAACCCGTGAGGTATGGTTATTCTATGGGGTATCCAATGGTACCGAGCATATTATGAAGGATCATCTGGCCCAACTGAATCGCCAATATCACAATGTGCACGTGCATGTATGCTATAGCCAACCTTCTGACGCGGATGTGATTGGGGAGGATTACGATCATTCGGGACGGGTCAGCGTGGACTTGCTACGAGGCCTATTACCGTCTAACAATTATGAGTTCTTCCTCTGTGGGCCACCGGCGATGATGGACTCGTTGACCAAGCAACTTAAGGTGTGGGGGATTCCAGAGGACAAGATCTTTTTTGAAGCCTTTGGCTCGGCTACGGTAAAAAAGACTGCCGCGCCACCACCACGACTAGCTGATGCAACGCAAGTTGAAGTCTTTTTCTCGAAAACAGGGAAACGATGCCAATGGGATCAAAAGCACGGTTCGCTGTTAGAGCTTGCTGAAGGGAACGCTGTCCAAATTGACTTCGGCTGCCGTGCTGGCAGTTGCGGGACATGTCTCACTGCAATTAAAGCAGGGGACGTCACCTACATGACTGAGCCTGGTGTTGCACCCGAGGCCGGCTCTTGCTTCCCTTGCATAGCCATACCAAAAGGGCATGTGACGCTAGATGCATGACGGATTCGCGCAGGAAATCCCTGAACGAGTAGGAAGCGAATTGCCGCAATGGTCTAAATGGAGGAGTAAAACATGAACCAAGTCAAGGAACGGGGTCAATCATGGCTAGGATGGGTAGGACTTGCCATTGGAGCCATCGTCCTTTTATTGGCGGCGGGATCGGGTGTTGAATCCAATGCCATGCCTGAAAAAGATCCCAAGAAAATCGTGGGACCGAAGGAATGTGGCGAATGCCATAAGGCTGAGGTGCACACCTGGAGAGAAACCAAACATTCCAGGAGCTTTAAAGAATTGCCGCGTAAGAAAGAGGCCAAGGAGGTCGCAGAAAAGCTGGGCGTCAAACGCATGAAAAAGGACAGCGCGTGTTTGAATTGCCACTTCACCTCGGGCATCAAGAAAGGGAAGAGCAAGGCGATTGTTGGAATTAGTTGTGAGTCCTGTCATGGTCCCGCGAAGGATTGGCTTAAAGTGCACAGTGATTATGGGGGTAAGACAGTCACACGTGAGATGGAAACCCCTGAACACAAGGCTAAACGCTTGGCAGCGATAAAGGCCTCCGGCATGATCCGACCTCCTGAACTCTACCGATTAGCGGCGAACTGCTTCCAATGTCACACGATACCAAACGAGCATCTGGTCAACGTAGGAGGACATAAAGCAGGGAGCGAATTTGATCTCGTAGCGTGGTCGCAAGGCGAAGTCCGCCATAATTTTTTCAGCTCGGGAGGAAAAAAGAACACGGAAGCTTCGTCTGAGCGTAAACGGATGTTATACGTGGTTGGAGCGTCACTTGACTTGGAGTACAGCCTCCGTGCCCTGTCCAAGGCCACCGAGAAAGGTACATTCTTGGAGGCGATGGTGAAGCGCGTTGGGAAAGCAATGGGTAAATTAAAAAAAATTCATGGGCTCGTCACAATTTCTGAACTTAAGGAAATGTTGGCCATTGCTGCAAAGGTCAAGTTGGGCGCCAACCAAGAAGCCCAGATTACGCCAGCAGCCGACAAAATTCGGGCTGTCGCTCAAAAGGTAGCGAATAACTACGACGGAAGCGAGTGGGCAGCAATAGACAAGGTACTTCCCACAGCCGATAAGTACAAAGGAAAACCCGGGAAAGCTCCGCCTGGAAAATAGGATCGATAAATTTAGATAGGGGGTACGATGCTATGACACTGAATGTACGCATCCAACGTCCTGCTCGTTTGGATATGCCGTTTAGTCATGAAACGAGTGAAGAGGATGTCGATAGAGTTTTAACATTCCCTCCTTTCAGCCATATGGACCCGGCGAAATTTCCTTCCCACGCTCCGTTACGAGAGATCCTGCTGAATGACACTCGCATTCTTCGGTACCGAGCGGGGGACATTGTGGTGCGAGAAGGCGATTATGGAAACTCTGCATACTTTATCATGTCCGGATCAGTCCAGGTTTTCCTCAATCTACCAAAGTCGATCTTGGGCCGAAAAGAGCCTCGGAGAAAAGGTTTGTTCAATGCCATCGCCCAGTTATGGCGCAATCCCACGCAGCCGGAAGAACGCACTCTTTCGCCAGATACAGGGGTTTCCCGGGTCAAAACCAGATATGACAAAGCGGGGAATGCTCATGTGTTTTTGCAAGACCTCCCCGTAATTCTGGGGGAGTATGAAACCAACCGAATAGAAGTGGGAGACCTGTTTGGAGAAATCTCTGCACTTGGTCGCGTTGCCCGGACCGCCACTATTGTTGCTGACCAAGAGACAGAGCTTTTGGAAATTCGCTGGCAAGGACTAAGGCGCTTACGCCTCTTTGATCAGCGGTTGAAGGAAGATATTGACGCTCGCTATCGTGAAAGGAACCTGAAAGTCCACCTTCTACAAACGCCGCTCTTCCAGCACCTGACGTTGGAGCAGTTGGAAGAGGTGGCTAATCAAGTTGAATTCCAGAGCTATGGGGATTTCGACTGGTATGGTCCGTATAAGGCAATCATGAGTCGCAGTGCGGCGGAACGCCTGGATCACGAGCCGATTATTGCGGAAGAAGGGCACTATCCCAATGGATTAATTCTGATTCGCTCTGGATTCGTACGGTTGAGTCAGCAGTTCGGGCACGGACACCGCACGCTCACTTACCTTGGTCGAGGCAAGATCTACGGCCTTGAAGAAATCGAGCATAATTGGCAAAGCGAAGCCCGGATATCCCTTAAGCACACGCTGCGTGCTATTGGATACGTGGACATTCTCTTGGTACCAACTCACGTGATTGAATCTTTGGTGCTTCCCTCTTTACCATCTGCGCAACTCCGACCGCTTGTCCCCTCGAATACCAGGCATGTTCCCGTGCAAAGGGATCGGGAACACGAAAGGAGAATTGATCCAGACTTCCTGGAATTCCTTGTGGATGAGCGGTTTATCAACGGCACGTCCACCATGATGATCAATCTCGATCGCTGTACTGGCTGTGATGATTGCGTGCGTGCCTGTGCTACCGCTCACGAAAATAATCCCCGTTTCACCCGGCATGGCAAGCGGGATGGCAAGTATTTGATAGCCAATGCGTGTATGCATTGCGTCGATCCTGTTTGTCTCATTGGATGTCCTACAGGGGCAATCCACCGTGAGGGGTTTCACGGGCACGTTGTCATCGACGACACCACTTGTGTAGGTTGTAGCACCTGTGCGAATAGCTGTCCGTATGACAACATTCAGATGGTTGACATTCGCGATGAGAACGGACACCTAATTCTCGACGAGCGCACCCACGCTCCCATTTTGAAAGCTACGAAGTGTGATCTTTGTGTGGACCAGCTGGGTGGGCCGGCTTGCCAACGCGCATGTCCCCACGACGCCTTACAGCGGATAGATATGTCAGATTTATTTTCGCTATCGAACGGACCCAATTAGTGACCTCCTTTGCATCTCGCCGATGGCGCAATCTTGTCATCTGCGGTGCTCTTTCTATTCTGATCGTCGGAATCCACTTCGCCTACTCTGTAACCCTGTATCGCACGGTGTTCTTCTCTGGCTGGCTTCTATTCTTTGTCCTGTTGGCTTTGGCTAGCTACAATGTCCGAAAAAAGTTGCCTTTCCTGCCCTTAGGAACTTCATCCAGCTGGTTGCAATTTCATATTTACATAGGATATCTCACTCTTGTCCTGTTCGCTATTCATATTGGGCTGCATGTCCCCAATGGTTGGATTGAGGGAACGCTCGCGCTGCTTTACGTGGTGGTTGCTGGGAGCGGAATTACAGGAATTGGATTGACGAGATGGTATTCACGGCGACTTGCAATGAGGGGTAGAGAGGTCATTTTTGAGAGAATTCCAGCGATGCGAAAGCATCTTCGTGAGGACGTCGAAGACCTTCTCGTGCGCTCAGCTGCGGAGATGGGTTCCACAACGATTGCCGATTTCTCCAGCCGACGTGTCTTGACAAATCAGGTGATACCTTTTTTGGAAGGACCCAAGAATTTTTTCTGGCATCTGATAGGGTCTCATCGCCCTCGTGATGAATTGTTGACCAAACTGCAATCGCAAGATCGCTATTTCAATGAGAGCGAACGGAAAATTGCTCAAGAAATTGGAACTCTTATTTTGGCCAAAGATGACCTGGATTATCACAATGCGCACCAGCTGGTGCTCAAATATTGGCTCTTTATCCACATTCCCCTGAGCTACAGCCTTTTAATCCTCTCACTGATTCACGGAGCTCTCGCGTCGGCGTACAGGGAGAGTAGTTCCTAACCATGAAGTTACAGGATTATGGATTCAAGAACAGTCAATATGAACGACCAACCCAGAACTGGGTTTGTGGATGGGCTGCCGAGGGTTGGGCTTGTCACATTGGCCCTGACAAGAACGGGCAATGTCTGGCGACCACAGAATGCCTCCCACTAAAGGATGGCGATCGGTGGTCTTGTACCCGCTCTTCCGACCGCAAGGGGAAATGTACCCAGGGCCCCCTTCCGAATGGTACCTGCTCCGTACACATACCCAAGTGTCAGCCCAGCAGGAGTCTTCGAGCCAAGCGAGGAATTGCCACGGTCTGGACGGTTGCTTTCACAATTGGGGCATCACTCCTTGTCCTCTTCGGTTCAGATGCGCAAGAGTTTTTTTCCCCAGGTGAGCTATCCATAAATCACGGTGCTATAGGTAAGGACTGTGCCTCTTGTCATGCTGCGGCCCACGAAGGACCAATCAGTTGGGTGGCATCGATCTATGCTTCAGAGTCGAAGGCTAAAGGAAGCAAACTTTGCCTGAGCTGCCATCAAGTTGGAGAGCAGCCATTGCAGGCTCATGGTCGGTCCACTGAAGCCTTGACCTCGATCACAGAACGCTTGAAAGAGGCTCCGTTCTCTGAGAAGACCCCGGTTTTATTAGCATCATCAGACTGGCTTCCAGGGACCTTGTACACGGAAGGTAGCGAGGTGCCTTGCGCAAGGTGTCACTCAGAACATCATGGTAGAGACTTCAAACTGATGACTATGGATAACCAGCGTTGCCAAACTTGCCACATCATAAAGTTTTCGAGTTTGACGAAGGGGCATCCACAGTTTTCCAGCTATCCCACTGAGCGCCGTACGCAAATAGCCTTTGATCATAATTCCCATCTCGCGAAGCACTTTCTTGGCGATTTCAAGGATGAGGCCCCGACCACTTGCACGGCCTGCCATATGATGGATCAGCTTGGCGAAACCATGCGGGTGGGATCATTTGATGCGACATGTGCTGCATGCCATGTACACCAGATTGAGGGAGAGGGTCTGGCAGGGGCACGAGGCATCCCTTTTTTCAGACTTCCAGGATTGGATGTTGACGTACTAACAGAGCAAGGGATCTCGGTCGGAGAATGGCCCGCTGACTACAATGTCGAACAAGGCCTGACCCCCTTCATGAAGCTTCTATTGTACACCGATGGGACTATCGTTGACTACCTGGAAACGGTCGGTGACTTTGACGAATTCACCGATTTATCAGATGCCACCGAGGAAGAACTTGCCGCTATCGCTCAGATTATATGGGCGATAAAGGGGCTGTTCTACGATATGGTCTCTAAAGGACAAGAAGCTTACGTTTCGCGGCTCAGCAAGATAGCGAATGAGCCATACAGCAATAGCAAACTCGGGAATTTGACAGGACATATTCCCATTGAGGTTATCCAAGCAGCGCAGCAAGAATGGTTGCCAAAATTATCGACCGAAGTGCTAAGTCACAGAGCCCATGCAATGGTACCTATGTCTGATATGCAAGAGCTAGATCTAAATATGGGTAAAGATCAAGATCGCGAACGGTGGGTCAAGATGGGTGGGTGGTATCGACAGGATGCGGACTTTTCCATCCTGTTCCGTCCGACCGGTCATGCCGATGAGTTCATTCGTGGCTGGATCGATCTCTCGCCTTTGGCAGAGCAGCCAGCTACTTCGGATGTCGTGAACGAGATATTTTCGACGCTCTCAGGCGCTAAAGCGCCAGGGGTCTGTATGAAATGCCACAGTGTGGATAGTCGAGCGGAAAAAGCCCAAGTGAAGTGGCACACAGCACAGCCGGTGCCAAATGTGCAGAAGTTCACGACCTTCGTCCATTCGCCACACTTGAGCCTTGTTAGGGACAGGGGCTGTTACGCTTGTCATGTTCTGAATTCAGAAGCAGATGTGATGGCAGGGTACGAAGACAACGACCCTCAAACCTTCGCAAGCAGCTTTAACCATATAGAGAAGTCCCTTTGTGTGACTTGTCATGTGGCCGAAAAAGCTGGAGACATGTGTATATCATGCCATAACTACCACGTTGGGAATATTGCTGAACGCCATCCGAATGCTCTGCTTGCCTTTCCTAAAGCCCTCGAGAAAAAGGACGCGAAAGTGCTCAGAGATTCCAAGGATGGAATCTAGTTGCATCAGGGGGACATTTCTCCAGCCAGCGACAAGCAGGCTTGCGTCGCTCTTACGTAGTTGACTGCGACAAACCTGTAACAGAAAATGTCTGAAAGGATATGAAATATAGCAATAGATGTGATCTATACAATGCGTATAATCCACTGAGCGGGAAGATAAAGCGAGATACCATCCTCAAATCAATGGGTTATAAAATTCCATTCAAATCTACTCATAAACCGCTGGCCGGGGGTTCGAAACCATCCACCGCCACCAATGAATTCAACAACTTACGCTCCCTCGTACTGCTCTAAGCGGTCTGCGGCTTCCAAATGTGACAGAAGTGTGACAGCACCACCCTGATCGAGGCTATCGATATCGTGATGCCCGTAGCGCATGCCCATGAATGACTACATCCAGAAGGTCCTTGAAGACCACCTGAAAGATTGGAACGGCAGGGAATTACGCGGAAGTTGCCGCGCAGGAAATCGTCGAAGTAACGCTGGAACGGTGAAATGCGCGATCCCGTCAGCCTACCCGATGCGGATCATCACCAAGAGTAGGCATGTGATGAGGGCAGAGCTATGGAGGCAATTCGGTATCGGGATGGTGATCCTTGTGTTTTCCGTGGGCTGCGCGACGAAGATACCCATCGATCCGCACCCCTTGAGCATCGAGAGTACCCTGAACGTGGGCGATACTGTCGAGATTACGACAACAAGTGGCAGTCACCATCTTGTGAGAGTCAATGACATCACAGAGGATGCCATTATTGGTGATGGGCACCGGTTGTTCTTCGAAGTCAGAGATCCATACTGGAGCGATGTGATCGCGTTTCTCGACGACACACTCGGCATTCCATGAGGAGGCCTCTTAGGGCGTGATCGTGTCGAGTCCAAACGGATTAATGAAGTTCACCGGCTCGCCGCAGATGGGCAACTGTAGGGTCTACTCATATCGCAGGGCGTCGATAGGGTTTAACCGCGAGGCTTTGTGCGCTGGATAGAGTCCGAACACCACCCCGACGGATGCGGAAAAGACGAAGGCAAGAACTAAAAACACAGGAGAAATAATGGTCGGCCATCCAGCCAATGCGGTGGTAAGTTTGGCGGCGGCAACGCCTACTCCGATTCCGATCACGCCACCCACTAGGCTTAGGACGACTGATTCAACGAGAAACTGGGACATAATCTGACATCGCTTGGCTCCGACGGCCATACGAATGCCGATCTCTCTCGTCCGTTCGGTGACTGAAACCAACAGCGTGTTCATTATCCCGATACCCCCGACCAACAGAGAAATTGACGCGACGGCAAACAATAAGAACATCATCGCATCAGCGGATTCCTGACGCGTTTCGGCAATATCCATCTGCGTCCGAATATAGAAATCATCGTCTTCACCGTCTTCGAGATGATGCTCTTTTCTTAGAACAGCGGTGACCGACTTCACCGCCTGTGGCAACTGATCATACTGCTTGGCCGATACGAATATGGCTCCAACGGTCCCCATCTGCTTGGTTCCCAAGACTTTTCGCTCCGCGGTGGTGAACGGGATCAAGATCCGATCATCCTGATCGTTTCCCCATGCGGAACTGCCCTTCGGAGCAAGCACACCAATCACAGTGAACGGGACCTTGTTGAGCCGCAGGATTGCACCCACCGGATCGACCCCTGGATCAAAAAGATTTTTCACCACCGTGTGACCCAACACCGCCACCTTTGCCGCCGACTCCAAATCTTTTGTGGTCAGAGGCGACCCCCTCACCAGCGGCCAGTCACGTACTTCGAGGTACGACGGAGTCACGCCAGCGACACGGGTCGACCAGTTTTTCCCCCCGCTTGGTGTAGGCGACAGCACTAAGGCTGGGAACATCACGAAGTATCGCTTCCGCATCACTCACTGTAATCGTTGGTCGCACCTTTCGAACCCCTCGTACCTTCGCGTGCCCACGGAAGATCATGATGACATTTGACCCTAGACTGGATATTCGGTCTTGCATGAGCGCGGCGGCTCCCTGTCCGATGCTCACCATCGCTATCACCGAGCCAACCCCAATAATGACGCCAAGCATCGTCAACCCCGCCCGAAGGCGGTGGCGGACTAAAACCCGCAAGGCCATGATGAACATCATTCGAAACATGTTTATGCAGAAACACCCACTATTGTCGTATCGGCTTGGATTTTCCCATCCTTCATCGAAATTTGCCGTTTCGCACATGCGGCGATGTCCCGTTCGTGCGTCACAAGAATGATAGTGATCCCTTCTTCATTGAGACGTTGCAAGAGTTCCACGATCTCGATCCCCGATTTGCTATCAAGGTTCCCCGTTGGCTCGTCTGCCAGAATAATGGAAGGATTCATGACCAGGGCACGCGCGATCGCCACGCGTTGTTGTTGTCCACCCGAAAGCTGGGACGGGGAGTGCTTGTCTCGCCCGCTCAAGCCGACTCGCTCGAGCGCGTCGATTGCGCGACATTCCTGCTCCTGAGATGGAAGCCCGGCGTAGAGAAGCGGGAGCTGGATGTTTTCGAGACTGCTGGTTCGTGGAAGCAGGTTAAAGTTCTGAAAAATAAAGCCGATTCGGCGGTTTCGAATTTCAGCGAGTTCGTCAGCAGAATGCCCACGGACCTCCACTCCCTCAAGGGAATAGGTGCCCTTGGTCGGCGTATCAAGACAGCTTACGATATTGAGGAGGGATGATTTTCCTGACCCTGATGCCCCTTGAATTACGACAAACTCACCAGATTCGACCTGTAACGACACATCGGAGAGCGCGTGAACTTCACCGTGATCAAGTTGATATGTTTTCCACAGGCCCTGACAGACGATTTGAGCTTCCATCCTAACTACTCAGGTTGCTTCTATTTTGGCCCAGGGGGCAAAGCGCGAGGAGCGCAGAACCGGAGCATATATGGACATACGTGAGGATTCGAGCACCACAGCAAGGCCGGCATGCGGCAAAAGGGGAGTGACCTGAGTAGTTACCTTCAATCTACCGAAACCATGGGGGCAGCTTCTTGCTACTTTCTTCTTCACCCGAACGGTCAACGCCAACGAGAACCAGATCCCCCAGTTTAAGCGAACCATCCTTGATTTCTGAAAATCGATCATCTGTCAGGCCGACACTCATCATTATCTTTCTCGGTGTTCCATCCGCGCTAAGTATCCAGACACTCGATCGGTGAGCCGGTGATTTGGATCCGCTTGCATCGGAGTGCGTCTCCTCACCTCCCGTTTCGGCAATGGCTTCATCGTGAGTCTGCGTTTCCGTTGACGATGCGGCAGGAGGTGAAAATCGCAGGGCAACATTCGGAATAATCAACGTCTTGCTGACCGACTCCACCACTATAGCCACATCAGCGGTCATGCCGGGCTTGAGGAGAAGCTCGGGGTTCTCAACATCAATGGCAACGTCATAGGTCACCACCGTGTCTTCCGCCTTCGATGCAATCCTAACTTGCGTCACGCGACCGCTGAATTCCCGATCGGGATACGCATCAACCTGAAAGGTAGCCGGCTGTTCTTGTCCAACGTCTGCGATATCCGCCTCACCCACATGTGCGATCACGCGCATACGCGTGAGATCCGCTGCAATGACGAATAATGCAGGAGTCTGAAAGCTTGCGGCCACAGTCTGACCGGCGTTGATCTTGCGATCAATCACCGTCCCATCGACGGGTGAATAGATGACCGTATGATTGAGGTCAAATTGTGCGACATCGACAGCCGCGGTGGCCTGGTTTACCAACGCCCGATTCAGATCGACTTGTGCGACAGCACTCTGATATTCAGTCTGTGCCACATCCAAGTCGGCCTGTGAAATGAAGCCCTGCTCAAGAAGCGCTTTCGCACGCATTAAATCTCTGTTTTTGAGTGATAACTCGGCGTCGGCTTGGGCTAAGCGTGCTTTCGCACTCAGCAATCTCGCTTGCTCCTGCTCAAGTCTTGCCTGAAATGGTTCTGGATCAATGCTGGCGATCACGTCTCCCGCGTTGACGATCGAATTAAAATCTGCCTGCAGGCTCTGGATGGTCCCGGAAACCTCGCTCCCGACCTCGACGCTAAGAACCGGTTCGACCGTTCCTGTCGCGGTCACTACCCGCGCAATGGTCCCCTGTTCCACCATAGCCGTTTTAAATCGGAGCTGGGGATCTTGCACGGTTATCAAATAGCCATACCCTATTCCAACCAGGAGGAGACAGAAAACCCCAACAATCCAGAGAGACGATGGCCGCCTCCGCCGTTGAATCGGCTGATCTTCGTTGTGAAGTGACATAGGTCGCTCGTGTGACTCCATTGTAGAAGTCGGCAAGAATTGTTGTCAAAATGCGCAGAAACGGAGTTGCGATGACGCCTACTCGCGTGGCGTAGAGATCACAAGCTGTTTGCGAATACGATCGAACGTCACTTTCGT
>DTRN01000058.1 GCA_012965905.1 Nitrospirales bacterium | reverse complement strand
GCGTTACACCACTGGCGATGATCGTAGGAACACAAGGTGGGGTTCGTTTATTCTCGTGGACACAGGGTTCGAGCGTGATATACAGAGAGGAGCCTCGGGCTTTCGCGCCCGCTTGTGCTAATGCGTGTGCTTCCGCGTGGGGCTCACCGATGGCGTGATGGTAACCCTGTCCGACGATTTGCCCGTTCTTAACAACCACAGCCCCGACCATGGGGTTCGCCCCCGTTCGCCCCAGCCCTTTCGTAGCGAGGCGCAACGCCAGGCGCATATAGGTGTCATCGGTCATCGACGAGAACGAGTCGCGGTCTTCCCTCGTTTCGAAGCTGGGCGAGTCGCACGTCGCGCGGATGGTTTCCGTTCGGCAATAACGCCGTGGTTGATGGCTGCCTGCGCTGCAGCTAGCCGTGCGATGGGGACGCGGTATGGCGAGCAGCTGACATAGCCTAGGCCTGCACGGTGACAAAACTCGACCGAGCTTGGATCGCCTCCATGTTCACCGCATATGCCAATCTTTAGATCAGGCCTGGCCGCACGCCCGCGTTCAATCGCAATCTCGATAAAGCCTCCGACGCCTTTTTGGTCAAGCGTGGTGAAAGGGTCTCCGCTCAATATGTTGTCTAAACGTTTGGCAATCTGGAATCCACAGGCCCGGCAGACCATCGTCTTTTGATCGATGTCCATAGCCTGACAGTGTGGGCAACGATCCTGCATGGTCATATAGAAATTAATGATCTTGGAGGCATCGTCACGTGAAAACCCAAAGACGGTTTGGGTGAGGTCATTGGTTCCGAACGAAAAGAATTCCGCCTCTTCGGCAATTTCGCCTGCCATAATGGCTGCACGTGGGAGCTCGATCATGGTTCCGACTTGATAGGGAATGACCTTGTGGTACTCGGCCATGACTTGTGAGGCAACGTCCTGAATGACCTGTTTTTGAGTCCTCATCTCTCCCCACGTTCCGATCAAGGGCACCATAATTTCAGGGAAGATGTTTCCGCCTTCCTTGGTGACTTCGCACGCGGCTTCGATAATAGCTCGGACCTGCATGCGGGTAATCTCCGGCATTAAAATTCCGAGCCGACACCCGCGTAGGCCGAGCATGGGGTTGAACTCGTGGAGTTCATCTACACGCGCGAGCATGCGTTTGGTCTTGGCTAACGTGGCCGGATCCTCACCAGTCAGTTCTGCTCTCGCAACCTGCACCATCAGGTCTTCGCGTTTTGGAAGAAACTCATGCAGCGGTGGATCGAACAGACGGATGGTGACGGGGTAGCCATCCATTTTTCGATACAGCCCGATAAAGTCCTGTTTTTGTAATGGAAGTAGCTCGTCGAGGTGTTTCATGCGGTCTGAAGTGGTTCTCGCCATGATCATGTTTTGCATGATCTCGACGCGGCCCTCGGCAAAAAACATGTGTTCCGTTCGGCAGAGGCCGATGCCTTGTGCCCCAAAACCTCGCGCAACCGCTGCCTGATCTGGGGCATCGGCATTAGCGCGAACATCCAATGAACGAAACGTATCCGCCCACTGTAAGACTTTGGAAAAATACTGATATCGCTCAGACTTTTCCGGTTTCAGGGTTCCCTGAATAACTTGAACGACTTCTGATGCCATGACGGGGATATCTCCCTCGTACACGCTCCCGTCGAAGCCATTAATCGAAATGAAATCGCCTTTGTTGAATCTAGCCGATCCTATACGAACCGATGAGTCTCCCTCGACCTCTACGGCTTCACAGCCAGCGATGCACACCTTACCCATCTGTCGCGCAACCACTGCGGCATGGGAGGTCATGCCACCTCGAGCGGTAAGAAATCCGGATGACGCGCTCATGCCGTGAATGTCATCCGGGCTGGTTTCCATTCTCACCAGAACAACGCGATCACCTGCGGCCTTCATGGCAATGGCCTGCTCTGGTGTGAGTGCAATTTTCCCGGCAGCGGCGCCAGGACCTGCGGGAAGCCCCTTACCTTGTTTGGTGAAACGGGCCTCTGCGCTGGGATCGAAGACGGGATACAAATACTGTTCAAGGTGTTCCGGCTCGACACGTAACACCGCTTCTTCTTTGGTGATAAGCCGCTCTTTGACCATGTCCACGGCGATTTTAACCGCGGCGATGCCGGTACGTTTACCAACACGTGTTTGCAGCATGTAGAGCTGACCCTCTTGAACGGTAAACTCGAGATCCAGCATATCGCGGTAATGTCGTTCGAGTTTTCGATGGATCTTCGTGAGGGCCTTGTACGCTGAGGGAATCGCTGTCTCCATCTTCGCAATTGGCAGCGGAGTGCGAATGCCGGCAACGACATCTTCGCCCTGCGCGTTCGAAAGAAATTCACCGAAGAGCGTTGCCGCTCCGGATGATGGCGAACGGGTGAAGACCACCCCGGTTCCGCTATCGTTTCCCATGTTGCCAAATACCATCGCCACGATGTTCACCGCAGTGCCCCATGCGTCCGGAATCTTGTAGAGCCGTCGATAGGTAATGGCGCGATCGCCATTCCACGAATCGAAAATCGCGTTCGTGCCCATCCGCAATTGATCGATGGGGTCTTGTGGAAAGTCGCGGCCTGCGTGGCGTTGCACCAAGATCTTAAACTCGTTGATCAGCTCACGAAGCGCGCGCGCGTTAAGGTCGATATCGTGTGTGCATCCAAGCGAGGTCTTCTTGGCTTGCAAACATTCCTCAAAGACTTCACGTTTCACGTCCATGACGATGGTGCTAAACATGGCAATAAAGCGGCGGTATGCGTCGCAACCGAAGCGCTCGTTATGGGTTTTCTTGATGAGTCCCTGGACGGTTTGGTCATTCAAGCCTAGATTTAGCACCGTATCCATCATGCCTGGCATTGACGCGCGTGCACCTGATCGAACAGAGACGAGCAGTGGATTGCTGGGATCACCAAATCCCATGCTCATGGTTTTTTCCAGGCGGGTCATGTTTTTCAGAACGGTGTCCCATAACCCCGGCGGATACTTTCTGCGTCGACGGATGTACTCGACGCAAGCGTCGGTGCTGATGGTGAATCCCGGAGGAACAGGAATGCTAAGATTGGTCATTTCGGCTAATCCGGCACCTTTGCCTCCCAAAAGCTCTTTGAGTCCACCCTTGCCTTCAGCCTTTCCGTTGCCGAAGAAGTACACGTATTTCGTTGGTGTTTTTGGCTTGCCCTTGGTCGCCTTTACTGCTTTCTTCACCACTTTCACCGGTCTCTTTTTAGCCCTCTTCAGCGCCACGTTATCTCCCCCCTACCACATAGGACCGGTAAATCGCTCACTCACGGTACTGACATCGTCTGTCCAAATTTGTTCGCTAAGGTATTTCCAGCCGCCATCCGGGAGTATGGTGACAATCACGCCATTTTCCATGCGCTCGGCGGCTTTGAGTGCTCGATGAACAACCGCTCCGGACGAGATGCCTCCGAGAATGCCCTCCACCTCGGCGAGTTTTTTCACCATCCGGAACGCGTCTTCGTCCTTGACGACTTCATTCACATCGATGCGACTCATATCAAAGATCGGTGGAACATATCCATCCATCAAGCTTCGTAAGCCCTGCAATCCACCTTTAGGATACGGTTGGACAGCCGTGATTTTCATGTTGGGAAAGGCCTCTTTTAATCGCCGGCCAGCTCCCATCAGAGTTCCACCGGTTCCGAGACCTGCAATAAATAAGTCGATGGAATCGACAGTGCCTTTAAGATCCTCAAGGATTTCTCCAGCGGTGGTCTCATAATGCGCCAGGACATTATTCGGATTCCCATACTGGTCCAGCATAAAATGCCGGTCGTCCTCTTTCAACATCTTCTGCGCCATCCGGATCGCGCCATTGGTCCCTTCACTTCCAGGACTCAGGAACACCTCAACGCCAAATGCATGCAGCAGTTCTCGTCGTTCGCTACTGACGTTGTCCGGCATCACAACACGTAATGGATATCCCTTGATCTTGGCAAACATCCCGAGCGAGATTCCGGTGTTGCCGCTGGTAGGCTCAAGGAGAATCTTATCGGGAGTCAGTTCGCCGGAGGCCTCAGCACGCTCGATCATGTATTTGACGATACGATCCTTGAGGCTTCCCGTCGGATTAAAGCCTTCCAGCTTGGCAAAGATTCTGACAGCAGGATTAGGGTTGAGCCGACGAAGCTCAATCATGGGTGTGTGACCAATCGCTTCTGTCAAGTCGGAATAGAGCATTTAGGTTTCGATAACAACCTGGGAAAAATCGGCGAATTGATGAAAGACCGCGTACAGCTGGCTGAGGAGTGCAAGCCTATTATTGCGAACGGCAGGATCTTCAGCCATCACGAGGACATCAATGAAGAAGCGATCAATTGGCTCCTTGAACCCCCTGAGTAGTGCGAGGGCATCTGCATATTCGTGTG
>DTRN01000057.1 GCA_012965905.1 Nitrospirales bacterium | reverse complement strand
TGCCCAGAACTTGTTGCAAATCTGGAAGCGATTTTTGCGCGATACCGGCAAATGGCCAATGATGACGTTCCGGAGCATGTTCGGAAAAAGAATCCCTACCTTCGCAGCAAATACCATCACCTTGTCCTCGCTCCCTATCCAAGCATGGACGCTACAATTGCACTCACGTCATGGCAACACATTGATACGTTTGACACCTACGATGAACAGCGCATTGTTCAGTTTATCGAGGCATATATCGGGATCGATCACCACCCGCCGAGAAAATTCTCAACTCCCAAATTACCCGAAGGCTTCACTCTCCCTCCGCCGTAGGCTGTAGCACGAGTGGGGGTTAGGATAGTCATCCAAATCTGCTGAACTAGAAAGAGGAGAGACCAATGCCAAAACCGCAATACCATATCTTTGTATGTACCAACACCCGGCCACCCGGCCATCCCAAAGGATCCTGTGGAGAGAAAGGTTCAGACGATCTCTTCATGAATTTCACCATGGGACTCATCGAACGCAATCTCATGGGGAAAGCAATGGTGACAGGCGCGGCATGCCTTGGTCCGTGTGATAAGGGAACGTCCGTCGTCGTCTATCCCGACGGTGTGTGGTATCAACAGGTAGGCGAGGCAGATATCGCTGACATCCTTGACCAGCATATTGGAAAGGGAGAACCGGTGGACCGGCTGAGAATGCCCGATGATTATTGGGGTTAGTGCTCTCTAAGCCCCGGGATGGACCACACACACCACAAAGCCCAGTCCCCTTCACAGGTGGGATGCGGCATCATCACCTGTAGCGACTCTCGAACTCAAGAGAACGACAGAAGCGGGCAACTGATCATGCAGTTGCTTACAGCCCAAGGCCATACCGTCGAACGCTACGAGATTGTCAAAGACGAACCCTCTCAGATTCGTAACGCAATTGATCAAGATCTCGCCTGTTCATCGATACAGGCAATCCTAATCAATGGGGGAACGGGAGTGTCAAAACGTGACTCGACCTATGAGACGGTAAGCGCACTGCTCGACAAACGTCTTGATGGGTTCGGTGAACTCTTCCGATTCCTTAGTTATCAGGATATTGGCTCCTCTGCCATCATGAGTCGAGCGACCGCAGGCGTGTCAGGTGGAACGGTTATTTTTGCGCTCCCGGGATCAGAAAAGGCCGTCCGCTTGGCAATGGAAAAATTGATCCTTCCTGAACTCGGCCATCTCATTGGAGAACTTGGCCGTTAAGAGATATCCAATGTTCCGCGTCATTGTTCAAGGCGTCATCACCGTTTGTCTTATCGCGCTGTATTCCGTATCGATTGCGCCAAAGCAAAACGTTGCTGGGAGTGAACATCCAGAGGTCGTCGGAATGCAATTCCTGCTCCCTGAGTATATTCCGGGGTGCAAATCCACCCCGTATATCCAAAGCGAAGACGACTCTGCCCGTCTCAGACGACTTGATGACACCGTCGAGACGCTTCGTTCATCCTACGAGAACCAGGACATCAGCACCCTCGACTCCCTCTTCACACCGTTAGAGGGATCAGAGCAGCTTCTCAATGCCATACAACACGATTTTGAAGTCTACGACAGCATCTCGCTGACATTTTCAATCGATCGAATACTCATCGCTCAGCACGATTATGCCATCCATCTCCATTGGGAAGGTGTATGGCATACACCTGGACAAGATCTCCCGCTGCGCGAACGAGGACTCTCGGTATTTAAGTTCACTGGCGACCAACAGATTACGCTCCACACCATTGATGGCGACAACCCGTTTGGCATGGACACACGGAATATTCCTGGAGACGAGACGTAAACCGGTTGTTTACGCTGAAACAGGCTCGGCTTCCGGGGATACGTCAGCGCTCTCACTAACCTCCCCAACGCCCAACAGCTCCTCAGCCGGAGGCTCATGCTTGATCACCTGCGTATCACGATACTCAACTAGGCCGGTTCCAGCGGGAATGAGCCGTCCGACAATGACGTTTTCCTTCAATCCAATTAACGGATCGATCTTCCCATTAATCGCGGCTTCCGTCAGCACTCGCGTGGTTTCCTGGAACGAGGCGGCAGAGATAAAACTTTCGGTGTTGAGTGCGGCTTTCGTGATGCCTAAGAGCACCGGTTTTCCAGTCGGTAGCATCCCCTTTTTGGCTCGAACCTTTTCACTTTCCTCCTGGAAGACAAATCGATCAATCTGACTCCCGGCCAGAAACTCAGAATCTCCGGAGTCCTCAATTCTCACCTTTCGAAGCATCTGCCGAACGATAGTCTCGATATGCTTGTCGTTAATGACGACCCCTTGGAGCCGATACACTTTCTGAACCCCATCCACAAGATACTTCTGGAGTTCTTTGGGCCCCAACACATCAAGAATATCATGCGGGTCAGGTGAACCGTCCATAAGCGGCTCACCAGCCTGAAGCCAATCGCCTTCGTGCACGTTGACATGCTTCCCTTTGGGAATAAAGTACTCACGAACATCCCCTAAATCGTTCTTAACAAGGATCTTGCGCATGCCTTTTACCAATCCAGCATACTCAACCACCCCATCGATTTCGCTGATAACAGCATGCTCTTTGGGCTTTCGTGCTTCAAACAATTCGGCAACCCGCGGTAATCCCCCAGTAATGTCCTTGGTCTTTGTAGTTTCACGAGGAATCTTCACTAATGCATCTCCTGGATACACCGTCTCGCCTTTCTCGACCAGAATATGCGCTCCGGAGGGAAGCAGATACCGCGCCGCGGCGGATGTCTGCGGCAATTTCACGGTTTTTCCAGAATCATCCTTAATCGAGATGCGTGGACGATACGCCGTGCCAGGGATATCGAGAACCAGTTTGCGTGAGAGCCCGGTCACTTCATCAAGGACCTCCTTTATGGTCACGCCATCGATCAAGTCCCCATACGCAATCCGACCTCCAACTTCAGTTAAAATAAGCAGAGAGTACGGGTCCCACTCCACCAATTTCTGACCCGGCTCAACGGCAACTCCTTCGTGTACCTTAATCTTCGCCCCATAAATAACCGGATATTTTTCTTTCTCACGGCCATCACCATCACACACGGCTATTTTCCCATTGCGATTCATGACGACCCATTCGCCTTCTTTGTTTTTGACTGTTTTAATGTTCAGATATTTGAGCGTGCCAACGCTCTTTGCTTCAAGCACCGTCTTCTCAACGACCCGACTCGCGGTACCACCGATGTGGAATGTTCGCATCGTAAGCTGGGTTCCTGGTTCCCCGATGGACTGTGCGGCAATCACACCCACTGGCTCTCCATTTTCAACCAGTCGTCCTCTGGAAAGATCACGCCCATAACATTTCTTACACACCCCACGCCGTAATTGGCAGGTCAGCACAGACCGAATTTTGACCTGATCAATTCCGGCATCGGTAATCGCTTTCACACGCCCTTCGTCAATCTCTTCACGAACTTGGACGACGATCTCACCGGTCAAAGGATCACGAATATCTTCGGCAGCAATCCTCCCTAAAATGCGATCCTCAATGGGTTGAATAATCTCACCCCCCTCAACAAGCGATGTTACCTGAATACTATCGATGGTTTCGCAATCCTCAGAACTAATGATCACATCCTGAGCCACATCAACAAGCCGCCGAGTAAGATATCCGGAGTTAGCAGTCTTCAACGCCGTATCCGCCAATCCTTTTCTCGCACCGTGGGTTGAAATAAAGTACTGGAGCACTGATAACCCTTCACGAAAATTAGCTGTAATGGGTGTTTCAATAATTTCACCAGACGGCTTCGCCATGAGACCTCTCATCCCGCCGAGCTGCCGAATCTGTTGGCCGCTCCCGCGAGCGCCGGAATCTGTCATCATGAAGATCGGATTAAAGGCACCGCCTCGGTCACTTTTTGCCTTGCCTGCGAGTTCTTCATGCATTTCACTCGCGACAAGTTCTGTCACATGTGCCCAGATGTCAATAACTTTGTTATAGCGTTCACCATTCGTGATCAAGCCTTCGGCATATTGTTTTTGAATCTCGAGAACATCTCGCTGGGCCGCTTTAATCAGTTCAGGCTTTTTTTCCGGAATCAACATATCATCAATACAAATGGACACCGCGGCTTTCGTCGCGTAGAAAAAACCAAGATCTTTTATTTTATCGAGTAGCACGACGGTATCCATGAGCGGGACGCTGCGATAGCACAAGTCGACCAACTCAACGACAGCCTTCTTGGTCATGAGAGCATTTGCTGCAGAAAATGGGATCCCAGGAGGAAGAATTTCTCCCAAAAGAACACGTCCGACGGTCGTATCTACCATCGCGTTATTGATGCGCACTCGAATCCGTGCGTGTAACGAGATTTCGTTGGCATCATAGGCAATCCGAACTTCCTCTGGACTCGACAAGACTTTTCCCTCACCTTGCGCGCCAACTTCCTCCTTGGTCAGCCAAT
>DTRN01000056.1 GCA_012965905.1 Nitrospirales bacterium | reverse complement strand
ATCCAGGTTTTCAGAATCTCGATGGCTTTTTGAAGTTGGACATCCTTGTCGATCAACTCTTGCTCGCGTTCTTCTGTGGTCTTCTCGACGTCTGCGTCCCTTTCAGCCACCGAGGATGACTTGGATCCCTCTGCGTTCTCAACCGCAGGATGCGTCAAAGCCGACGTCCCTTCAACTTTGATACCCGGCGTAATTCCGATCCCATGGATTGATCGATCATCCGGAGTAAAGTACTTGGCCGTTGTGAGACGCAAACCCGACCCGTCACTCAGTGGAAGAATCGTCTGAACTGACCCCTTGCCAAACGTCTGCGTACCAACAACAACGGCACGTCCCCAGTCTTGGAATGCCCCAGCGAGAATTTCAGATCCGCTGGCGCTCCCAGCATTGACCAGGACAACGATGGGAATATCGGTCAGAGGGTCACCTGCATTTGCGCGATACTCGTCACGCTTGCCCTGTCGATTCTTGATCGACACGACTAGTTTTCCGGATGGAATAAACTGCTCAGTCACCCCGACGGCTGCGGAGAGTAATCCCCCAGGATTGTTCCGCAGATCGATAATAAGGGACTTCATCCCTTTCTCTTTCAACTCGCTCAGAATCTTTTCCTGTTCCTTGGCTGTCTGTTCTTGGAATTGCGCGATACGAAGATACCCAATGTCATCCTCCAGCATTCTGCCACGCACACTTTGAATGGTGATTTCGTCGCGAATGAGATCAACAACAATCTCCTCATCCACTCCCTCACGAATGACGGTGAGTGTGACCTTGGTCCCCTTCGGACCCCGCATGAGATGGACGGCATCCAGAAGTGTCATATCCTTCGTCGATTCGCCATCAACCTTAAAGATAAAATCTAGCGATTGAATGCCGGCACGATAGGCTGGTGTGCCCTCAATGGGAGCTACGACGGTGAGTTTCTTGTCACGAATCCCGATCTGAATTCCGACACCCCCGAACTTACCCTTCGTCTCGACCTGAACCTCCTTGTAGACATCCGGTGGCATGTACCCGGAATGAGGATCCAGCGTTGCGAGCATCCCTCGGATCGCGCCATGAATAAGGTCGACGGATTTCGTTTCTTCGACATAGTTCTTTTCGATCTGCGCCAACACCTCCGTAAAGGTCTTCAGGTGCTCATACGGCTCCGTGGCTTGCAGCACAACCGGCACAAGCGTGCGGCCAACCAATACACCAATGAGCAACGCGCCAATGATGCTGACGCTCATCCACCGACTTCGATGCGTTGGTGTCTCCTGGGTCTCCATTTCCTGCTTCTCCTTCGTTGAAACTATTTCCGTGCTGATAACCACTTGATTGGATCGACCGGCTTGCCCCCGGCACGGACCTCAAAATACAACATACTGTCTCTCGTCAAGCCAGTATCCCCGACGGCTCCAACCGGTTGCCCCCCCTTGACCCGATCACCAACGTTCACCAATAGGGAAGAGGCGTGCGCGTACAGCGAGACATCGCCGAGACCGTGATCAATAATGAGCAATAATCCATACCCTTTCACCCAGTCGGCAAAGGCCACGATGCCATCGAAGGCCGACCGGATCACACTCCCCTGGTTGGCTTTGATATCAATACCTTTCCGTTGCAGAAAGGTATCAAACTTGGGATGCTTCTGGTGACCGAAGAACGCGACGACCTTGCCGCTACTCGGCCATTGCAAGGCACCTTTCACGTCCGTCAACCCATCGCCAGCATCGCGAAGTCGTGCGAACTTTTCCTGTTCTTTAATCAACGTGCGTACCAAATTTTCGATCCTTGCGGAAGATTTTTCAAGCTCGGCAATGGTCCGTTCGTGCATGGCTTGCTCATCACGAATCCGTGCAATCAGCCGGCGCTTTTTCTTCTGCTCAGTCTGGATTGCAGCAAGCGCTTCCTCCACCTCACGCTGTTCGCCAAGCAGCTCCTGCGTCATGCGATCATACTCCCGTTTGCTCTGCTCTAGCGTCGCAAGTTCCTGTGCCTTCTGCTGTGTTTTGGCATACTCCGATCCAGCAAACGCTGAGAACACCCGGTCGCGTAAATATCCATCATCTCTTCCGCGCAACGCCAAGAGAGGTGTCATCGCATCCAGACGGCCGGCCTTATAGTGCATCTTCAAACGCACACGAAGAGAATCTCGCCACACGTTCAGTTGATCCGCAGTGCCATCAATCTCCTGCTCAGCGCGTGTCGAGTCTCCACCAGTCCGTTTAACCGCATGAATAATGCGCTTGAGCTCTTTTCGCTTCGCATGTCGCACCTGATCAATGTGTTGCAGTTCGTCCAATACGGAAATTTCTCGCTTTTCGGCACCATCGAAATCGCGTCGCCTCTCCGTCAAGTCACGCTGAATACTCTCTAACGTTGTTTGTTTATCCTTTATCTTTCCAGAGAGTTCTCGCGCCTTTCCAATCGTGGCGTCTCCCGCATAAACCATGCACGCGCTAAGTGAGACGAAGAGACCCAGACATACGACCACCAGTGCCCTCATACCCACGCCTTCCGAGTTGGCCTCAACGAGAGAATCGCTCCGACAAAACCGAGACATGCGCCACACCCCACGAGTGCGCCAAGGGCTGCTGGCGACAAGAAGGCGACGGCGTGCCCCTGCATCAATCCATCCCCAACACGATAGATAAATGATTCAAAGATAATCTTCAGCAATATCAGCGACACCCCCGCACCCAACGCCCCCAACGCCACACCTTCAACTAAAAATGGTCCCCTGATAAACGCTTCGGTTGCCCCGAGCAACCGAAGAATATCAATATCATGTTTCCGATTAAACAAGGTCAGCCGGATGGTGTTCGCGACAATCGCGATTGAGGCAAGTGCCAGCGTCGCGCCAACGATTGAGCCGATCAACATCAAGAGACGGGTACCCCACCCGAATGCCTGAATCCACTCCTGCCCGTACTGGATCTCGCTCACACCCTTGATACCCTCAATTTTTTTGGCCAGCGAGGTCACACCTGCAACTGTTCGATGGGTCGGTGCAAGGCTGACCATAAACGAGGCAGGAAGCGCCTGTTCACCAAGACTTGCCACTAGAGCTTCTTCTTCCTGGTATCGCTCGAGATACGCTTCAATCGCATCACGGTGGGATACGAATTCCAGATTTCCAACCTCTGGATTCAACAGAATGACCCGTTCTAATATCAGTATCTGGTTCTCCGCGAGGCCCTCATCAAGGTAAATGTCCATTATAATCTCATTTTCCAATGCTTGCACGACCTCATGAATATTGACATAAATAACGAAAAACAGCCCAACACAGAGCATCGAGAGGGCACTCGTCACCAATGCGACAGCGGACAACCCTCGATAGTCAAGGAAATTGGCCCCTGTCTCACGAAAACAATAAATCAAATACCGCATGTGTTTCGTTGTTCGGTCATCCGACCCTGATTCAGCGTCACACGATGTTGGGGAAATCTGTCGGCAACATCCTGATTCTGCGTGGCCAGGACGACGGTTGTCCCACGTGCACTCATGCCACGAAGAAGGTCAAACACCTCTGCGGTGGCCGTAGAATCAAGGCTTCCCGTCGGCTCATCTGCGAGCAAAACCAGCGGGTCACTCACCACCGCACGGGCAATGCACACCCGTTGCTGTTCGCCAGCCGACAGGTCTGAGGCAGCATCATGTTTCTTGTGTTCAAGCCTCAATGCCTCAAGCACTCGATCAACATTCTGACGTCCCTGCTTGTGCGGAGTTCCAGCGATGGTTAAGGCCAAGACAATATTCTGAAGAACCGTCTTGCGCAACATGAGTCGAAAATCTTCAAAGATAAATCCCATGCGTTGTCTCACGGCAGGCATTGCACTTTGGCTCATATGTGTCACGTTCTGATTGTTGATCATGATCTGACCGCGGTCTGACTGCTCTTGGCAAAACATGAGTTTTAACAGGGTCGATTTTCCTGCTCCGTTCGGCCCCACGATGCAGCACATATCACCTTTCTCAATCAAAAGCGTAACATCATTGAGCACTGATTTCGTGCCGTAATGCTTCGAGACGTGGAAAAGCTTGATCATGAGTCGTTACAATCCATCAGAGCTCAAAAGCATTTTGAATCAACTCAATCTGCGCCTCGCCAGATGACTGTTGGGTCAAAAGAATAACATCGAACCGATATTGTCGATCCCCGCGGCGATATCGATGCAAATAATGCCTCGCCACATGGATCAGCTTTTTCTGCTTCCGGAAGTGCACCGCCTTGGCTGGCGAACCAAACCGTGCACTTCGACGAGCCTTCACCTCAATAAACACCAGCGCGCCCTGGTGGTCGGCAATCAGATCGATTTCACCCCGTGCAATGCGGTAATTTCGATGCAAAATCCGATAGCCACGTTTCTGTAAATAGGTTGCTGAGGCCTGTTCGCTTTCCTTGCCAAATGTCATTGATGACATTGCAATTCCATGCGGCC
>DTRN01000055.1 GCA_012965905.1 Nitrospirales bacterium | reverse complement strand
GAATGTGAAAATGTGCTGTCGTTGGTAAGCGTTTCTTGATCCGAATTCTGATTTCGTCGCGTGGCGAGATAATGACCCAGCGTGAATAGTCGGCATTCCATCCAGGAAGGCGAGCTCCCGGCCAGAGATCCTCATCATGGCGATCAAGGGCACGAATGAGAATCCGCGGTGTGCGTCGGAGGAGGGAAGCAAAATAGGCATTGGTTTCCACATCCTCAGAGAGGAGAATGGTGAGTTCCGTTTCAGTTTGCTCGATTCTCCCGCCAAGTTCGTTTGCCGTTGTCGTAAGAAAATCGATAATCGGCGCCACATCAAATCTTACTTGAACCTGGACATTGACAAGCACCGTGGTTGGCGGTCCGATCGATACATCAGAGAGGGTTTCCCCGATCTCAATGACGAATCCTTGAAAAATTATTTGTTTCACCGCTTCGCGGGCGATTCGCCGCTCAAGGCTCTTTCGATTGATGGTTTGTCTCGCGGACACCCATAGGTCATGGCCGGACACGACTCGTAACAACCGACTATAATTCGATCGGGCGTTTTCATACTGTCCGTCTTTCCTGAGAGCGCTTTGGAAAAACTGCAACGCCTGATCAATTTCCCCGCGGTCGGCAGCGTCGATCCCTCGATAGTTCGCGGCCGTGGCCTCGATTGAATTCGTTTGCGGCCGAGTCACGATGATCATATCCTCATCCGTAAGCTGAACGCCCAAGAGCTTGAGAACACGCAGCGCGAATAGCTTTTCCATATTTAAAAGGTTTTGTATCGGACCCTCAACCGTGGCCGATCCAAGAATGACCCCTTGCTCAACGCTCACCAGATTTCCGTCAATTCGCACCATTGGCCCGAGAATGGAGATGCTTCCTGAAAGCAGGACGTTGGCGCCGGAAAGATGGCCGATTCGTACTGCCGTTTTATCTGAAAAGCGACTGGAGGCTTGAAGCTTCTGCTCACGGATGATTTCCTCAATGCGCTCTCGTTGTACAACACGCAACGTAGACACTTTTGCTAAATCCGCAATCAGCATATCGGTTAACCCTTTCCTGAGCCAATTCAGGTTGGGCGCTTGCAGGCGATTTTCAAAGTAGAGCACTGATAGGATAACGGGATCTGGAAGGTCTGGGCTGGGTTGAGGCGTGCTTGTGACTGACACCTCGTGTGCCGGCGCTAATGTCGACGGCGGCGTGACCGGCGCAGATTGACACGCTGTCAGCAGGGTCAGGAGAAGAGCTGCAAGAAGGGATTGTATTGTGACCCCACACATGGTGTTCTATTCTACAACGATAAGTGTCTCTTCCGTCTTAATATCATCGCCCAGGCTCACATTGACTTTCGCAACCGTCCCGTCGATCGGAGACACAACCTGCGATTCCATTTTCATCGCCTCAATAATGAGAACGACAGCACCTTTCTTGACCTTGGCCCCCTCCTCAACCAGCACCTTGAGCACTTTTCCCGGCATCGGAGATGTGACGTCACCCGGCTGCTGGGGCTTTGGCCGAGTGAACGGAAGCGTGGCTTGAGTCTCAGAGGACTGAGCTGCACCCGGCACAACCTCACTGATGGTTTCAAGGTACACTTCTTCGAGCTGATCGTTGATTCGTATGTAGTACGGTTTCTGCCCTTCAGTCTTGTGACTCGTACCTGTTACTTCAATTCGGTACGATTCTCCGTGCAAGGTCACGTTAAATTCACGTGGAGCACGTCGCTGCTGTTCATCGCTTTCTACGTCGCCGCCATCCTTAAGATCGATGGGCTCTGGTTTCAGTTCTCCTTTCGCGCGCTGTTCAAAAAACTCTGCCGCCACGTTTGGAAACAACGCATAGGAGAGAATGTCTTCGAGGCTATTTGTCGTTCCTTCCAGTGCTGCCTTGAGCTTTTTCATTTCAGGTTTCAACCGATCGGCAGGCCGTGCGGTAATGGCTTTTCCAGATCGGAGTGCACGTTTTCGTAGTTCGGCATTAATGTCGCCTGGCGGGCGCCCATATAAGCCTTTGACATAGTTACGGGTCTCGTTGGTGATCACCTTGTATCGCTCACCGGTAATCACGTTGAGTGTGGCTTGGGTTCCGACGATTTGGCTGGTCGGGGTGACCAGTGGAGGATATCCCATGTCCTCCCGTACGCGCGGGACCTCGGCCAACACTTCTTTCATGCGTCCAAGCATATTCTGCTGTGCGAGTTGTTCCGACATGCTCGAGAGCATGCCTCCCGGGACTTGCGAGATCAGAATCGCTGAATCAACGCCCGTAAAGTCGCTCTCGAATCTCTTGTACTTTTTTCGAACCTCGCTCAACTCCGCAGCTACGCGTGGGAAGTGATACAAATCAAGGTTGGTGTCATATCGCGTTCCGCGAAGCGAGGCAATAAGACTTTCCGTTGGAGGGTGTGAGGACCCACCGGACAGTGGTGACATTGCCGTATCGATGACGTCAAGTCCGCCAAGAATGGCCATCAGTGCCGACATGCTTGACATGCCGGAGGTATGATGGGAGTGAAGATGAATGGGTACTTTTAACTCTTTCTTTAAGCGGCGAATCAGTACATAGGCGTCGAGTGGTGCAATCAGCCCTGCCATGTCCTTCACACAGAGACTATCAATCCCCATACTTTCGAGTTCTTTGGCTTGTGTGACGAACATCTCAATCGTATGGACCGGGCTGGTGGTGTAGCACAGTGTCCCTTGCGCGTGTTTTCCAACATTTTTGACGGCCTTGATTGAGGTTTCGAGGTTTCGCAAGTCATTGAGTGCATCGAAGATTCTAAATACGTCCATGCCGTTGGCAGCAGCACGTTCCACGAATGCTTCGACTACGTCATCGGCATAGTGTGCGTAGCCAAGCAAGTTCTGCCCACGCAGCAACATTTGCAGACGCGTGTTCGGGGCGACAGTCCGGAACTGACGCAGCCGTTCCCACGGATCTTCCTTGAGAAAGCGAAGGCAGGTATCGAAGGTTGCGCCTCCCCACACCTCCAACGACCAATAGCCAATACGGTCCATTTTTTCAGCACTTGCGAGCATGTCGTCGGTCCGAACGCGTGTGGCCAACAGCGACTGTTGTCCATCCCGCAGTGCGACGTCGGTGACCAATAGGGGCTTGGCTTTTGCCGGACGAAACGAGACGTCAATACCACGCGGTATATTCTTTGCGCCTTTTTTCATAATGGCTGGAGTTCTGCGCTTTGGTGACGTCTTACGCTTGGGCGGGGCTGCCTTCGGCATTCTTCGCGTCCTTAGAGTCCCTCGTATGCCGCAATGGCGGCAGAAATTGCGGTGACGACGTCTTCGGGATTGGTGTGCTCTGGATACTCGAACAAATGCGGATGGGTTTCAATGTATGTGGTATCAAAACGGCCGGCAAGAAAATCAGGATCTGCGATGACCCGCTGCAAGAAGGGAATGGTTGTTTTGACTCCCCGAAGCACAAACTCTTCCAACGAGCGATGCATTCGGCTTACCGTCTCCGGCCAGGAACGGCCTGTGACAATGAGTTTCGTTAACAACGTGTCAAAGTATGGAGGGATCACATAATCTTTATAGACAGCGCCATCAATACGCACGCCTATCCCTCCGGGCGAGTAGTAGGCTGTCACCGTTCCGGCACAGGGGAGAAAATTATTTTTAGGGTCTTCGGCGTTGATTCGGCATTGAATCGAATGGCCGCTGAGCACGACGTTCTCCTGCGTCATTCCCAGTGGAACCCCAGCTGCAAATTCAATCTGCGCACGAACCAAATCCATCCCGGTCACTTGCTCTGTCACCGTATGTTCAACCTGAATTCGTGTATTCATCTCGATAAAGTAAAAGTTGCGATCTTCGTCGAGAAGGAACTCAATGGTACCAACACTGTCATAGTCCACCGCCTTCGCCGCGGTAACAGCAGCGCGCCCCATGGTTTCTCGCAGTGCCGGATTGAGCACCAAGGATGGGGACACCTCGATCAGCTTCTGGTGACGACGCTGAATCGAACAATCCCGCTCACCCAAATGAATACAATTCCCTTCTCGATCAGCGATAATTTGAAACTCAATGTGATGAGAGCGTTCGATACATTTTTCGAGAAACACATCAGATTCCCCGAAGGCCTTCTCCGCCTCCCGTTTTGCAGACTCAAGTCCAGCACGAAGGGCATCATCGCTTCTGACCACACGGAGGCCACGTCCCCCTCCGCCGGAACTGGCTTTAATCATGACGGGATATCCCGCTTGTCGCGCGAATGCGAGCGCCTCATCTTCGGATTGAACTGCACCCTCTGTGCCCGGCACGACTGGGACTCCCGCCCGCATCATGGCCTGCCGCGCTTGAACCTTATTGCCCATCAAATAAATCGCTTGTGGGGACGGGCCAATAAAGGTGATGCCATAGTTCCGGCAAAGCCACGCGAACTCTGCATTTTCCGCCAGAAAACCATATCCTGGATGAATTGCATCGGCT
>DTRN01000054.1 GCA_012965905.1 Nitrospirales bacterium | reverse complement strand
ATCGCGAGGTCATCACAAAATGTTCTTCAACACGTTCTCGGTCCTCCGGCGTCAACGGCTCTGCGATCCGATCAGTGAGCGCGATGACATCCTTCACTGCAGTTGCAAACTCCTCACTGGCATAGGTGTCGATCCAACGCTGATAGATGCTTATTGGCGATCCTTGTCGCTGAAGCTCCTTTCCGACTTCCCAGTAAATCCAGTAACACGGAAGAAACGCACCAAGACATTCATGAAACGGCCGCTCATAAGCGACGCGAAGGAGGTAGGAGGTATAGAGCACCGTGTGTGGCGCTTTTACCGTCAGCTCCGCATCCGACGAGGAGATGTTCCACTCCTTAAAAAACTCTTCATGGAGAGAACGCTCAACGACAATCGCAGTCTTCGCGTGTTCACTAAACATCACGACGGCATCGTCGGTGGGCGACTTTGCGGCGAGAAGCGCCAGGCCTCGCCCAAAGTCTTTGAGATACAAAGAATCTTGCGTCACATAAAATTGGAAGGCGGCGTGGTCTAAGCTACCGTCTCTGAGACCAGTGAGAAATGGATGAGCTAGAATGCGTTGATAAATGGGTTCAATACGCTCAAACAGCGTCTCGGAAAATCTCGTCACGTTTTCTCCTTCGGCCTGGTCATGCTACCGCCACGTTGAGAGAATGAGAGACAGGAGAAGGAAGGATTAAACCAGCACTGACGGAAACTGGAGGCGGCGAGCGGAATCGAACCGCTGAATCGCAGTTTTGCAGACTGCTCCCTTAACCACTTGGGTACGCCGCCTCGAATACGAAATTATCATAACGCATAGCGATCGTCCATCCAGGGATCGCCTGTGTTGGAGTAACCACGGTTCTCCCAATATCCCAGTCGATCGCGTTCCATGAATCTAATTTCTTTGAGCCACTTCGCACCTTTCCAGGCATACACATTCGGCACAATCATTCTCAATGGCCCACCGTGCTCAACCGATAATGGTTCACCGTTCCAGCTTCGCGTGAGAAGAACATCATCGTCGAGACATATAGAGAGCGGGAGGTTTGTTGAGTAGTCGTCGTAGGACGTGAAAAATACATAGCCCGCTTCCGGTTTTGGTTTGACCGTCTCGACGATATGCGTAAACCTCACCCCTTCCCACGCGTTATCAAACGTGCTCCATGTGGTGACACAATGAAAGTCTGAGACGGACTTCACCTGTGGTTGTTGGAGAAATGCGTCCCAATCCCACGTTACCGGCTGTTCGATACACCCCTTGATGGTCAGTGTCCAGTCGGCCGTCGCCACCGTCGGATGAATGCCCAAATCTAGCACGGGCCACCCTTTGGTCTTATGTTGTCCTGGAGGAAGCCGACTTGATCGTTGTCGGGTATCACGCATCACCCCATCTTCAAGCAGTCCACGTCCCTTACGGGCCCATTCTTCTTTTTTGGCAACCAGCCGGCTATTTTCAGGCATCGCGACAATGTAGCACGCGAATTCGTACCGGAGCAAGAAGATCAGATAACCGAGAGTTTGATCAGACTGGCAGGGGCTTGAGGTAAATGACAAAGGAACAGGACGACGCCAAGGGGACAGCGCTCACTTTGATGTCATGACCCACACGCCATTCCACTCTTCTTCCGGAGGATGGGCGCGTAAATGCTCACATCGCTCAATGTAGGTCTGAGAAAGCTTATCTCCAGGATGGGCAATCAAGGCCTTTTCAAACGCCTGTATCGCTTCAGTCCAATCACCACTCTGATACCGTCCCATCCCGTCTCTAAAGTAACCAACGACATCCATCAGGTTGGGAAAGGTTTCGTCGGTGTGATAATCCAGCACTTCGTAAACCCCCACTGGTCCCGTTTTCCCTTTCACCACCACTCTGTCGACGTGGCGAAGACGGTAGGTGCCTCGAAGTTTCCTCTTCGTATTCTCACTAATCAGAATACGAGTGGAATAATACTTACACGCACTTTCCAACCGCGCGGCGAGATTGACCCCATCGCCAATGAGGGTATAGTCCATCCGCTTCGGCGACCCGATGTTACCGGATATAACAATATCTGTGTTTATCCCAATCCCTATCTCAAGTGGTTGTTGGCCGAACGCAGTTCTCCCTACATTCCACGCATCTAAATGCGTAATCATTGCAATGGCCGTGCGGACCGCTCGGTCTTCCTCATCATCATGCGACATCAGTGTCCCGAATGCCGCCATAATGGCATCCCCAATGAACTTATCGAGCATGCCACCTTCCTGCTGAATACACTCGACCATGATGGTAAAATATTCATTGAGTAGGGCGACCGCTTCTTGGGCTCCGATGGCCTCCGTCAATAATGTAAAACTACGGACGTCTGAAAACAGTATCGTGGCTTCCACGCTTTTGCCAATGAGGAACTCCTTGTCCCCTTCCAACAACTGATTACTAATCGTTGGATCCATGTATCGTGACATGGTGAGTTTCATTCGTTTTTCATTGCTAATATCTTCCAGCATGATCATGGAGCCAAGTCTCTTTTTTTCATGGCTCAGCAAGGGGAGCACCGTCACGTTCACCGACAGTCGTTCGCCTGCAAACTCCAACTCCGCGTCCATAAACACTTCCTGAGTGTGTCCCTCATCCACCCCGCGCACCTTCTCAAGAATCCACGCATTAGAATCCGTGAAGAAGTCATGTGCGGGACACCGTAGAATATCTTCGGGTGTCACACACATGATGCGCAGTGCTGCGGCATTACAAGTGATGATGGTATGTTCCTCATCCAAGGTGATGACACCATTGGACATACTTTCAAGCATGCTCTCATTATAGTTTTGCATGCATTGAATATCATCGAAGAGCTTCGCGTTCTGCAGACCAATCGACACTTGCGCAGCAAACGCCTTGAGACGTAACTCGTCTTTCTCCGTGAAGGGTCCATCAAGCTTATTGAGCACCTGGGTGACCCCGATCGTCTTCCCATTTCGATTCACGACGGGCACACAAAGAATCGACCGTGTAAAGTAGGCCGTCTGTGTATCAGACTCTGGGTTAAAACGAAGATCTGCATACGCATGGGCAATATTCACCGTGTTGCCTGACGTAAAGACACTTCCAGCAATGCCAAGATGATTTGGCAGCCGAATCTCCCCAATCTCATCGCCTTGGGCAACACGTGAAAACAACTCATCTGTTTTTTCATCATTTAAAAAGAGCGTTGCCCGTTCTGCATTCAGCATGCGTGTTGCTTCCCCCATGACCCGTTGCAAAAGGACGCTCAGATCAATCTCAGATGTCACGTCGGAGACAAGATCGAGAAATTCAACCTCTTGACCGTGTGACTTCTTCAACTGCTCAACAAGCTGGCTGTGTGCCTTGAGGTCCGCTAATACGGAGTTAAATGCGTTTCCGATATGTGCCATTTCCTCAAGATCGTTCGATACATTGTGTTCCTTCATTGTGTGATAGTCGCCGTGTGCTAATTTCCGAAAATGCTTGGCCAAAACAGTAATCTCTCGGAGCGTTTTGAGTAGGAATAAGAAACCTAGACCGGCAATGACCATTGCGCCAACAAGCACGAAGACTACAAACCTGCTCAATTTAAGGTCATATTGAAACAGAATAAAGAGGTTTAAAAGGAGGGGCAAAAAAGTCATTAAGGCGAAGAAAACCGCAGACCTCTGCCGCAAAGTAGGTGCATCTGACTGCGTTCTCTTCGCCATCAAGAATTGTTCTGCCTTTCCAGAGCAACTCGAAGGACAACGATTGAATCCTTTAGTTGCGCAATTTCTCTGCTGCTGTTGGCTTCAGCCGCTTGGATGCTCCGTTCTTTATCACTCTGCTCCGCTTCTAACGTATTCCGAAGGGCGTGAATGGTATCGTGTAACTGTGCAATTTCATTGGCCCGAGCATTGGTCGCATGTTGAATGCTCTGCTCCTTGTCAATCCGCATTGCCTCCACCTGTTGTCGCAATAGAAGAATCGTCTTTTTCATCTGGTCCATCGTGTGTGTTGTCCTATTGGATAAGCCGATGTCATTGCTTTCTCCCTCGGACGGAGCAGATTTTATTCGTAACCCTGAAAATATCCCCATAGGGTTATTGATGGTACAGGAGGGCTAAAAAATGTCAATTTAATGACACCAGACATGCGTGGAGGCGTGAGGCCCTTATTTCGAAGTCATCACCCACACCCCATTCCAATCTTCGCCTGGGGGATTGGCTTGCATATGATGACATCGATCGAGCGCGCAAAACGGGGATCGGAATAGGCATCAGGAACGATGATCCCCTCACCTGTCGTAAAAACATGCCCGGCAATCCCGCTTGAATTCAGCAATCGAATTTCGCGTTGAAAATTCCCTTGAGCAAAGCGTGAATATAACTCCTCGGTCTGGGTCTTCATCGCAAGCCTGACCCCTCGTCACGATAGAGTTCCTTGATAATATCCCACCCTGTGACGATACCGATCAAATGGTTTGCTGTATCGACCACAGGGAT
>DTRN01000053.1 GCA_012965905.1 Nitrospirales bacterium | reverse complement strand
GACGTGTCACATGCCTGCGGTTGAACGACCGGTGGCGATTGGCGGGCCCATGCGCAAGGGGTGACCTATATTGATACCGCTCCGGATTTTGCTGGGTATGGACGTGCGCAAGAATATCTCGGACCTGTACTGAAAGAACGGCGACACGAAGTCTTTCTGGTGACCAAATGCTTTGAGCCCAATGGCGAAAAGGCGCTGCGCCTGTTGGAACGCAATCTCAAAGAACTTCAAACAGACCACACTGACCTGGTGTTTGTCCATAGTTTAGGCCATGACACGATGGATCCGTCACAGGTCTTCAGCCGACGCGGAGTGTATCCCGCGTTGCTACAGGCCAAAGCACAGGGTTTGGCGCGGTTCGTGGGCGTCTCGGGCCACAACCGTCCACACCGCTTTGTGAAGGCGATTCAGCAGTATGAATGGGATGTGTTGATGAATGCGACCAACTTTGTCGACCGGCATACCTATAACTTCGAAGAGCAGGTTCTCCCGATCGCGGCAAAGAAAAAGATTGGATTGGTCGCCATGAAAGTCTTTGGTGGACAAGAGAGGTCATTCTTTGCCGGGCTCAGCAACCGGAATGTGCCCACACCATATCTCGATATCGCCTTTCGATATGCGTTGAGCCTTCCTCAGGTTGCCTGCTCGATCATTGGCATGTCGACCAGCGAAGAATTACACCAAAACGTGGCACGAGCGCAAAACTTCACGCCGATCACCCCACGAGAGCTCATGCGAATTGCCCCCATCGGGCAGACACTGGCAAAGAAGTGGGGAGCGCATTTCGGCGCGCTAGCATAAAATGCCCGTTCAATTACAACGCATCCTCTGTACCTTCGCTATGCTTGTCTGGTTGTGTGCGGGTTCGACCAGCTTCGCGATTGCTGAGGACAGGAGCGACGATGCCGCCATGGCACGAAGCCCAGATCATTCGACCGTTGTTACGGTACTCCTGTATCCCGTCAACCGCATCCTCGATATTTTCGATATCTTCCGCATCAATCTCGGCTTTGGGCCGGGATATGGCATCAATGTACGGGCAACCAAACTCCTCCAGGCTGGGGTCGAGAGCTACTCAACATTGAGGGTCGGACTTGGCAAAGAATCCGGAATCTGGAGTCCACGATATGGAATCGTTTATACGGAATCAGAACTGTTGACCGCTGGGGCCAGCTTGGCCTATATGGGAGGACGTCAACGTGGCACAATGGAAGTCGGGACGACAGTGCATCTTGGACTCATTGGCGCAGAGGGTGCCATTGACCTGGCTGAAATCGCAGATTTTTTCCTGGGGTTTGCGATGATTGACTTCAAAGAAGACGACCACTAGCAGGATGTTGAAAAAGGCCGCCAGCGGCGTTCTCGGTCCATTGTCGCCCTCACGTACCCTCAGGTACGCTCTGGGCGTCAACGTCCCTCCTCCGGCCTTGCTGGACGAACCTTTTTGAACATCCTGCAAACGAAAAGTTTTAACGAGGTCCGATACGTGATGAAACCGTTCATATTCAAGACATGTTTGTTGGCTACGGTGGTGATGTGTCTGGCTGGCTGCACCGACGATCGAGATTGGATCATGTTGCAGCAGGAAGCCGCGAAGCTCATCGAAGCCGGCGATCTTGAAGGGGCTGAAGACCTCGCTCAGAAATCCCTCACCCGCGCCGAAGACACCCTTGGACCAGATCATGCAGACGTGGCACATGTCCATAATACGTTGGCAATGGTGGCCTATGGCAAGCAAGATTATGCCCAAACTGAAGCCCATCACCGCCGGGCATTGGCCATTCAAGAGCAAGCGCTCGCAGAACATGACCTGGAGATCGGACGAACGCTCACCTACCTTGGTGACTTTTTCCTGAGCCAAAGGAAGCTCACCGAAGCTGTAGACCTGCATGAGCGCGCACACACAATCCTCGTCTCCAATATCGGCGATCACCATCCTGATGTCGGGCGCAGCATGAATAATCTTGCCAGACTCTATACGGCACAGAATCGGCTGCGTGACGCGGCCGATCACCATACACAGGCGTTGGCCATTCTCGAACCCGTGCTAGGGGCCGACGACCCAGAGGTGAAAATGGTCATTGATAACCTCACCACACTCTATTCCGACATTGTCCCTCCAGAAGCGAAGGACACACCACAGCCCGTGGAGTCACCGTAGTCCCATGCGATTCACTCACCACATCTTCATGTGTATCAACCAACGGCCAAAAGGCGACCCTCGTGGATGCTGTGCGAACAACGGCTCTGAGCAACTCCAGAAATTTTTTAAACAGGAGGTTGAGCGGCTTGGCCTGAAAGGTACGGTGCGGGCGAACAAAGCTGGGTGTCTCGACCACTGCTCGTTTGGTCCGACCGTCGTGATCTATCCCGAGGGAATATGGTATTGGGTCGGATCAGAAAAAGACGTGACGGAGATTATGGAGCGGTATATTCTGAAGGGAGAGATTGTCGATCGGCTACTCATCCCTGACTAGGGCAACGTTTCCTAACCCTTCCCTACAGTTTTTCTCGGTGTTGATTGAGAAATTTAAGAATTCTGGCTGAGAATTCTTGAGGTTTCTCCTGTGAAAGATAATGGCCGGCATCGGAATATCGTTCGATCTCAGCCTGCGGCAATATCAACTTGAACAGATCAACGTTTTCCGGAGGAACTGCGGGATCCTGCTCTCCCCAGGCGAGGAGAACAGGCCCGTCAAATGCTTGCAAACTCCTCCGAAACATGTCTTTGTGATCTAACCGAAACCCTCGCAGCACCTTCTGCAATATTTTTCGGGATTGAATCGTTTTGACACTCATCCATAGCTGATCCTCGAACTCGCCCTCGCTCTTTGCTTTATCCGCAAACAACACTCTTGTTTGCATCACGACCATCGGCCGGTTGGTGGCATAGATACCCATCCATCCCGTCGGCGACCACGTCAACAGCTTGAGCAGAAAGGGCATGTGAAACGCCTGATCGGTGTACCATGTATTGGCGATTACCAGCCCACTCACCTTCTCAGGATGCGCCGCAAGCAATTCAAAACCGATCGGCCCAGCAATGTCAGTCACGACAAATGTTGCACGATCGACATCAATGGCCTCCAAAAAATGATTGAGCCACTCGCCATATGCCGGCCACGAATAATCTGCATCCCGTGGTCGATCAGAGTAACCGAACCCATAGAGGTCTGGTGTGATCACCCTATAATTCTCCGCCAAGACGGGAATGAATTTCCGCCATTCCCAGGATGAGAGCGGAAGCCCGTGTAGCAACACAACCACCGGCCCATCGCCATGATCAATATAGAACGTTTTCTTACCATCGACGCTGACGAACGCTCCCTTGAGATACCGCGGATCTTCCTCTCCCCATGGAACAGCATGTCCGGCGCATCCGATGCTCGTGACGAGACTCAAGACGACAAGAACTCGAAATACGCACATTTCCATGGGTGTCCTCCTCATTTGAATCTCAGCGCTTTCAGGGTCGCGATCTCTTTCCACTCTGACACCACGATCGCCCCTTCAGGAACATCTTCTTCAGCATCCTCATCGAGCACCATCACTGCCTGAAGTTCTTGGTCCACATATTCCTCAACAGAATCAACATTGTGACTAATTCCGGCCTTGATATGTGTCCAGCCGTCATCCTTCCAGCTTTCAATCTTTGACACCAAGGCACGCGTGCCAGGTTGAAGCATGAACACCGGTCCGGACGGGAATGCGTGCTCAGCAAGCCATTCATGTACATCAGACGATTGGGAGGTCTTGCCTACCAAAAGATACAACAACGCGGCGCGTTTCGATACCGCTGTGAGAGCTTCAGCTGCGCCGGGCATTGGCTGGGGAAAACTCCTTTGAGTCTGTCCAAATCCAGAAAGATCGAACGGCCCGAATGTCGGTGTTTCGACATGCGCCATGGTGGCCTCAAGTTCAACAAATACGATGGGACGTGTCCGTTTCACACTTCCGATAATCGCAGTACCGGATTGAGCCTTCACACGTTTTCCGTGAGCCAGCCTCACTGTTAACTCCAACACGCCTTTCTTTTTCGGGATGAACTCCTTCCGCGCCCAGCCATCGCCTCCTGTCATCGTCTGCCCAATTGACGTCCCATCGACGAGAAATTCGACGGGTTCGCCGCCAAGCCCGATTTGCATAAACAGTCGCGTTTTGACGAGCCTCGCAGAAAGCAACACCGGCTGTTTGGGTTGCGCCAGAACATCTGGGACGATGAGTTCAGCCGACTCCCGTGACACTGGAATTGCGACGGGGATATCCGAGAATCCCCACAGACCGACGAGAGCAGAAATCAGAACAAAGCAAAACACCAGAGATCGCATTCGACGATCTTGAACTTTCCAGAGGAGGCTGTTACAGTTCCCGGCGTTTCGTTGAGGCAATTTCGAAAGCATTCCGACTACAACCCGTCACACAGGCCGGCGTAGCTCAGTGGTAGAGCAACGGTTTCGTAAACCGTAGGTCGGTGGT
>DTRN01000052.1 GCA_012965905.1 Nitrospirales bacterium | reverse complement strand
GTGATTGCGCGAAAGACTGGAAGAAGGTCCACATACTGGATTTTACATCACAAACGATGTCAGAAATAATAGCGCTGAACTCGAGGCGCTGCTGAACCCACGCTCTATGAAGATCGAAAGCCGCCCCTTTCTTGATCCACAACACCCGACAGAATGGAAAATTACACGTGTGGATTTCGACGGCGCACAACGTCGATACGCTGCTGCCAACGCCAGACGAGACTCCTTTCTGCAACAGGTGATGGGTCGATCAAGACTCGTGCAACTCTCGAACAAAGCGGCCAATCGGATTCCTGGAATGATTTCGACCAGCCTCTCGGGATCACCCAATACGAGGTTTTTAGGGCAGCACGGTGTCAATTTCTGCATCGAGCCCCCGAGCTATACACGGGCATGGGAAACGACGACACAAATCCTTACCCGTTTGCAACAAGACACGAAAGCGATTGGCAGCACTTTGGTGGTGTTTTCAGTTCCCGCGCTTCAGGATGTCGACGGCCCCTACAGGAAAAAAATAGAGGCAAAAGCCCCGGATCCCGATACGGTGTGTTTTGACCAAGCACCGGGACACCAGCGACTCCAGGACATCCTCCGAGCGCGTAAAATTCAGTATGTGGACCTTCTTCCAGTCTTTCGCGCAATCACACAAAGCGGCACACGTCTTTTCTGGGAGAGCGATCGCCACTGGAATCCAGAAGGACACAACATCGCTGCTGAGCACGTCCTCTCGCATCTGGTCACTGAAAAACTTCTCATTCCAGAGCAGCCGGCAACAGATCTCGAGGACGCAACACGCCTTCCGTAGACAGGCCATAGAAAAACTCTTTTTAAAATCAACGGATCGTTGGATGGGTCAGAGTAGCCATAGTAGCGAAGCATGATGTTCAAAAAGGCTGTTCAGCAAGGCCGCAGCAAGCGAGGAGGCGAAGCGTACTACTGTACGTTGAGCCTCAGAGAGAAGCGAGAACGCCGCTGGCGGGATTTTTCAACGTCCTGCTAAATGGTGACAGCGCCGTGAGAAGCCGACGACACATCCCGCGCGTACTTCGCCATCACGCCGCCGGAATACCGCGGAGATGGAGGGCTCCAATCTTTCAGGCGGGATGAGATCTCGGCGTCTGAAAGCTCGACGTCGAGACGGCGTGTCGACACATCGAACGCGATCATGTCGCCGTCGCGAAGAGCCGCAATCGGCCCTCCCTTGGAAGCCTCAGGCGACACATGCCCCGCCATAAGACCATGAGTGGCGCCCGAAAAACGACCGTCGGTCAGCAACGCCACTGAATCCCCGATTCCGGCCCCCACAATTGCGCCGGTAACACCAAGCATCTCTCGCATTCCCGGGCCACCCTGCGGACCTTCATATCGAATGACGACAACATCACCGGACACGATCTCTCCGCGCTGCACAGCCTGAAACGCATCTTCTTCGCAATCAAATACCTTTGCCGCGCCTCGATGTTGCATGCGTTCATGGCCTGCGACTTTCAGCACACATCCCTCGGGCGCAATATTGCCCTTGAGAATAACAAGTCCTCCTGTTGCTTTCAGAGGATTTGAAACGGCTCGTAGTACCTCTTGGCCTGCAGTCTCTTGCGCTTCATTCGCTTCTTCGCCAAGAGTCCGACCGGTAACCGTCGGTTGGTCCTTATGAAGATGTCCAGCGTCGATCAGACGCTTCGCGACGAGGCGGGCTCCCCCAGCGTCGAACAGATCTACAGCAACAAAGCGCCCACCCGGTTTAAGATCGGCAAGAAGTGGAACCTTCTGGTTTATTACGTCAAAGTCGTCGATCTCGAGGGGGATTCCGGCCTCTCGCGCTAACGCGAGAAGATGTAAAACGGCATTGGTCGATCCACCCGTCGTCGCGACCGCGGCAATGGCATTTTCAATCGATTGACGCGTAATAATTTCCGAGGGGAGAGTTCCCTTGCGGAGCAAGTCCATCACCATTTCGCCGGCGCGAAATGCCACGTCGTCTTTCTGCGAATCCATCGCGGGAACGCCATTGAAGCCCATCGGCGAGATGCCCATAAACTCAAAGGCAATCGACATGGTATTGGCTGTAAACTGCCCGCCACACGCTCCCGGCCCCGGACAGGCGTGGTCTTCGATATCACGAAACATTTCAGCGGTCATACGTCCAGCCGCATTAGCACCAACAGCCTCGAACACATCCTGAATGGTAATGTCTTTTTCTCCAACCTTGCCGGGCATGATCGATCCGCCGTAGAGCATCAACGACGGGAGATTCAGACGCGTGAGCGCCATAACCGTGCCCGGAATCGTCTTGTCGCACCCGGACAACGCAACCACCGCATCGAACAGATATCCGCGTGCGGTCAACTCGATGGAATCAGCAATCACCTCCCGACTGATCAGCGAAGCCTTCATCCCTTCCGTACCCATCGCAATGCCGTCTGAGACTGCAATGGTGTTATATTCAATCGGCGTTCCACCCCCTGCCCGCACCCCCGCTTTCACCCGTTCGGAGAGTCGCCGCAGGTGAGAATTGCACGGCATGATCTCAATCCAGGTGTTCGCAATACCGACCAACGGCTTCGCAATATCCTCGTCGGTGAACCCGACAGCCTTGAGCATCGCACGCGCCGGAGCCCGACTAGGCCCTTCCGTCATTGTTCTGCTTTTATGTTTAATATCCATAAGTTATGTAGCTGTAACGAAACTCAATCGAGAGGTCTTAAGGTGTGGTGCCCGGAGGGAGGGTCGAACTCCCACTCCCGCAAAGGAACCAGATTTTGAGTCTGGCGCGTCTGCCAGTTCCGCCATCCGGGCAACCCTTTTAAATCGCGAGGTTACGTTCTTCAGCCTCCGTTGCTTGTAGGGCTAGTGTTACATAGGTGTTAAGTTGGGAAGCTGCCTTCTTCAAGTCTGACTCATCAATCGTGTTGTAACGCTTGTACATCTTCTCCGCCCGATGGCCTATTATTGCCATCGCCGTCATGACATCCACCCCGGCTCGTCTAAGATTGGTGGCTGCACAGTGGCGAAGGTCATGAAAACGGAGATCAGCGATCCCTGCCCGCTCCCTTGCCTTCTCAAACGCTGTTCTGACGCTCCGTATTGATTCTCCATTTCGTAGGAAGACTTTGTTTTGGCGAAGATACCGGACCTTATACAAGTCTCTGAATACCACTGTCAAATCAGGAGGGGGTTCAATCAAAAGACAGTGTCCATGATAGAAGGGCACTTTACACTCATGTGCCACACAATCTTCTACGGTGGCAGCAGGATGGCTAATTGTGCTTCACGGCTGAGGTTCATGAAGTTGTCGAACTCGGCATAGAACGCGTCGGGGGTCAGGCCAAAGTGTTTTGTGAATGAGGCTACCCAGCCCAAGGTCGCGTTATCCGGCAGGAAGGAGAGATAGAAGGTGTCCAATGAGGTTTTGTTAATGAGCCATTGCGTGGCCCACTGTCCCGTTTCAGATTGGAGGGTGCCCATACAGAGTCCACACAAAGCTGATACCCGCTTACTCAGCTTGCTTGTTTCCATGTCTTGAATTCGTAATCCTGGGATCAGTGACCGTAGTGCCCGAGCACCGTCCAGGGCTTCCTGCATGCGTGATGAAAATGGGTTTGCGCCGGCAAACTCCCATCCTTGTTGATCTGCCAGATACAGAGCTAAAAACTCCGCGGACCCTTCCTCCAGCCATCCGGGCAACCCATTGTCGTAGTCGCCTGTGGTCCGATCGATCAGGAGGTGTGCATTCTGATAGATATGGATATATTCATGCGCTGCAACCTTGGATCCATTACCCAACTCGGGATTTCCGATCACAAACGATTGATTCGGTGACGCGAGGTTACTGGAATGTTGTGCAAAAGCGTTCCCGCCTTTGAATTGCGCGATCTCGCGTATACCTTGTCCTTGATCCATCAGGCAGCGGTTAAACTGGTCGGGATTGTGGGCCCACGTACAAAAATCTTGCACGAGTGGTTCTGTAGCCGCAACATCAGTGCCAATCACATACACGCGAAATGGGCCGTAGGTTCCGAGGTATGCCTCGGCCGCGCTAATTCCTGCCCGTACTGTGGCTAGCGAGGTTTCGGGAAGGTCTGCTGTTTTTATGTAGGTCGTTGCGATGCTGGTTGGTTGATTCCAGCCAACACTGATCAAGCGGTTGGCTTCGGCTTGCTCTTCGGCACCTCCGGGAGGGAAGGAAGGGCGGTCAGGTGGTATCGAGACAAAAGCGCGGTATTGCCTCGAGTTCCAGCAGTGCTCGGTGTCAAGCTGAGTGCCTAAATCCGTTGCCGGTCCAGCTTCGTCTGCCTGCATACAGGCAGTTCGTTCGGTGAGGGCGACTGCTACGTCGGCGTTGCAGGCATCGGGCCCCGCAGTACAGTTCAGACGTATGCTTTGCTCAAAAGTGGCGGCGTCTCCCCATTCCCAGCACATGACTTGTGTTGGCGTTGTGCATTTGCCAATCACCTCTTGGGTACCCCCTCCACCGTTTC
>DTRN01000051.1 GCA_012965905.1 Nitrospirales bacterium | reverse complement strand
AGGGATTGCATAGCCGAAGGATAACTGTAACAGCCTATCTCGTCAGGGCCATGGCATGCACGAGCGATCAGCGTGAGGACCTCGTGAACCTCCCCACCATGGATATCTCTTACTGATCTCCCGCCATGGCTGCTGACGATATTTTTTATTGATAAGTTTGTCATAAAAAATGTGCTATTATGCCTTAGTTCTATCATTTTAAGACATCATATAGCATAATACTGTTAATAGCATGCAAAACGTCATTGGAATATTCAGCCTGCTGATCACCCTGTTGGGGAGTGTTGGTTTATCCCACGCCGCCGAAGTTACTATCGCGGTGGCATCCAACTTTCGCGCAGCCGTGGAAGTTATCGCTGATGAATTTGAAGCTCGGACGACGCACCATGTGGTTATCAGCTCTGCTTCAACCGGAAAACTGTACGCGCAGATCACGCATGGAGCGCCATTTGAAGTGTTGCTCGCGGCAGACACGAAGCACCCACAGCTTCTGATCGACGAAAGCTTTGCTGTCAAGAACACCGCATTCACATACGCCGTTGGCCGCCTCGCCCTTTGGACTCCCAACCCCGACCACGTAATCGATGGCCTTCACGCTTTACGTCGGGATGGTATCCGGCATATCGCAATGGCCAATCCCAAAACCGCACCCTATGGGCAGGCAACCTATGAAGTCCTCAGCGGCGCAGGTCTCTGGCTCCCAATCCAAGCTCAGATTGTGCGGGGGGAAAATATCGGCCAGGCATTTCAATTCGTCGCCTCCGGGAACGCGGACCTCGGCTTTGTCGCGCTCTCGCAAGTGCTCAATCCTCGCAATCGTCACCCAGGCAGTCGATGGGACGTGCCGCGACACTTACACGCCCCCCTCCAACAAGCCGCAGTTCTTTTAAGAAAAGGGCAATCACACGAACCGGCCAAGGCATTTCTCCGCTTTCTTCGTGAGCCGTTTTCGCAAAAGGTCATTCAGCGATTCGGGTATGGCCTGAACAATTGATCGCGTTGAGCCACGACGACCTCCAAGCCCTCTGGCTTACCCTTCAGCTTGCTGCGGTGACCGTAGGCGTGCTGCTGATCGTTGGGACTCCAATAGCATGGTGGCTCGCGCGTACGCGTTCACGATTTCGAACCGTGATCGAAGCGGTGGTGGCCTTGCCCCTTGTCCTTCCTCCAACCGTGTTGGGATTCTATCTTCTTATTACGATGAGCCCTCAAGGCATGATCGGCGCACCATGGCTACAGTTCACAGACGCAACCCTTTCATTCTCGTTCACCGCGCTGGTCATTGCTTCAACGTTGTACTCACTCCCGTTTGTGGTGCAACCACTGCAGGCTTCCTTCGAGACAATTGGTTCCGTGCCCCTGGAAACAGCATCCATGCTCCACGCATCCCCTATCGATGCGTTTTTGAGCGTGGCATCCCCGTTAGCGCTGCGTGGATACATTACCGCTGCGGTCTTGGGATTTGCACACACCCTCGGTGAATTCGGAGTGGTGTTGATGGTCGGAGGAAGCATCCCAGGAAAAACGAAGGTGCTCTCAATTGCGATTTATGACCATGTGGAAACCCTCGACTATGCTCAGGCACACGCCCTCTCAGGAGGATTGCTCCTGTTCTCATTCATCACCTTGCTCATGGTCTACACGATAAACCGGCGTCTCCCTATTCGTGTCGCATGAATAGACTGGAGGCACAGTTCGACATTGATTTGCCACATTTCCGGCTACAGGCTGACATCAACCTGCCTGGGCAGGGAGTGACGGCAATTTTCGGACCATCGGGCTCTGGAAAAACCACTCTCTTACGTTGTTTGGCAGGGCTCGAACGTTCAGCAACAGGACGCGTGCAATTTGAAGACGTGGTCTGGCAAGATGAGCAACAGGAGATTTTCACTCCACCCCACCAGCGATCAGTGGGATACGTGTTCCAAGATCCCAGACTGTTTCCTCATCTGAGTGTCGAGTCCAATCTTCGATATGGTTTCACACGAACTCCAGCCGCGAAGCGATACATCGGTTGGAACCAGGTCATCGACCTTCTTGACCTTCAGCCGCTCTTACATCGTCGCACGCATCGACTATCAGGCGGAGAGCAGCGGCGAGTGGCGATCGGCCGCGCGGTCTTGGCGAGCCCACGACTCTTGCTCATGGACGAACCCCTGGTTGGGTTGGATGCTCAGCGAAAACGTGAAATTATTCCTCTGATTCAACAACTGCGCGATGAACTCCACATTCCAATTGTGTACGTTACCCATGCCATCAATGAGGTTCTGCAACTGGCCACGACGCTGGTCCTCATGGAAGGCGGAAAAACCGTGGCTTCTGGAACCCTCAGCGAAATATTCTCGCGTCTCGACCTGGACCAATACCTGGATCAAGATACCATCGGCGCGGTTCTTGAAACACAGATTGAAGCCCACGAACCCGAATTCGGCCTCACGCGCATCGGATTCAATGGAAGGCACCTGTTCGTTCCGCAACAACGCCTTCCGGTCGGTCACGCATTGCGCGTTCATGTCCTTTCCCGCGATGTGAGTATCGTCGTGGGCTCGCCGCCCCGTCAAACCAGTGTCCTCAACGTGTTCGAGGCGAAGGTGGTCGAGATCGGCACGATGTCCCACGATCGTCATTCCGTTGATATCAAACTCGATGTTGGATGCCCTCTCCTTGCACGCATCACGCGCAAGTCCGTGGCCGTGTTGAATCTGACACCCGGCCAGACGGTCTACGCCAACGTCAAAGCTGTAGCACTCAGCCACGACCTCCCTGGAATCCCGTAAATAAAGGCGCTTTCGACGATCATGCCTTGACGTATATCCGCTAATGGTATAATAAAGAGATTCATTATCAATATCAGAGAGGCCCCGCTATGGCAGCTCGCCCTGCAAAAAAATCCATACGAAACGAGATAGCCATCCTTCGCGAGCATCTCGCCCAGCATGAGCTTCGAGTGACCAGCCAGCGTGAGATTATTCTTGAGACCTTTCTCAAGATGGAACATGTCACCGCGGAGCAAATCTACCACGAACTTACGAAGCGTACACCTCATATCGGACTCGCAACCATCTACCGCACACTGAATCTTCTTTGCGAGTGTGGACTGGCGCAGCAACGGCATTTCGGGACCCAAACACACTTCGACAACGTGTCCCACAAGGGACACCACGATCACATGATCTGCACACAATGTGGCACGATTATCGAGTTCGAGAATTGTGATATCGAGAAACTCCAAGAGGAGGTCGCACGCCGACATAAATTCCACATCACCACTCACAAGCTTGAACTGTATGGTCAGTGCTCTACGTGCCACGGCAAAGCCTAGTGCGTTGGCACCAATATATGGCAGGCATCCTCGGGTGCATCCTTGGACTGCTCTTTCTTCCCCCGCTCGTTTCACTTGTCGCGAACGGAATCCACGCAGGCGTTCCCGTACTTGCTGCGATCGGGATCGATCATCTTTCGACGTTGGTTCTGAAGACCGCATCGTTGGCCATCTTGGCCACGGTATGGGCCACGATCTTGGCCCTCCCATTTGCCTGGCTGGTAGTCCGAACCAATATCCCCTGGCGAAGCCTATGGCGATGGTTGGGAACAATCCCGCTGGCCATACCATCGTACATCGGCGCGTTGACCTACATTACGCTGCTCGGTCCTGCCGGCTTGGTAAACGATGTCATCCGATCAATCACCGGAAACGTTACGCCTTGGGTCACTATCTATGGGTTTTGGGGAGGCGTGTTCGTGCTCGGAAGCTTTACCTATCCGATCATGTTCCTCTTCCTGACAAGCGCATTGGAGCGCACAAACCCATCGCTAGAAGAAGCTGCGAGGAGCTTGGGACACGGACGACTCGGCGTATTTCGCCTCGTCACCTTGCCTTTGTTGCGACCGACAATCCTTGCGGGCGGGTTGCTCATCTTCCTTTATGCCATCTCTGACTTCGGCGCCCTTTCCCTCCTTCGCGTCCAAGTCCTGACCACCGAAATCTATCATCAACTCAACACACGCTTTGACCAAGCCGCCGCGGCACTGTTGTCGTGCCTTCTCGTCGTGATTGCGATGATCGTGCTGATTGGACAGCACCTCTTATTGGGCAAACGGGATTACACGACGGTGACTGGGAGTGCACGCGAACCGCAACCGCTTGATCTTGGCCCCTGGCGATGGCCCGCACTGACCTGGGTGCTGACGGTTCTGACCATTTCATTTTTTCTTCCGTTGGGATTGTTGTTCTATCAATCCGGTGTCGGTTCATTATTCGCTAAGGTGTTAGAGGCACAGTGGCATTTCGTGACCAATAGCGTGTGGATCGGCGCCTTGACCGCGACACTTGCCATCGCGATCGGAGCGATGGTGGCGTATATCTCTCAACGATCGGGGCCGTGGGCAGGGAGATCTCTTTCCAATATGACGCAGATTGGCTACGCGATCCCCGGGACCGTGTTGGGCTTGAGTCTGATTCTTCTGTACAACACCTATG
>DTRN01000050.1 GCA_012965905.1 Nitrospirales bacterium | reverse complement strand
CACAGGGGTTCGCTTGCTGCCGTGGTCTACCAACTGGTTGGTGGGCTCAGATCCGGAATGGGCTACTGCGGCTGTGCGTCTATTCCTGAACTGCAGGAGAACACCACCTTTATTCGGATTACACCCTCTGGACTCCGCGAAAGCCACGTCCACGACATTATCATCACCAAGGAAGCGCCCAACTACCAAATGGAATGGGGCTTGTGAGGATGATACTGACCGAGTCAGCACGTGTACGGAGCAGGCAGAGTGGATCTGGCATCGCATCAGGATAATATCCTGATCCTGGACTTCGGTTCTCAGTACACACAACTCCTCGCGCGTCGTGTCCGGGAAGCCAACGTCTATTCATCGATTCTCCCCTTCAACGCGTCGATCACTCAGATCAAGCGGTTGCGCCCAAAAGGCCTCATCCTGTCTGGCGGTCCCTCAAGCAGCTATCATTTGGGCGCTCCGAAGGCCTCGCCGAAACTCTTTTCGCTCGGCATTCCAATTCTTGGGATTTGTTACGGCATGCAAGTCATTGTACAGACCAAGGGTGGCAAGGTGAGCGGCACAACAGAACGAGAATACGGACCAGCGACATTGAAGCTTGACGACACGACAGACCTGTTTGATCAGATCGGAGGCAAACATACGCGAACCGCGGTGTGGATGAGTCATGGAGATCGTATCGATCGTCTTCCCTCTGGCTTCACGTCAATCGCGCATACTGCCAACGCGCCCATTGCTGCCATGTGCGATCGGACACGTCGAATTTTTGGACTACAGTTCCACCCTGAAGTGATTCATACCCCCAAAGGAGCGCAGATCCTTCGTAACTTTATCTATCGCGTGTGCGGATGCAGCGGCACATGGAACACGACATCATGGATTGATCCCATGGTGGCTACGGTCCGGAAACAAGCTCGTTCAGGCCGCATCATCTGCGCACTGAGCGGCGGCGTCGATTCCACGGTGGCCGCAGCCCTTACCCATCGTGCAGTTGGCGACCGGCTTACCTGCGTCTTTGTGAACAACGGATTGTTGCGAGCGAATGAAGCGCAGTTCGTCCTCCATAGTCTGCGAACACATTTGGACTTGAATCTTCGCTACGTCGACGCCAGTCAACAGTTCCTGCGTGCGCTCAAGGGCGTTGAGGACCCCGAACGGAAACGTAAGATCATCGGTCGCGAATTCATTCGTGTGTTCGAGACTGAAGCGAAAAATATCAACGCACTTTCAAATGAGAGCCCGGTCTCGTATCTCGTTCAGGGGACGCTGTATCCGGACGTCGTGGAAAGCGGCGCCACCCTTGGACCCTCTGCAGTCATTAAGACCCATCACAATGTCGGGGGGTTGCCGGCACGAATGAAACTCAAGGTGATCGAGCCGCTTCGCAATCTGTTCAAGGACGAAGTTCGCCGTCTCGGAACTGAACTCGGCCTCCCCGATGCTATGATCTGGAGGCAGCCATTTCCCGGTCCTGGCTTGGCGATTCGAATCATTGGTCCGGTCACGCGGCCATCGCTGAAGATCCTGAGGGAAGCTGACACCATCGTGCAAGAAGAGGTGAAACCAGCCGGCTTGGGACGCAAGGTATGGCAAGCGTTCGCAGTGCTGATTCCGGTGAGAACGGTGGGCATTCGAGGCGATAAACGCTCGTACGAACATGTGGTGGCGGTTCGCGCCGTACAAAGCGATGATGGCATGACCGCAGATTGGGTCCGGCTCCCACACGACCTACTCGGACGCATTGCTCATCGCATTACCAACGAGGTCAAAGGCGTCAACCGCGTAGTGTATGATTTGAGCACGAAGCCACCAGGAACCATCGAGTGGGAATAGAATTATGATTCGCATTCAAAAAGTCATCGCCGACGCTGGAATCAGTTCTCGCCGGGCGGCAGAACGCCTTTTGCTCCAAGGCCGAATCATGGTGAACGGGCAGGTGATCAACGAATTGGGGACCAAAGTCGATCCTTCCAGAGATCATATTCGCGTGGACGGGAAACTGATTCCCAATTCGCAACCGAAAGTATACATGATGCTGTACAAACCGCAGGGCTGTGTGAGCACCTTGCATGATCCTGAGGGACGAAAGACCATCAAAGACTTCTTTCATGCAACGTCATTGCGGTTGTACCCGGTTGGACGTTTGGACTTCAATACCGAAGGCCTCATTGTGCTCACCAATGACGGGGACTTCGCAGCGCGACTGCTGCACCCTCGCTCTCACGTTCCCAGAACCTATACGGCTAAGATCTCCGGGATTCTCACGGATCAGATTATTGCGCAGCTTCGAAAAGGGGTTCAGCTTGATGACGGGATGACGGCCCCCTGTCGCATCAACAAGATAAAAAAACTGGCGACGAATTCGTGGCTTGAGATCATTCTCTTCGAGGGCAAGAAACGTCAGATTCGACGCATGATGGAGAGCGTGGGATGCTCGGTCATCCGGTTGAAACGAATCGGTTTCGGACCGCTTCGTCTTGGAACGCTCTTGCCGGCACAGAGTCGACCTCTTGAAACTGAAGAGCTCGCGCAGCTCCGTGCTGCACTTACGACGTCGTCGAAACGGACACGTTCCAGCACACATTGACATGATGACACGAACTCACCACTGCGGCGATTTGCGCAAAAAACAGGCGAGCCAGACCTTGACCCTCATGGGCTGGGTACATCGACGGCGCGACCACGGAGGCTTGATTTTCATCGATCTTCGTGACCACACCGGCATTACCCAGATCGTCTTCAACCCCGATATCGATGCCGCAAGCCACACTGACGCTCACGCCTTACGCTCGGAATACGTCCTTGCGGTGACTGGAACAGTCATGATTCGTCCCGCCGAGACGGAAAATCCGGCGATCTCAACCGGTGCAATTGAGGTGTTTGTCACCCAACTCGATATTCTCAACACCTCGAAAACACCTCCCTTCCTCCTTGAGGATGACCCTGGTGCCGACGAGCCCGTCCGTATGAAGTATCGCTATCTCGATCTCCGGCGCGCTCCCATGCAGCGCACGTTGCGGATGCGGCATGAAAGCCTCCACATGATTCGTGATTACCTCCATGCCCAGGGCATGATTGAAGTTGAAACCCCCATGTTGACCAAAAGCACCCCTGAAGGCGCGCGCGATTACCTAGTTCCCAGCCGCACCCATCCTGGGGAGTTTTTCGCACTCCCTCAATCGCCGCAGTTGTTCAAACAATTGCTGATGATTTCCGGGATGGACCGCTATTATCAGGTCGCGCGCTGTTTTCGCGATGAAGATCTTCGGATGGATCGGCAACCTGAGTTCACACAAATCGATATCGAGTGTGCCTTTATCGACCGCGAGGACATGTTCACGCTGATCGAACCCATCATCGTGAAGCTTCTCAAAGAGTTTCGACAGGTCGACGTTCCACAGCCGTTCCCACGTATAAGCTACCAGGAAGCCATGGAGCGCTATGGTTCAGATAAACCGGATCTCCGATACGGTATGTTGTTGCAGGATGTGAGCCACGTTGTCGCGGAGTCTGGTTTCAAGGTATTCAAAGATGCCATTGCCAAAGGTGGTGTGGTGAAAGGACTTGCAATCTCGGGAATGGCCGGTGCCTCACGTGGTGAAACTGACGGTCTGACCGCGACCGCTCACAAACTTGGAGCCAAGGGACTGGCCTGGATTAAGGTGACGGACACGGGTTTTGAATCCCCTATTCTTAAATTCCTGGGTGAGTCTGTTGCTCAAGAATTGGCGAAGATTCTCGGGGGGAATGCCGGCGATTTGCTTATCTTTGTGGCCGATCGTTATGAGGTCGCGGTCTCCGTGTTGGGAGCCCTTCGCATTGAGTTAGCAGTGCAACGCAACGTCATACCCAAAGATACCATGTGTCCGCTTTGGGTCACAGATTTCCCGCTCCTCGAAAAATGTCAGGGTGACACTCGTTATACCGCCATTCACCACCCCTTTACGGCACCGCTTGATGAGGATCTCGACACACTAGACTCCGATCCCACCAAAGCCAAAGCCAAAGCCTATGATTTGGTGATCAATGGATACGAAATTGGGGGCGGAAGCATCCGTATTCACAAACGCGATGTTCAACAGAAAATGCTCGCCCTCCTCGGAATCAAAGAGGAGGACGCGCAGGCAAAGTTTGGTTTCTTGCTCGATGCATTGGAATACGGTGCTCCCCCGCACGGCGGCATCGCGATCGGGTTTGACCGTCTGGTAATGCTACTCACCGAAACCACCTCAATACGCGATGTCATCGCATTTCCAAAAACCCAGTCCGCCACCTGCCCACTAACCGATGCCCCATCCTCTATCAGTCCCGCGCAACTTCGCGAGGTTCATCTCAAGCCAGATATCAGGACCGCAGAGCCGAGCCCTCAATAAGCGCTACGTCACGATGGGTTATTGCCGCTTCATTCATTCTTCACCAAAGGGCCTGAATCCTCTCATCGTCATCAGCATGGACGGGAGAGGCAAACCCAAGCACCGATAACCCCGCGATTACCGGGACGACCCATGTCCATTTCCAGTGACAAACAGTGTCACGC
>DTRN01000049.1:3812-4610 GCA_012965905.1 Nitrospirales bacterium | reverse complement strand
TTGTCTCGTCTCCGCGGACAAGTACCCTGGACCTTGACGGCATTGATCGTGACGGCGTTGTCGATGATCGGCATCCCGCCGACCGGGGGATTTTTCGGAAAGTGGTATATCCTTCTGGGAGCGCTCGAAGCAGAGAACTATGTCGCGGTCGTCGCCATCGTTGTAGGCACATCGCTGACCATGGGGTACTTTCTCAGACTGATCCAGCCGCTCCTCCTCGAGGGAGACCCGCCGCCGGAACGCAGCGAGGTCGAAGCGCCGTTCGCGGTGCGGTTTGCCATGGGGGCCCTAGCGGCAACGACCATCGCCCTGGGCATTTGGTCCGACCAAGTGGTGACAATCCTGCGTGAAACCGCAATTCCGGTAGACCTATAAGCTATGTCACTTTACGTGCTCATTCCACTCCTTCCCTTCTTTGCCTTCCTCGCCATCGCCGTCGGAGGACGTCAGCTTGGCGAAGGCAGTCAACGGATCGGCATCCCGGCCATGGCGCTGTCGTTCGCTCTTGCGGTGGTGGCATGTGTCGATGTCTTTGTGAATGGTCCCATCGCGATATCGCTTTACACCTTAATGCAATCGGGAACCCTGACCATCGACGTCGGTTTGTATTTCGACCAGCTCTCAGTCCTGTTGCTGCTACTCGTCACCGGAATCAGCGCGTTGGTCCATGTCTATTCTTCACGCTACATGCAGGGGGATGCGCGCTATGCACGATTTTTTGCCCTGATCTCATTGTTCACCTTTTCGATGATCATGCTGCTGTTGAGCAACAATTTGCTCGTCGTCCTGGTGTTGGCG
>DTRN01000049.1:0-3802 GCA_012965905.1 Nitrospirales bacterium | reverse complement strand
GACATGATGTCCCATTCCACCGGCGTAGGATGTTGAAAGATCGACGCGATGAGCCCAAAAAGGTAATAGGCCGTGAAGAATACGGTCATGCCACCCAGAGCGAAAAAGATCCATCCGGCGGGTTGATCGAGGACGGCAGTCCATAACCTCTCGTACTTCTTGATCGGGTTTTGGGCAGAGCGAATTTCAGCCGTGCGCGCGGCGACCAAAGCCTTTTTGGTGAACGCTGTCGCGGACATCGGCTTGGGATTCGGGATAATCCTCACCTTCGCGACCTTCGGGACCCTCGATATTCGTCAAATCATAGCGGCGGCGACAGAGCATTCCGCTGATACCGTCAATCTGTTGAGCTTGGCCGGCGGCGAATGGCATGTTGCGAGTCTGACCGTGATTTGCTTCTTTCTTTTTGTGGGAGCGATGGGGAAATCGGCTCAACTCCCATTCCATGGCTGGCTGCCGTCTGCGATGGAGGCGCCAACACCAGTCTCCGCGCTGATCCATGCCGCCACCATGGTGAACGCCGGCATCTATCTCATCATTAGGCTTAGCCCCGTGTTTGTTCTCGCACCATCCGTGATGACGTTCATCGCGGTGGTAGGCGGAGCGACGGCCCTGTTTGCCGCTGTCGTCGCGCTCACTCAGACTGATATCAAACGGATTCTCGCTTTTTCAACGATTAGCCAACTCGGATTCATGATGCTGGTCTGCGGCGTGGGCGCCTTTGCAGCTGCCGTGTTTCATCTGTTGGCGCATGGTGTGCTCAAGGCGTATCTGTTTCTTTCAACCGGCAACGCCCTCAAGTCCGTCGCGACGCATCATGCGACACACCGAGTGCCAACACCACCTTGGAATCTGTCTATCTGGGCACTGGTCTTCGCATGCTTACCGCCCCTCATACTTTTTTCCGGGCCGTACGAGAGGCTATGGACCGCCGTTCTAGATCAACCCGCCGGATGGATCTTTTTCGCTCTGGGCGGCATGACCGTATTCTTCACCGCCTATTACCTTTTTGGGCTCATCGCGTCGATCTTTCAACATCCTACGCCGGTGGAATGGGACATCATATCTGATCCGCTCGATCCAAGGCCCACACTGGCCTCTCCCGCAATGATTGCGGCCGTTGCTATCGCGACGCTCGGGTTAGGGGCGGCACTCATGTTTGTCTGGGACCGGTTTGCTCACGCGCTCGCTCCCGTTCTCGGATCGGAAGTACTCGTAACCCGCGGCGCAGACGATCCGGCGGTAAATTCGTTATGGATCATCGCGTCTCTTGCCATCGCGCTGGCTGGTTGGGGCTTCGCGTATTATCTTCACGAACATCCATACAGACCGCCACTGTGGGGCACAAGCCTGTCGAAGACCCTGTATGTCCTGTGCCTCAATCGGTGGTATGCTGATGAACTTTATCACGCGATGGTGGTGAGGCCGACCCTGGGAGTGGCGCGATGGCTCTCGCAGGTCGTTGAGATCAAGGGGATTGACCGCATGGTGAATGCGATGGGAAGACTTTCCATTAGCCTCGCGAACTTGATTTGGAAGGTGGTTGAACTTGGGGGGATCAACCGAACAGTGAATGTGACCGGGAATTTCACCGTCAAGGCGGCTTGCTGGCTCTTGAACGTGGTCGAAATTAGAGGGATCGATCGGGCCGTTGATGGAATAGGACATCAAGCCGACAGTACGGGGCAAACCCTGCGCAAGGCTGACCGTCCGTTGATTCAGCAACAAATGCTCGTCATGATCTTCTGGCTTGTCATGGCCATCGTCCTCTTCTACTGGATCGTGTTGTGAACGCGATGCCGTTTCTCTCCGAACACCTGTTGAGTGTAATCGTCTTCATCCCGGTCATCGGAATGGGAATCATCGCGTTCATTCGCGACCAGGCGATCGTGCTTCGCGTGTCCTTGGGAGTGACCGTCCTCAATTTTCTTGTGTCCCTCTACCTCTGGAACGCCTTTGACCCTTCCATTCACGGCATGCAGTTTGTCGAACGCGTGGAGTGGATGCGGACGTTTAATATTCATTACGCCGTAGGCATCGATGGGATCAGCCTGCTTCTCGTCATCTTGACCACCTTGCTCACCCCGCTGTGCGTCCTCTGTTCGTGGAACAACCTCGACCGCAGCCCGAAGGCGTTCATGATGCTGATTCTTCTGATGGAAGCCGCCATGCTCGTCGTGTTCATGGCCACGGATACGTTCCTGTTTTTCATGGCCTGGGAGATCACCATGATCCCCATGTACTTCATGATTGCCTTGTGGGGCGGTCCCGGACGCATCGCGGCTTCGCTGAAATTCATTCTGTACAGTCTCATCGGGAGCCTTCTTTTGCTAGTCGCGATCCTGGGACTCTACATTGTCGGCGGACACACCTTCGACCTCATGGAGTTGACCGGGCAGACCTACTCGCCAACAGCGCAGTTCTGGATCTTCCTGGCCTTCTTTCTCGCCTTTGCGATCAAGATGCCGATGGTGCCCTTTCATACGTGGCTTCCCGACGCCCACTCCGAGGCTCCAACGGCCGGAAGCGTGATTCTGGCCGGTGTGCTCTTGAAATTGGGAGGATATGGGTTCTTGCGGTTCTGTCTTCCCATTCTTCCCGAGGCATCCCTCACCTTTACGCCTTTGATTCTCTGGCTGTCCATCCTCGCCATCCTGTATGGGGGCTATATGGCCCTCGCCCAAATCGATCTGAAAAAGCTCATCGCCTATTCCTCGATTTCACACATGGGATTTGTCACCCTGGGAATTTTCGCGTGGAATAGCCAAGGCGTTCACGGCGCCGTCCTCCAGATGTTTAATCACGGCATCACCACCGGCGCGCTTTTCCTGATTGTGGGGTTCTTGTACGATCGGACCCATAGCCGGATGTTGAACGACTACGGTGGGCTTCACCAGCCGATGCCTCGCTATGTCATATTCCTAAGCATATTCTCCATCGCATCCTTCGGCCTTCCGGGAACATGTAATTTTATCGGCGAGTTTCTGGTTCTCGTCGGAACATCATTCCAAAGTTTCCCCATGGTACTGCTGGCAATGGGTGGAATCGTCTTGGCCGCAGGGTACATGCTGTGGATGGTGCAACGAGTCGCCTTAGGTCCGGTCACCACTCCGCGCAACGCTCGCCTTGCCGACATAACCCCTCGCGAGATGACAATATTGGTTCCGCTGGTGGTGATTGTCTTCTGGGTGGGACTCTATCCTGGTCCGCTGCTCGAAACTATCGATGCGAGCGTGATCGGGATTGTGGAACATGGCAATGGGGTGCAACCACTGCAGTGGTCACAGGTGTTTGAGGGGAGAGTGCCATGAAAGAAGCAATGAAAAAACTTGAAATTATTGTGAAGGGAAATCAGTTGCAGGCGATTCAGGAATTGCTCGACCGAACCGAGGTCTCCGGATACACCATCATTCCAAACATATCAGGAAAAGGGCATCACGGGTTACACCAAGGCCAGCTGATGTTCAACGAGTTGGACACCCTCGATATGGTCATCACCGTCGTCCCGGAGGATAAGGTCGAGACCATCCTCGCCGGAATCTCCCCCTTGTTCGAGCACCATTCCGGCGTCGTCTTCGTCTCTGACGTAACGGTGGTACGGCCGGAGTATTTCAAGAGCAAAGACGCGTAACCCGCGTGGCTCTCCACTATGTTTCCTTGCCCTTCCCTTGCGCCTGCGCGACTTTCGCCCATGCATCACGGAGCGTCACTGTCCGGTTAAACACCAGAGCATTCTCGGACGAATCTACCCGATCGACGCAAAAGTATCCGTTTCTTTCGAACTGGTAGCGACTGCCTGGCG
>DTRN01000048.1 GCA_012965905.1 Nitrospirales bacterium | reverse complement strand
GGGCTCGTTCAAGCGCTTTCTTGAGTTGAAAGGCGGTTCGCCGAACGACGACTTCCTGGCGGTGCTTGAGAAACTCTTCGAGAAGAGCCTTCAACGTCAGGATCTGCGGCGTGTTTCGCACCAGGGCGAGCAGGATGGTGCCAAACGAGGTTTGCAGCGGCGTCATCGCATATAACTGGTTGAGTATGATGGTGGGAATTTGTCCCTTCTTCAGGTCCAGCACGACACGAATACCATCTCGATCTGACTCATCTCGGAGGTCGGACACACCCTCGATCTTCTTGTCGCGAATGAGGCCCGCGATGCGCTCCATCAGTTTCGATTTGTTGACCTGGAACGGAAGCTCGGTAATGACGAGCGATTTACGATCTTTCTGCTCATCGGCCTCTACGGTTGCGCGTCCGCGGAGGACGATAATCCCTCGCCCTGTCTCATAGGCAGACTTGATTCCCTGAGAGCCAAAGATCATCCCGGCCGTTGGAAAATCCGGACCGGGAATAAACCGCATGAGTTCTTCGATGGTGATATTTGCGTTGTCCATCAGGGCCAATAGCCCTTCGATGAGTTCGGCAGCACAATGTGGCGGGATATTTGTCGCCATGCCCACCGCAATCCCTGACGATCCATTCATCAGAAGGTTTGGTGCCTTCGACGGCAACACCACCGGTTCGATAGACGATTCGTCGTAAGTCGGACGGAAATCAACCGTTTCCATGTCGATATCTGCAAGCATGGCCTCTGCAAGAGGCGTCAGCCTTGCCTCGGTATAGCGCATGGCGGCAGGTGGATCGCCGTCGATGGAGCCAAAGTTGCCCTGACCGTCGATCATGGGATAGCGCATGTTGAAGCCTTGCGCCATCCGGACCTCAGAGTCATAAATTGCGGAGTCGCCGTGGGGATGATAGTTGCCCATGATTTCGCCGACGATCTTGGCGGACTTGCGATAAGCGCGATTCGACGCCAGACCCATCTCGTTCATGGCATACAGTGTCCGACGATGAACCGGCTTGAGCCCATCACGGGCATCAGGCAATGCACGCCCAACGATCACGCTCATCGCATAGGCCATATACGATGAACGCATCTCGTCTTCTAAGGCGATATGATCGAGGTGTTCTTCAGATGCCATGGAGATAATCCAGAGAGGTCAGAGGCTAGATATCAAGCTGCGTCACTTCGGCAGCATGCGCCTGAATAAACTGGCGACGCGGTTCAACCGCGTCGCCCATCAAGATAGTGAAGATTTCATCGATTGCAACAAGATCATCCATGGTGACTTGGATAAACCGTCGGGTCGCGGGATTCATGGTAGTTTCCCACAACTGGTCGGGATTCATTTCCCCTAGTCCCTTATACCGCTGAAGCGACTGGCCCTTCTTGCCATAGTCAAGCACGGCCTCCACAAACTCCTGCGTTGACTGAAACTGTTTCTCGTCGTCCTTAAACCAGGCGGTGTACGGTGGATCGCCGAGGCCCAAGGCTGATGGAGCGTGCTTTTGAAGCTCCCGAAATTCCGCCGATCCGAGCAGTTTGTGATCAATAGTCAGATGGTGGTCCCACCCGTCTTTCTTAACACGGCCTATCACACTAAACGCATCATGCTCTTCGTCTTGGTCGAGATGAAAAGACACCTCGGCTCCTTCGTGGCTCTGCTCGCATCCTCGTTTGACGGTTTCCATGGTTGATTCAAGAGACGCGCGATCCTTCAGCACATTGCGATTCAACCCCGAGATGTTGGAGATCCTCCTGAGGATCATTGACGATCCCCCACGAAGCGAGATTCGATTGATGAGGCTCTCATAGGCCATCAGCTTTTTGACCAGTGGCTGTAGCGACTTTCCTTTGACTTTCGAACGTTCGCCATTAGGCTGCAAGGTAATATTCTCGACGGCCAAATCTAGCAAGTGGGCATTGAGCGCAGGTTCATCCTTCAGATATCGCTCGCTGTTCCCCTTCTTCACACGGAAGAGTGGTGGCTGCGCAATGAACACATATCCTTTCTCAATGAGATCGGGCATTTGTCTGAAGAAGAACGTAAGCAGAAGTGTCCTGATGTGGCTTCCATCAACATCGGCATCCGTCATCAGAATGAGTTTGTGGTATCTCACTTTGTTCACGTTGAAATCCTCACCGACTCCAGTTCCCATGGCCGTGATCAGATGACGGATTTCCTCGCTGGACACCATTTTGTCAAAACGAGCCTTCTCAACATTTAGAATCTTGCCCTTGAGTGGTAAGATCGCCTGGAATTGGCGATTTCGGCCCTGTTTGGCCGACCCTCCCGCGGAATCACCCTCCACAATAAATAATTCACTGAGGGCCGGATCGCGTTCCGAGCAGTCGGCTAATTTTCCAGGCAAGGACCCGCTGTCGAGCGCGCCCTTTCTGCGGATGAGGTCTTTGGCCTTTCGCGCCGCTTCCCTCGCTCGGGCGGCATTGATCGATTTTTCGATAATTTTCTTCGCGATCGAAGGGTTTTCTTCGAAAAAGGCCCCAAGGGCATCATTCATTGCGGCCTCGACGAGGCCCTTCACTTCACTGTTTCCAAGCTTGTGTTTGGTTTGACCTTCGAACTGCGGCTTTGTGAGCCGCACACTGATCACTGCTGTTAGTCCTTCCCGGACATCGTCGCCGGACAGTGAATCAACATCCTTCTTGAACGACTGCTTCGACGTCGCGCACGCGTTAATGGTGCGGGTCAGACCTGCCTTAAATCCACTCAGGTGTGTCCCTCCGTCGCGGGTGTTGATGTTGTTGGCGAATGACATGATATTGTCTTTGAATCCATCGTTATATTGGAGTGCGGCCTCGATCAAGATTTCACCTTTTTCGCGCGCAATATAGATGGGTTTGTGCAGCGGGGTCTTGTTCTCGTTAAGGTGCTGAACGAAGGTGACGATTCCGCCTTTGTATTTGAAACAGTGTTCTTTATCATGCCGCTCGTCGCGGATAGAAATCTCAATCCCTTGGTTGAGAAAGGCAAGTTCGCGTAGCCGCTGAGAGAGGGTGTCGAAATTGAATTCGATGGTCTCGAAAATCTTCGCGTCCGGGAGGAAGGTAATGGTTGTGCCACGCCGTTTGGTCTTGCCTGTGACGTTCAGTGGATCAGTAGGGACCCCTCGCTCGTATCGCTGCTCGTAGACCTTGCCATCCTGTCGAATTTCAACCTCTAGCCATTCGGCCAGGGCATTGACTACTGAAACCCCAACCCCGTGCAGACCTCCTGACACTTTGTAGGCGCCTTCTTCGAATTTTCCACCCGCGTGTAACACGGTGAGGACCACCTCGGCAGCCGACTTCTGCTGACCTTCATGAAAATCGGTGGGAATTCCACGGCCATCGTCGACCACCGTGATACTGTTATCGATGTTGATGGTGACCTGGACGGTTTCACAGAATCCAGCCATCGCCTCATCGATACTGTTATCAACCACTTCATACAACAGGTGATGGAGCCCGTCGATGCTGGTGCTCCCGATATACATCGCCGGCCGTTTCTGAACCGCCTCAAGGCCTTCGAGGACTTTGATCTGCTCGGAGGTGTAGAGGGCCCCGCTCTTGATGGCTTGTGCTCCCGTTCCCATCGTGCCCGCTACACCTTCATCGGCATGACCACACAGGTCGTGCGAACCGGACCAGTTTCGTGAATGAGACAGGGACTCGATGATCCCTTCAACTCCAAGACGACTTGATCTCCATCTATCGAAGCCAGAGCGTCCAGCAAGTACCGTGCGTTAAACACCGCTTCGAAGCCAGGGCCTCCATATTGCGCGGCCAACTCATCCGTCGCTTCTCCAAGATCGGAGGTGCTCGAGTGGAGCACGACTCGATCGGTCTCAAATGTGAGATGAATGGTGTTGACTCGATCGGGAGCAAGCAGCGCGACCCTTCGAATTGCCGTCTCAAAACCTTTTTTGTCGAGCGTCACTTTCTGATCGTTGCCCACAGGAATGACCTGTTCGTAATCTGGATAGGCTCCTTCGATGAGACGCGCACTCAACAGGAGACCACTCAAGCGCAGCACGAGTTGGTTATCGGTGATTCCGAGCCGTGGTTCCTCATCTTGCTCACCATCAAGCTCTGAGAGAAGTTTCTTGATTTCTTGGGCAGCTTTCTTTGGAATAATGACTCTCAGATCGCCTGTGCCTGAGGCGTCTCCGATATCGAGTTCGGTCACGGCAAGCCGATGGCCGTCTGTACCCACACACCGAAGCACATGTTTCGTGCTCGGCACGGTCACCTGCTCCACCATAATGTTCACCCCATTCAACATGTATCTCGTATCATGTTCCCCTACCGCATAGGTCGTCTTGCTGAGCATACGAGCGAGTAATCCCGCCGGGATTTCAGGGAGTTCTTTTCCAGTCGTGACCGGCATCTTGGGAAAGTCGCCAGGCGACAGTGCCATGATCTTGAACTGACTTGACCCGCAACGGATCGAGAGAAAGCTGCTGTCCTCTACGGTTGCCATCACAATATCTGCCTCTGGCAATTCCTTGAGAATCTCGAGCAGCTTTCGCGCCGAGACCGCCGCTCCACCCGGTTTCTTGACATCGGCGTGATAGAATCCGCGAATGCCAATTTCCAGGTCCGTCGCAAACATCTCTAGACCGCCCTCTTTCGTTTCCAATAATACGTTGGACAATATCGGCATCGCGTTTCGCTTCTCCACGACGCCCTGAACCCGATGCAATCCTCGTAGTAGTTCCTTCCGCGAAATAACGATGTGCATCGAGTTCCTCCCCCTCGCGTTAACTCCCGAGCCGTAGCGATCGTGTTAATGCGTCAATCGTGAGGGCGACGCTTCCCCCTTCTTGTTTTTCTTTCTCGATCTTTTTACACGCGTGCATGATCGTGGTGTGGTCTTTTCCCCCGAAGTGTCGTCCGATTTCCGGGTACGAAAGCTCCGTCAGATCGCGACTCAGATACATCGCTAGTTGCCGCGGAAACACCAGTACCTTGGTTCGTTTCTTTGACTTCATATCCGCAATTTTGACGCCAAAGCGAGTCGCAACTGCGTTTTGCACTTCTGCGATATCGATTCGCCGCTGGGACGCGCTGAGAAGATCGCGCAGAACTTCCTTCGTGAGGTCCATGGTAATAGGTTCGCCCGTCAGGGACGAAAATGCTCCAAGACGAATCAAACAACTTTCCAGTTCCCGGATATTTGAGCGCACATGCGACGCAATGAAATGGGCAATCTCGTCGGACAGTTTCATCCCCTCCGCATCTGATTTTTTCTGAAGAATCGCGACACGAGTTTCGAGGTCTGGTGGTTGAATATCGGCAATCAGCCCCCACGTAAACCGTGATTGAAGACGAGCTTCCATCCCAGACATGTCTTTCGGGAAGCAGTCACTCGAAAGGACAATCTGCTTTTGGGCCTCATAGAGTGTATTGAATGTATGAAACAGTTCCTCCTGCGTACGCTCTTTCCCTGCAATGAATTGCACGTCATCGATCAAGAGAATTTCCGCGCTGCGGTATTTCCTTCGAAACTCCACCATCTTATCGTATCGAATGGAGTGCACCACTTCGTTCGTGAATTGCTCCGATGACACATAGACGATTCGCATCCCGGATTGCGCGTACAGCGTAATGCCGATCGCATTAAGAAGATGGGTTTTCCCCAGCCCAACTCCGCCGTAAATAAAGAGGGGATTGTAGGCCTTCGCCGGCTTCTCCGCGACGGCGAGGCAGGCGGCGCGAGCAAACTGATTGCTCCCACCAACAACAAATTTTTCAAATGTGTATTTGGGGTTGAGCTGGTTCGCGCGTCTTCTTTTCGAAGATTGGCCTCCAACCTCTTCTCCCCCATTATCGGCAGATTCGTCCACGCGTGCGTCATCGGTTTTCCACTGAATATCAACGGTATCGTATCCCATCAATGGCCCGAGAACATCGCGTAGGACGTCTTGGTAATGTTCTCGAAGCCACTGTCCGAAAAAGCGATTGGGAACTCGAAGCGTGATCTCCTTGCCTTTCACAGAATCCAAGGAGACAGATCGAAACCATGTATCAAACGCTTGGGTCCCGATCTTTTCTTCGATAACCTTCAGGCTTTGGTTCCATATCGCAGAAACGTTCATTCAGTAGCCCCACCCATCATCCATTCCACATCTACACATACATATACACAGCGTTATCAACACATGTGAGTAACCTGTGATTTTATAGCATGTCCTCGCTATTCCGTCTTACTCTATCCAGAAACGCTCACAGTGTACCCCCACGGCATACCAATGACAATTCACTTTATAGCAAAACACGCACAATTGATAATGTATAGTATTTTCATGTACTTATGAAATTATACACAGTATCAACACCCCCTACTCCTTCTACTACTTCTTATTTTTTCTCTTATACTTTCTAAAACAAGAAGGAGATTATCACGGTACACCCAATAGTGTTACCAGGCAACAATTGTCTCAGCTTCAAAAATAAGATCCATAAGTCCTTCATACCCTATTAGTCTCGAGGTATTCATGGGCTTCAACGAATTAAACTCGGGATCCTCGGCATCCGCGAGTGAAAATATTGGGGTATCAGAAGAAACGATAATTTCTGCTGGATTCCAGGTTGTGACTATGGTAATTCGATGGTCTGTAGTTTTGCTTTGAGACTGAAGGGTCGCTTGGAGCGTGGGCTCAACCGTGTTCGTGATGAGGTGTAGGATGTGCTTCACGTGGTCAGAAAACCATGGAATAAGATGTGTGGGCAATCATGTCAGATATTTGAGCATGTGAGATGGGGTGGATTGAAAAACCAGGATCGAAATCTATCTGCCGGGATGCTTCTTTCTCAACATAGAACGGTGTTTCCATGTCTTTGAAAGTCGGGAGAAGCTTTTCCAATGTATCGCTATCGCACATATTGTCGATATCCTTGGAGAGAAGAGCCACGGCGTGATTCACTAGGATGACGTGAGCGGATTCCCAGCTTGCGAGGAAAGACAGCGCAATCCTGAGGCCTTCAATTGAACGGTGTGTGGAGGTCGGATCGCTTCGAATGAGGAATAAGATGGCTGGTGTCATATAGGGCTCATGGGATGTAGTTAATTGAGCGCAAGAAAACGATCAGTGCCACGAACGATGTTGGATAGAATGACGAGTCCGCAAAAGGTAATTTCTTTATCGTCAGATGAGGTCGGAAGTTGTCGCTGCATGCAGCCATAGGCGCAGACGAAGAGTCTGACATGGGGACTTCGAAAGTCGAAGATGGAAGGGGTGGTGATATGATGCACCCCATCGTCAATGAGATACAATGAAACGAGGATGCCTCGCTGGCCTGCGACTCGAAGGAGCCCAAGGGTAATTGTGGTGTTCTTGTGTGTTGGGGGGGTTGAAAGGAGGATCCCGAGGGTTTTCTTCTGCATATAGGGTTCAAAATCGTGCAGGGATAAGGCATAGTATCTCTATGCCATTCAGGGTGTCAACCGGCAAAAACAATGGTTTCTTCTGCGCGAAACCCAGAAACGCGACCAAAATTATCGTCTTGTTTCGTGCGACAAATGAACGCGCAGCTTCTTCACGTTCGGGGTGAAGGAATCGGACAGCAGCGTGGAGCCACGAAAGGTGAACATGGGCGCGAGAAGGCGCTTCTGGCTTGACTTTCCGCCTTCCCATGGGGTAGATGTGGAGATTGCCAGTCTTGAGCCTGGGGCGAGAGTGGCGGAATAGGCAGACGCGCAAGATTTAGGATCTTGTGGGGAACCGTGAGGGTTCGAGTCCCTCCTCTCGCACCAGTTCTCACACGTCGTATTGGGACCCATTTGGAGAGTTGATGAAAGTAGATGTTGGTGAAATCAGTTCGGTGAGGCACACGCTTACCATCGAGATTTCCGAAGACGATGTTAAGAAAGAGTTTGCCCGTGCCTATACCGATCTCAGAAAACGAGTTCGCGTCCCCGGGTTTCGACCGGGAAAGGCACCACGGGCTCTCCTGGAGAGAAGATATGCGCATGCCGTGGCGGAGGATGTCGTACAGAAGCTTGTTCCTGACTATTCCCGTCGTGCAGTTAAGGAAGCCGGGATACACCCAATCAGGGTCGAATTTCCGTCCATTGACCATACGGCCATACAAGAGGATAAGGCATTCTCCTTCACCACAACCGTTGAGATTGAGCCACGTTTTGAAATCAATGATATTGTTGGGATCCCACTAAGCAAAACGACACGCACGATCACGACAGAAGACGAGGAGAAAGCTCTTGACACGCTGCGACATCGCCAGGCTGAGTTACACACAGTCACGGAAGAGCGAGAGACAGTCAAAGGTGATTTTGTGAGCGTTGACATCCAAGGTTTTGTGGGAGGTCGACCAATTGAGGCCCTCACGCAAACGGGGGTTCTCATCCACCTCGGTTCCAAAAGTTCGTATATGGGTACGGAACTCGATCCTCAACTCATCGCACGGCGAAAAGGTGATGCTATTGATGTGACTGGTACCTATCCCAAAGACCCGTCACGTTCTGCCCTGAGCGGTAAACCTGTCACGCTCGCGATGCACATTCGCGAAGTGAAGACGGCAGTGTTACCTGAACTTGATGACGAATTCGCGACCGATTTGGGGATGACGTCATTGGAGGAACTCAAAAAGAAGGTGCGGGAAGGACTGGAGTCACAATTAGAACACGACACCGAAAAACTGTACAAGGATCAGCTCATGAAACACCTTGTCGACTCACACACCTTTGATGTTCCTCCGTCTCTCCTCCAAGAGGAGATGGCGCTCGCCGTGCAGCACCTGGAACACGATCATCAGCATGATCATGGGGACGCCGATGCGGCACACACACACCAACATGTGAATGAACCCGATCCTGAGCAACAGGAGAAGCTGCGAACATTGCAATCAAATATTCAGGAAACGGCCACGATGCAGGTCAAAGCACGATTGATTCTCGATGCGATTGCAAAAGAGCAAGGTTTGAAATTATCGGATGACGAAATCGACACCGAATACAAGCGCCTTGCTGAACAGATGAAGATTTCCCTCGCGGAGGTGAAACGGAAGGTCTACGCCGGAGGAGATCGTGGGGTCCAGCGTTTCAAAGCCCGGCTGCTGCATCAAAAAGCCATCCAGTATGTCTACGCCCACGCACACATTCAAGACTGAGCATGTTACGTAAGGAGCAACCCGAATGTTAATTCCGATGGTCATCGAACAGTCCAGTCGCGGAGAGCGCGCGTACGACATTTACTCACGGTTATTGAAGGACCGAATCATCTTCGTCGGTGAGCCGATTGATGATAACGTTTCGAATCTCGTCATTGCGCAATTATTGTTCTTGGAAGCCGAAGATCCAGAAAAAGATATCAGCATCTATATCAACTCTCCAGGAGGCATGGTCACCGCGGGCCTTGCGATTTATGACACCATGCAATATATCAAGTCTCCGATCTCGTCAATCTGTGTGGGACAGGCATCCAGTATGGGTGCCCTACTCCTGGCGGCAGGGACGAAGGGGAAGCGGTTTGCGTTGCCCAATGCGAGAATTATGATTCATCAACCCATGGGAGGCTTTCAGGGGCAGGCTACGGATATCGATATTCAGGCCAAAGAGATTTTAAAGATGCGTCAACGGCTGAACGAAATCCTTGTCCACCATACCGGGCAAACGATTGAAAAAATCCGAGCGGATACCGAGCGAGATTACTTCTTGAACGGAGAGGAATGTCGCGAGTACGGCCTGATTGATGAAGTCATTTCACGCATGGGTGACGCGCGCAAGAGCGAGTCGACATAGGGAGACCCATATGGCAAAAGCAGACAAAGGACAGGAGCAACTTCGATGCTCCTTTTGCGGCAAGGGTCGGGACGAAGTCCACAAGCTGATTGCCGGACCTGTGGTCTACATTTGCGACGAATGCGTCGATTTGTGCAACGATATCATCGCAGAGGAGTGTGAGGAAGAGCGAGAGGCGATTGCCGGACGGCTGGTCAAACCGGCAGAAATTCGAAAGATTCTCGACCAATATGTCATCGGGCAAGACCGAGCCAAGAAGATCCTCTCCGTTGCCGTTCACAACCACTACAAACGCGTCGCGGCGAGCACGATTGATGATGTAGAACTCCACAAAGGGAACATCCTCATTATCGGGCCAACCGGAACCGGAAAGACGTTACTCGCGCAGACCCTTGCGCGCATTCTTGATGTTCCCTTCACCATTACCGATGCCACGACACTGACTGAGGCCGGATACGTCGGGGACGATGTCGAAAACATCATTCTGAAACTCCTTCAGGCGGCGGATTATGATGTTGAGCGCGCAGAACGCGGCATCATCTACATTGACGAAATTGACAAAATCAGCCGCAAAAGCGACAGCCCATCGATTACGCGGGACGTATCTGGGGAAGGTGTCCAACAGGCATTGTTGAAGCTGATTGAGGGCACGGTAGCAAATGTTCCACCACAGGGAGGACGCAAGCACCCGCACCAGGAGTTTATTCAGGTGGATACGACAAATATACTATTCATTTGCGGCGGTGCATTTGTTGGGATCGACGACATCATTCGGCGACGTGTGAATCAGAAAACACTTGGGTTTGGCGCCAACGTCGTTGGGCCCAAGGACCAAACCACCGGAAATATATTACAGAAAATCCAACCAGAGGACTTACTCAATTATGGGCTCATTCCAGAATTCGTCGGCCGGCTTCCGGTCATCGCGACACTCGACTCGCTGGACGAAAAAGCCTTCATGCGAATTCTCCGTGAACCTCGCAATGCCCTGACCAAGCAATACGAAAAGCTATTCTCCTTTGAAAAAGTGAAGCTCAGGTTCACCGAGAGTGCGCTCTCGGCCATTGCAAAAAAGGGGTATTCTCGCAAAACCGGAGCACGAGGACTTCGATCGATTATGGAAGAGGCGCTGCTCAATCTGATGTACGATCTTCCATCGCGTAAGGACATCAAGGAATGCGTCATCACCGAAGAGACCATCTCGGGATCCGGACAGGCGGTTTTGATCCCACATCAGGACACCGACGTCAAATCAGCGTAACTCAACACAGGGGGTAACCACGCTCATGGAAATTCGGGTATTTAACAATAATGTCGAGAAGGCATTGAAAGTCGTGAAAAAGAAACTTGCCGGGGAGGGCCTCTTTCGGGAGCTCAAACGCCGGCGATTTTATGAAAAGCCAAGCATGCGGAAAAAGAAGAAGGAACGTGAAGCCAGCCGGCGTCGTTTGAAATGGTTGATGAAGCGACGGGCGAGTTGAGCAGACCTATGTCACGCGTTCCTGACCGGGAATTGGCCTCGCCACTCACGTTTAGAACGGTTCATTTCTCATCGCGCAGTGATCATTTCCGAATCGTTGCCCACGCACGCTGATAGTCCTCAAAGGTATCAACTTCCATCCAGCCTTTGTAAATTTTGACACAGGCCACTTCAAGGCCGGCTCCGATAAGTTCTTGGACCATATCCGTGAAAGCCGCTTCGCGAAGCGTCGGTGATTCGTGAAAGGCCTTCCCTTGATACTGTTCGAGTGCCGCGTGGTATCCCTGCTTGAGGCATTCAGTCCCCTGCTCCGAAAACATAGCCATCCCAATAAATTCTCCATGCGCCTGATCATGATCCAACTGTTGGCCAATGTGTTCTACCATGGGAAAATCATCATCAGGAACGAAGCGGTACGCTGCGGTCGGGGCCGCCTTGAGCTTCACCAAGTCCGGATTCAGGTGCGGAGGCGCCAGGCCTTCGCGTTTATTGTCATACCAGGCGTGATCCACAACCAACGTCACGTCTGCAGGACTCCGTAAGAGTTTTTCCAGAATCACAGGTTCAAATACAATGTCCGAGTACATCACGATCACTTTTCCGGTCAGCTCCGGTTCTGCAGAGAACAGCGAGAACAGTTCACCGGTGTTTTCATAGTCATCATTGTCGTAATATCGTAAGTTTGGAATGGTGATGGTGTCCTTGAGGTAACCCCGAACCACCGCAATGCGCTTGATATTGCATTCGTTGAGGGCAGTAATTTGATGTTCGAGGATGGATTGCCCCTTGATATCAAGCAAGCACTTTGGCCGATCTTTGATCAAGGGCATAAGATTCTGGTCGAATCCAGCAGCCACGATGACTGCCGTAACATCCTCCGCACCAACGGGAAGAAAGTTTCGTTCATCGGACTCGAGCTGTGACACGCCCACGATCTGATAGACGTCTTTCAGCGGCACGATGCGGTCCGAAAGATGTGCGGCTGCCTGCCCCTTGCGGAGCACTTCGAGTGATTCACGCGATGTCTTGATAATCGCACGCAGGAGCTGGTTGGCGTAGATCACCAATTTAAACCCTGCCTTTTCGAGTTCTGACTCGGTAACGTCAGGAAAGATCGTTGGAACGATCACCAATGGTTTAACGATATTCCATGTCGATGCGAAGGCACGAAGCTCGTCAAATGTCGACGATTTAGAATGGACAAGAATGGCATCGGCCCCGGCTTCTGCGTAGGCATCAGCCCGCCGAAGAGCCTCGGCCATGCCCCACCCGGCAATGAGTGCTTCCGTACGTGCAATGACGACAAAATCGGATCCAGCCTGTGCGGCTTTCGCTGCACGGATCTTCCCAGCAAACTCCTCAACACTCACCAGTTCACGTTTGACGCCAGCATAGAAACTGCACCGTTTGGGGAAGACATTGTCCTCGATACAGAGTCCAGCGATACCAGCCTTTTCAAAATCAGCAACCGTTCGCATCACGTTGATGGCATTACCATACCCCGTGTCACCATCCACGATGACCGGGATATTTGCAGCCTCGGCAAGGTTTTTGGAGACATCAAGGGTCTCCGTCATAGTCAGGCCGCTGGCATCTGGGACACATTTTTGGGCAGCGGAAATCCCGAACCCCCCAGCCCAGATGGCGTCGAAACCCGCTTCCTCAATGAGTTTGGCGCTGAGGGCATCGTGAGACCCAACCGCAGCAAGAAGCCCGGGTTCATGCAGCTTCTCTCGAAGTGAAGGACGATGACGCATGGGTGAGACTATAGGAATGCAGATGCAATGGTGTCAACATGAAGGCATCGTATAGGGACCGCATGAAAGGCGTGTCAACACCGTATTGCATATCCTTTGTGGGAGTTATGGCGGACCATCATGCCCTTTTGTTCACAGCCTCCTCAACAGAAAATACGTAAATTTCCACAGGACAACGATTTGTTATCAACAGGAAAACCACAGTATCTAGTATTTAATTAAAAAAAGTATTGGCTATTTAGTGGTTTTTCGTTTATCCTGAATCCTTCTGATTTGCATGGTTTTCTTCAGTAACGTCTGAGAAATCTATTGCGGTAGTGGAGGGTACATATGAGGATCCAAAGGCGGTTTACGCAAGAGGGAGCCAGCCCTTACAAAGACATTCAATTTACCAAGCGCTCCTCAGAAATCCGAAATCCAGACGGTTCCGTCGTCTTTCATATGGACCAGCTGGATATACCCGCAGACTGGTCCCAGCTTGCGGTTGATATCCTCGCGCAAAAATACTTACGTAAAGCCGGCGTTCCCCAGACGCATGCAAATGGGAAAACGAAGAAGGAGTCGAACGGGAAACCTGTGTTGGGGGGTGAACATGATGCCCGTCAGGTGTTCCATCGGCTTGCGGGGTGTTGGACCCAGTGGGGAAAGGAGGGAGGGGACTTTCAGACCGACCAGGATGCCAGCGCCTTTTACGACGAAGTCTGTTTCATGCTGGCGACCCAGATGGCTGCACCAAACTCGCCGCAGTGGTTTAACACCGGCCTTAACTATGCCTATGACCTCGTGGGCCCGTCTCAGGGGCATTTTTATACGGATCCGAAAACCGGCAAGGTTCGCAAGACAGAGAACGCCTACGAGCGTCCCCAAGTACACGCTTGCTTCATTCAGTCGATCAACGATGATCTGGTCAACGACGGCGGGATCATGGATTTATGGGTTCGAGAAGCTCGTCTGTTCAAATACGGATCGGGCGCGGGAACCAATTTCTCAAATCTTCGAGGGAGTGGGGAACGGTTGTCTGGAGGCGGGAAATCATCTGGACTCTTGTCGTTCCTAAAAATTGGCGATCGCGCCGCGGGGGCCATCAAATCCGGTGGGACCACCCGACGCGCCGCGAAGATGGTGTGTTTGGATCTTGACCATCCTGATGTTGAGGAGTTTATCGACTGGAAGGTCATCGAAGAACAAAAAGTTGCGGCGATGGTCACCGGCTCGAAGATCTGCGCGCGCATGCTCAACGAAGTGTTACAGGCATGCTACGTCAAAAACGGGAACGGCCATCCGCAAGTCCAAACAGATGTGAAGAAAAATCAGGTTCTCAGACACGCGGTGCACGCGGCACGTCGAGAGTATGTCCCCGACGCCTATATCCAACGCATGTTCGCCTATGCGCGAGAAGGATTTACCCATTTTGTGTTTCATGAATATGACACCAATTGGGACAGCAAAGCGTACCAGACCGTCGCAGGGCAAAATTCAAACAACAGTATCCGCGTGCCCAATGAATTTTTCCAAGAGCTTGAAAAGGATGGCGATTGGGCGTTGCGACAGCGGACCGATGGTGCAGTGGCAAAAACCGTCAAGGCACGAGAACTGTGGGATCGCATTTCATGGGCCGCGTGGATCTGCGCGGATCCGGGTATTCAATACGACACGACGATCAATGACTGGCATACCTGTCCGGAGGATGGGCGTATCAACGCGTCGAATCCCTGTTCAGAATATATGTTTCTTGATGACACCGCGTGTAACCTCGCATCATTGAACCTTGGAAAATTCGTGAAAACCGACGGGTCGTTTGATCTCGATGGTTTCAAACACGCCGTTCGGATTTGGACCATCGTGCTTGAGATTAGTGTGCTCATGGCATCGTTTCCAAGCCGGACCATTGCCGAGAAGAGCTATGTGTTTCGTACCCTGGGTTTGGGATATGCCAATCTCGGGTCGATGTTGATGCGCCAGGGCATTCCGTATGATTCGGTTGAATCGCTTGCGATATGTAGCGGGATTACAGCGATCCTGACAGGCGAATCGTATGCCACGTCAGCGGAAATGGCCGCGGAGCTTGGCCCCTTCGCCGGCTTCGAGAAAAATAGAGAACACATGTTACGAGTGATGCGTAGGAATACGAGAACCTTGGAATTGCGCCCAAAGGCATCGATGTCGCCCATTGCCCTCCGGAGTTATTAGTGGGCGCGCGCGACGCGTGGGACCGTGCGATGGAACTGGGAGAGACGCATGGGTATCGCAATGCGCAGACAACCTGTATCGCACCGACCGGAACAATCGGTTTGGTGATGGACTGTGATACCACCGGGATCGAGCCGGATTTCGCGCTCGTAAAGTTCAAGAAACTTGCGGGAGGAGGATACTTTAAAATCATCAATCAGAGTCTGCCTCCAGCATTGACCAAACTCGGGTACTCGGAGATCGAAGTCCAAGAGATTGTCGCCTATGCGACCGGGCGCGGGACGCTCAAGGGCGCTCCTGAAATCAATCATGAGACGCTCCGGGAGAAAGGGTTTGACAACGCCGCCATTGACCGCCTCGAAGCCTCCTTGGAACAGGCATTCGACATTTCGTTTGTGCTGAATCCTTTGACGCTTGGCGAGGA
>DTRN01000047.1 GCA_012965905.1 Nitrospirales bacterium | reverse complement strand
AGCGAATACTGGATCTCTGAGGCGGCTACCGACGCCGATGACGATGCGTCCCAAGATGCGAAGCCAGAGAAGCTACGACGTCTTCCCAAAGGCATTAAATTCACGAAAGTCGAAACCCTCCATTTCGGCGATGTGGTGGATGGACGCGCGTTTACCCACTTCTATCCCATCGGTCGCGTTGAACCGACGGTGATCCATCTCCAGAATGAAGAATACGAAACACTCTCGCTCTCCATCAATCCGCTTACCGCCCGCGTGACCGTCAGTTTTGACGCTGAATAGTTGCTCGCAGACTGTATGAGCGCGTAGGATACCTGTCGGTACAACGGGGGTAATGGTGTTGAAAAGCAATCAAGGGTTTACTCTTTTAGAGGTCATGATCTCCCTCGCAATCCTCGGCATCACTTCCACGGTGCTGTTGGGCTTGCGTAATTGGGACCTTGATGCCCGTATTTTTTCCCAAAAAGTGACCATCGCCACTCTTCTGGTTCAAGAAAAACTCGTCGAAGCCGAATTGGCGGTCGATGGCCCCCCGGCGTTTGGCGTTACCACTGGTGATTTTGGAGATCGTGCTCCTGGGTTTGTCTGGAGACAAAAAGTGTCCACCACCCCCTTGACGATTGATGTTCGAGAAGTGAAGGTTCGTGTCTCGTGGGGGTCGCATCACGACGAAGACAGCGTTGTGCTCTCGTCCGAATCCGATGAAGATGAAGAAGAAGAGGAAGAAACCGCGGATGCGGTGGATGCCGTGGCCTACTATCTTTTTGACCAATGATACACTCGTCGCGTCATCTGAACGGGTTTACGCTGATTGAAGTCTTGCTCGCCATGGCAATGGTGGCGATCCTGTTTACGCTGCTCTATGGAACGTTTGGGAGCAGTTCGGATCTTATCCAAGCGGCTGAACAGGAGGGAGAGTCGTATCATATGGCGCGGTTGACCGTTCGTCAGCTCTCTCACGAATTGACCTCTGTGGTTCAATCGGTCAACGGAGTGGTGTTTCGTGCCACCGAAGGAGCCGGGTGTCCACAGATCGCGCGTTTCGAGTTTATGGATGCCGGTGGATTTGAGGATAAGGGAGGGATAGGGTTCGTCGCCGTCGATGCCGAAGAAGATGATCGCCCCGTGGATTGTCTTACGTTTGCTACCTATGCGCATGGACGCTATCGGCCGGATGCCAAGGAATCAGATCTTAGCGTGGTAACCTACTGGCTTGATGGCGATAAGGTGATGCATGAAGAAGAGACCAATCTCTTTAGCCTTTCATCGAAAAGCGTGGAATCGTATCCACTTGCCGAAGGCGTCGAGGGCATGAATTTCAAGTTTTTTGATGGTGCCCAATGGGTCGATGAGTGGGATGCCGGTGAGCAAGACGTGCTCCCTCAGGCCGTGGAAGTGGAGCTGAGGTTTGTGTTGCCGTCGGAAGAACGCCGGGTATTCACAACTATGATATCGGTAGCACGCGCGCCGGAATGACGCGGCTCTGGTCGAGCCTGTGGCGATGGGGCGCCTATGGCTTCTATGCGATCTTGATTTTCGGGGTATGTGCATACATTACGTTTCCATCTCAACAGTTTCACGCCTGGTTGATGGCCGAAGCCGATCGGCGGTTCGGCATCCAAATGACAGCGCGGACACTCCAGTCTCGGGCACCTCTTCGTCTTGATATTGATGGAGCCATGCTCTCGATTGACTCAGCGCGCGTTCCACCCTCACGGATGGTCACTGGGGGCATCCACGGGCTGCCAATTGAACATCTGAGTCTGGAACTTCACGTATGGCCTCTCCTCTTGGGACAGGGGGGTGTGTTGAGCACCGAGATTAACGTGTTCGGCGGCGTGATTCGTGGGACACTCACCGCTAAAAGAGATGATGGCCAATGGCAATATCATGTGAAGGGCGACGGCGAGCGCATTCGCCTCCAGCATGTGGAGGAGCATATGCTCGCATCGAGCGAGGAAGGACAGGTATTTACCGCCGGCACTGGTGCCATGCGGTTTGATTTTGTGTGGACGGGAGAGAACGTTCGTTCTGGGGCCGGCACGGTCTCTGTCAGTATGGATGATACGACGGTCAATGTGGCGGGTCTGTCTCCTGTCGCGATCTCAGCGTTATCCGGGAGCCTGACACGCGACCAACGTGGATGGTGGCGAACCGATGATGTGCAACTCACTGGTGCGAATAATGGGTTTGCCGGGACCGGGCAGGCCCGTTTCCTATTCGATGACCCTGTTTCAAATAGCATGATCAATCTCTCGGTGAGCGTCACGATGGATGACAGCGCAAAGCGTCAGCATCCTCAGCTTGCGGGGTTCATGCCCAATACGGGTGAACCGGCCCTTCTGACTGTCACGGGAACGCTGAGTCGACCGGTCATTCTGATTAACGGAGTTCCAATTCTGGCGCGCTAATGCTAGCGAGATTCACACAAAAAATCGCGCAAACGTTTCGTCCGCGGAGCTACGTCGGTCTGGATATTGGCAACACCACTGTGAGAATCACCCGTTTTCGTCGTGGACTCACCGGTCCGGATGAGATTGTGAGTCTACATCAGAAACTTGTGGTGGGTGATACCGTGGGGCCCAGCTCAGACGCCGTGGCACAACAACTGCGTGTGTTGTTTCAGGAACACGCGTTACACGGCGTTCCCGTTGTAGTTGCGATGCCAACACATTGGCTATTTTCCCGGATCCTCACTGTCCCCTTTACCGATCCAAAAAAAGTCGCTCAAGTCATTCCCTATGAAACGGAGGAGTTGATCCCCCTCGGGTTAGACGAGGTCGTGCTTGATCACACCATCATTGATACGCGTGAGGGAGAAAGTACCGTTCTCGTCGCTGCAGTCCCTCGAGATCGTATGGCTCGACATTTGGAGCTGTTGGCAGAGGCGGGTGTCGATCCGGTGTTGATCGACCTTGATAGCCTGTCACTGTTTCACTTTTATCAATACGCGCTTATGGAATCGGCGCAGGATATTGTGTTGCTTGACATTGGGGCATCCACGAGCACGATGTGCCTCGTGAGTGGGGGGAAGCTGCGAGCCATTCGAAGCTTTATGATCGCTGGTGAAGCCTTGACGCGGAATTTGGCGGCTCACCTTGGCTGGACGCACGCTGCGGCTGAATCCGAGAAACAGAATCTCGTCATTCCGGCGCATGATGATGGATTTGATGCCAATGATCCGGCCTCGAAAGCATTACAAGATTTTCTCGATCCCTTCACCACCGAAATACGGAATACGATTCAGGCCCACGAATCGGCGGCCGGCCGAACGATCACGCAGCTGTATCTATGTGGTGGGGGGGCCAGATTGAGGGGGCTGTCAGACTACCTTGCTCGACAGCTTAAGGTTCAAGTTGTCGATCCGATGGATGGACGATTCGCAGCCGCACAAAAAAAGGGGGATCCGTGGGACGGGGATTACGCGTCCAGTCTGGGGTTGGCAGCGACGCCTGCGTTGTGGGGTCACGGCGCCTCGATGAATCTTCGGCAGGGGCCGTTTTCCATTCCCCATCGAGAGCGGTCAGCAAAGCAGAAGAGGTGGATACGACTTGCCATCGGTGTGGCCGTGTTGTCCCTGATAGGATTTGCCAACTTTTACGTCGACTACTCCATTAAGGAAACGCGACTACAGACCTTGAAAGACACGCTCCAGCAGGATTTTCGAACGTCGTTTCCCGAAATCACGACTGTTGTTGATCCGGTACAACAAGGGCGGATGGCATTGGACCAGGCGAAACAACGTCTTATGGTGTTTGGCCATAATGATCCTGCCGCAATTCTTCTCATTCTCGCAGAGTTGACTGAACATCTTCCAGCGGACCGAACCCTCGAGGTCAATGAGCTGACCGTGGAGGGTGCGAAGATCAAGATTGAAGCCTTAACGGACTCGTTCGAATCTGTCGACGCGATTCGAGCGGCCTTGACGAATTCTGAACGTCTGACAGAGGTGGTGGTGAGCGATGCTAGAATGGGCGCGAACCCAGGAGAGGTCAAATTTCGCGTGACGTCGGTGGTGGCAGCGGAATGATGTTGAAGTGGTTTGAGCAACTGAAACGACTCTCTCTCCGCGAGCGGGTCATGGTGATCGCCGGAGGACTTTTTCTGGTCACCGTCCTCATCTACATCACTGCGGTTGAGCCGATGCTGGATCGCATGCAACGACTCGATAGACTCATTGCCGGAAAACTCAATCTCAATGATTTGGCCGCGTTAACAGATCGTGAAGCCTCCGACTCCCTCAAGTTGCAGGATCATATTCGGCGATTCGAGCAGTTGTTTGAACTCCTGTTTCTGGATATCACGTTGCTCGATGCGATTTTGGATTGGCTCGACCCCGATAACCGTCAGAGGGCACATGGGGCGGAAGCGCCATATTATGGCGCGCTGGATCGGCCGTACGACATCAAGAATGGTCCCTTCGATAGCCTGTCTGAACTTCGTTTGGTCAAAGGCATGACGGAACAGGCGTTCGAACGCCTGAGTCCATTCGTGACTGTCTATCCGCGAGCGCCCAAAGGGATCACGCCGGTAAATATCAATACTGCCAATCCGATTGTTCTTCAAGCGCTCGGCGATCAGGGGAATATTTCTGAAGCGATCGCCGGCGATATTTTG
>DTRN01000046.1 GCA_012965905.1 Nitrospirales bacterium | reverse complement strand
TGACAGCGGTTCAACATTGGTCGAATTACTTGAGTTTAAGTCTCACCGATTCAAGAGTGACACAGATCATGAAATTTTTTCCATAGGTCCTTCTCATCTTGCTCTGACTGTGGACGACCTGGATGCGGTCTATCATCGGTTGTCAGAAGCGGGCGTCCACTTCAACGCTCCACCGCAGATATCCACCGAAGGTCGCGTTAAAGTGACATTCTGTCAAGATCCCGACGGAACCCCCATTGAACTTGTACAGGAATTGAAAAGTGAAGACTGACCTGGTTCGAATCGGTGTCATGCAAGGACGTCTGTCTCCTCCAAGAGGTGGGAGCATTCAGTCATTTCCGGTCGATACCTGGCGTAAAGAGTTCAAACTTGCACGCCAGGCTGGACTGGATTGTATCGAATGGGTCTATGAAAAGGAGGCAGAAGAAATTAATCCTCTTACAACAGATGAGGGTATCGCAGAAATAAGGCTGCTGGTCGAGACTTCAGGTGTTGCAGTAGGGTCAGTTTGCGGTGACTATTATATGAAGGAACGTCTGGTTACGGAAGCCGGAACAGTACAAGAGAGCGTCGTTGAACACTTGCAGTGGCTACTGGGACGTATCCGTTTACTTGGCGGCCGTTGTATCGTTCTTCCCTTCGTCGATGCATCATCGTTGAACTCGTCCCTGGAAATTGAGGGCCTCGTGAAGGTTATAGAGACCATCATATCGACCGCTGAGCATGCCGGCGTCGAGTTGCATCTGGAGACCGACCTTAGACCTGACGATCTGGTGTCATTATTGGAACGGGTTTCGCACCCGTTGGTACGTGCCAACTACGATACCGGTAATAGCGCGGCACTGGGACAAGATCCTGTGGAAGAACTGACGTTACTTGGCCCATGGCTGGGTAGTGTTCATGTGAAGGATCGTGTTCTAGGTGGCGGTACGGTGCCACTGGGGGCCGGGGCAACCGATTTCTCGACCTGTTTTAGTCTTATTCGCGCAGCCGACTATTGTGGCCCGTTCATATTGCAAGCAGCACGCGAAGAAGGATTGAGCGAGGTTGAGTTGGCTGCGCGTAATAGGTTCTTTGTGAAGGATCAGTTGTTGTCTTCCGTAGGCACACATTAGGTCTTCGGGATGGACTTAGGACTCCGGGACAACGTAGTTTTCATTGCCGGGTCAAGTCGAGGAATTGGCCAAGCCATCGCCCATGCGTTTCTGAAGGAGCAGGCTAAAGTTGTTATTACCGGCCGAAACAAAGGGTCACTTGAAGAGGCCAGGAATTTGCTGGGAGAGGAAGCCAGTGAAAACCAGGTCCTGACGGTTCATGGTGATATGACCGACCCCATAGACATTCAACGGGCACTGGAGGAGACGATCTCTCTATTTGGTAATATTGACGCTGTTGTTGCCAATGTTGGAAGTGGGAGTGCTCGTGGGGGATGGGAACTGACCTCTGATGACTGGTGGTCTGTTTTGAATACCAATCTCTTGGGAAGCATGCTCCTGGCAACTGCAGCATTTCCCCATTTGATTAGCCGTGGCGGCGGTAGTCTTACCTTCATGTCTTCTATTGCCGGGTGTGAGGCAATTGATGCTCCCGTGACTTATAGCGCCGCGAAGGCTGCGGTGCAGAATGCCATGAAGAGCCTCGCGCGGCTGCTCGGCCCCGATCATGTTCGAGTAAATGCCGTGGCACCAGGCAATGTGGTGTTCCCAGGTGGGTCGTGGGAACGAAAACTTGCAGAGCAACCTGGGTTTTTCGAGCAGTATATTCAATCTGAGGTGCCTCTGCAACGATTCGGGTGTCCAGAGGAAATCGCCGATGCAGTCGTTTTTCTGGCTTCGAAAAGAGCGAGTTTCATCACCGGTGCCTGTCTGGTGGTGGACGGTGGGCAGACTAAATCCTCTATCTAGCTCCAAACGTCGCTCGATTCAGAATTTCATAGCACAGGTTATCTTGTCTTGGCATAAGGGCCATTCTGATGTCTGATTGAAACCCCATGAAATCCCTAAGAGAGGTTTTTGATTTAACTGGACGGGTAGCGATCATCACAGGTGGGGCAGGCCTTCTGGGTGCAAAACACTCTGAGGCTATTGCTGAAATGGGCGGTATCCCGGTGCTACTCGATCTCGATGGGGCTAAGGCGGAAGCATGTGCCAGGGAAATCACAAAAAGTTTTGGGACCCGTACACTAGCCCTGACTGTGGATATTACCCAAGATAAAGCAGTTGAAGGTGCGCTATCTCAAACGCTGGACGAGTTTGGGAGAGTCGACATATTGATTAACAATGCCGCTAATAACCCAAAAGTCGAAGAAGGGGGCTCACCCCAAAGACACTGGTCGAGATTGGAGAGTTTCCCCCTGGATGTGTGGCAGCAGGATCTTTCCGTTGGTTTGACCGGGGCGTTTTTGTGCAGCCAAATCGTGGGTCGTGAACTGGCACGGAGGGGTAAGGGAGTGATTTTAAATGTGGCTTCGGATCTGTCTCTTATTGCCCCCGACCAGCGTATTTACATGGAGGCCGGTGTCCCGGAAGACCGTCAACCCACGAAGCCAGTGAGCTATTCGGTAGTAAAAACTGGGCTGATAGGATTGACACGATATTTGGCAACTTATTGGGCTGATAAAGGCGTGCGTGTGAACGCTATTTCACCAAGCGGAGTGTACGACCAACAAGATCCCGCCTTTGTTCGCCGAGTGACGGATTTGATTCCGTTGGGGCGGATGGCAAACAAAGACGAGTATAAGGCGGCGGTTGCTTTTCTGGTTTCGGATGCCTCCTCATACATGACGGGGGCTAACCTTGTCGTTGATGGGGGGCGGACTTGCTGGTAATTAAGCGAGTGCTGATCTCCTGGAGCGTATACACCATCCTTCCGAATCTGTCATTTTAGATGGTTCACCATCCATTATTGCCGAAGGAACGGATACGGGAATCCGACTTTGGGTTAAACACCCAGGTATTACCTCCTAATGCCACTCTTGTGCTGTGCGAAGACAAAGAGGATGTTAACCGTCTTAAAGTTGACGCGCGACTAGGGAAGCAGGTAGATGCGGTAGTAGCACTTACTCCGGAGGCGGCCTGCCAATGCATTAAGGATGAGCGCGATTATTACAAATTGGAAGACTTCTTTGATGAAGGGCTGTTCTGTACTGCCAGTGAGCCAATATTAGCCCAGCAAGAGGAGTGGGCTAAGAAGCTGGACGAGTTTCTGTTAGAGTCAGTCCCCCAGTTTCGCGGCTTGGACTTCAGGCCGGCGAGCCTGTACTTTTTACAGTTAAAGGTTGTCATTGACGAACTTTTCATGTGTGCATTTTCTTTGGTGGCGCTTTTAGTTGCTAGCCGTCCCTGCAAGGTGATCTATTTTGGTGCAGACAGAACTGATCCGATCAGTTCAGATCTCTACTTTCGTCAATCAGTCTACAGTCTTGTCCTGCCAGCTTGTGCCCAGCTCTATGGTGTTTCACTGCTACGGCTAGAACCCAGTCCTCAACAAGCGTCACAGTCACGGCGGTTCCAAAGACGTAACACACTGCGCAGCATTCTTGGTGAAATGCTCTCTCCTGGGCAGAGACAGATACTCCGAGAGTTACGAACTCTGGGGGTATCTGAGTGTGTCCGGCGTCGGCTAGGCCGTCTGAATTCCCCGGGCCTACTCATTTTCAAGCATGGGTACGATGTGGCCCTCGTGGCAGATGTCGCCAGGAATCGGGGTTGGCAGTGCAAAACATTTTCCGATCTGCTCGAAGAGGTTGAGCATGTTGTGCCCACTCACGACCCCTTAGCGGATTCCATGTCTGCTTTATGGGATCAGGTGACAGACACCCCCTTCTTTCGTCAATCCTTCCAATGGCTTGGGGTTGATCTCTGGCACGTTGCCAAGTCGCACGTACACCATTGGTGGCACCAGGTTATTCCCTTGATGTGGCACACTCTCATAAAAGTTCGCGAACAGTTTTCCCGGCAATCTCCGAGCGTAGTTCTTGTTTGGTCTCCCCATAACCCTGAGGACTACAGCATTTTACATGCTGCCCGCTCCTTGGGCATCCCAACAGTAACGTACCAGCACGGTGGCTTCGAGGGTAATTGCGAGTACGGGGTATTGAAGATGACAGATTTAAACGTTGCGGACTGCCGTTTGGTATATGGGGCTGGCGTAGAACGTTATTTTCGCGGGCAGATTCCAGATGGACGTTCACGGCTGGTCAGTGTTGGATCAGCTCGCCTGGATTCCCTACGAGATAGACTCGGAGCCTCCCAGGGTTCTGCCCTTCGGAGTCGGTTGGGCGTAAAAATGAGTCAAGCGTTGGTGCTTTACGTCCCAACACTCTATCCGAGACAACATCGCTATATGTGTTGTGGGGACCTGGGTAACGTGCCCTATTTCGAGTTGCAAACACAGGTGGTAAAATTGATGTGTCAGTTTCCAGACATTCACTTTATCTATAAGCCCTTTGGTTCGCTTTTAAGACATTCGCCGGATCCAATTATTGAGATGATTTCCATGAATTGCCCAAACTGTCAAGTAATATACGACTTGAGTCTACCAGAACTTTTCTGGGCCAGTGACGTGCACGTCATCGACATTCCGTCCACAGGATTACTGGAGGCTTTGTTGACCCCGAAGCCAATTCTGGTTTTCTCCGATAAACATTACCTTCGTCCATGCGCTGAGGCAC
>DTRN01000045.1 GCA_012965905.1 Nitrospirales bacterium | reverse complement strand
ACTTGAGTCTGATTCTTCTGTACAACACCTATGTCCCGTGGCTCTACGGATCTGTGGCCGTCATCGTCCTGGCGTATCTCATTCGGTTTCTCACCCAAGCGGTCCAGGGAAGCGAGGCCGCACTGACGAGCATGCATCGCAACCTTGAGGAAGCCGCGAGAAGTCTGGGAACCCGTGCCTTCGGGGTGGTGTCACGTGTCGTCGTTCCCATTACGAAGCCGGCGCTTCTGGCTGGGTGGGCATTAGTGTTTATCTCTGCGATGAAAGAACTAGATGCAACCCTGCTCTTACGCCCTGCGGGCTTCGACACGATCCCGGTCCGAATCTACATCCACACAGTCGAAGCCGATTATTCCACAGCAGCCGTCATGTCCATCTTGCTCATTGCGGCAACCGCGGTGCCGTGGCTTGCAATCTCGACGATGCGAGAGAGGCGTATCATTTAACCATGGCTGGTGCACCGCTCATTACACTCGATCGCGTTTCTCTCACCTATCCAGGCGCGACCGTCCCTGCAATCACGGATGTTTCATTTTCAGTCTGTGAAGGCGATTTGGTCGCAATCCTTGGTCCCAGTGGGTGTGGAAAAACCACTGTACTTCGCGTCATTGCGGGTTTCGAACGTCCGACGCAGGGGCGGGTGGTCATCGCTGGAAAATCAGTTGCCAGCGCCAACACATGGGTTGAGGCAGAACATCGTGGGGTCGGGATGGTTTTCCAGGATTACGCGCTATTTCCACATCTTACCGTGATCCAAAACGTAGAATTCGGACTGCGTGGGTCAACAAGAGACTCACGGCAAGAGAAGATGCGAGAGGTCCTTACCCTGGTTGGCCTGGAAGGCTTCGAGTCACACTACCCGAGTGCGCTCTCGGGTGGTCAACAGCAACGCGTTGCGCTGGCTCGCGCCCTTGCACCCCGACCAGCCGTGTTGCTTTTGGACGAGCCATTTAGCAGTCTTGATCCCGATATGACAGAGCGCATGAGAGAAGAGCTGCTCGATATTCTTGAACGGACGGGCTCGACGAGCATCCTGGTTACGCATGATCATGAGGATGCACTCGACATGGCCGACAACGTCGCCGTCCTGAACGCGGGACAACTTGAGCAGTTTGATACGCCGGATGAGATCTACCATACTCCAACGACCGCATTCGTCGCTGATTTCGTCGGCCAGGCAGACTTCGTGCCGGGAGAGGTCAAGGAGGGGAAGGTGGTTACGGAAGTTGGCACATTCGAAAATGTGGGAACATTCAAAGATCACACACCAGTGGTGGTCATGATCAGACCAGACGATGTGAGTATCCGACCATGTGAAACAGCGCCCGCGCAAGTCCTCAGACGACATTTTCGAGGTTCAGAGAACTTATATCGGATTCTACTGCCCTCAGGACAATTGTTGTATAGCAGTGAGTCCTCGACAGTCATCTATCCGGTAGGGACCAATGTTGAGGTTCACGTCGAGGCTATCCACACCGTCGTGTTTCCTCGGGAAACCTAAGGCAGAAAATGGGCGAATCACCTCTGACCAAGATCGGCCGCGTACTTGTCACCCCTCAAACGCCTACCAATCAAGAGAATGAGCCCCTTGAGCGTATCAGTACGCTTATGGAATTAACGTGGTTTGCCGTCGCAATTTATTAAATCCACGAAATCTCCGTTACAGAACTGACCGCGGTCCCACACCCGTTTTGTGATTTATTCTCCAGCAGCAAGGGACAGGATGGAAGAATCGCAATTTTTTATATCTTGTGCTTCGTCCTTCTGGCCCCAATCATGGGGCTCTTCGCCTATATTGCCATCAGGTTCGCCGTCACCATGGTGGAACAAGGTTTATTGAAAATCTTTCCGGCCCCATGGGTCACGGTCTTGCTTCCTCTCATTCTGCTTCTCGCGCTGGTGCCTGGGTTCTTACAGAAACATGAGATCAAGTTGTGGGTAATGTCCGCCTACACGCAGGCGAATGACGTCAGCCGGGTCGCAGGTGGATTTAACCCTATCGTTAGAGTCAACGAGAATGGCATTGAGGGGGGAAAGTAAAATCAAAGAACACGGTAAGTATCTACGATGGGCGATGCTTGAGATACCCCTCTGGGCATGATCCCCATAAACCAATTTTTGAATCACGCGCGAGTCGTTCAATCCTGATGTACTCTGCCTTCTTGTCAGCAGGATACTTTCGGGGCACCCACGCATTGCCCCGACGAATGACTTCGGCATTGACATCTTTCCCGGCAATCTCTGCGTACACGAGAAGCCGACCACGGCGATCCGTTTTGTCGACGCTATCCCAGGTGATGACAATGTCTTCATCGAAAATCAACGCCCGTAAAAACTCAGCAGCCTCCAGCGCATAACACGACCCCCCATCTTCACCCCACCCCGCCGCATCAACAGCCATGAGATTCGCTTCGTAATTCCCTGATTTCCCACGCAGCGTCACGACAATGGTATCCCCATCAAACACCCAAACAACATGCGCAGTTTGACGCGTGAAGTCCACATCCGGCACCGAGCCATGACCCGACAAGACCACACTCATCATCATGAGAATGAAGATCCCAGTTGTTTTGTGCATTCTCCCTCTCTCTCCTAAGGTATAGTACTTTCGAGGGTATCAACCATGTCGGCGATCGTATCGAAACCAGATTGCCAGAAGGCCGCAGACCTTATATTAATCCCCATTGCCGTGAGAACCGTCTCAGGACTCTCTGACCCACCCGCCGTAAGCAAGCCTAGATAACGAGGCACAAACGTCCGGCCTTCCTTGGTATATCGCCGATGCAATGCGAGCGCCAAGAGGGTCCCAAAACTATAGGCGTAACAATAGAACGGAGTGTGATAGAAATGTGGAATGGCAAGCCACTCCCACTGAAAGTCGTCAGCAACCGCAACGTGTTTTCCAAACTGTTTTCGAAGGTCAGTCAGATAGGCGCCACAGAGATCCGTCGTCGTGGCGCCCTCTCCGATCATACGATGCGCCTGCATTTCAAACTGCGTAAAAAACGCCTGCCGAAGCACCGTCGCATAGAGATCATCAAGCTGCGAGACCAGCAACTGTTGTCTGACCGCCGTGTTTCGCTCTTTGCTTAGAAGGAAGTCCGCCAGTAGCTGTTCCCCGAACACCGAAGCGGTCTCGGCCAAGGGCAATGTCGAGTGGAAACTCAACACCGATTGATCCGCCGCCATCATGCCGTGAACGGCATGACCGAGTTCGTGTGCCAATGTCGCCACATCTCGGGGATCTCCACGAAAATTCAGCATCACATATGGGGTAAGGCCAGGAAGGACACTGTAACAGTAGGCTCCACCCATCTTCCCCTGCCGAGTCTCCGCGTCAATATGATTCTCTCGAAACACCTGCCCGGCACGGTCGGCAAGATCCGGTGAAAAGTTCTGATAGGCCGCCAAAACCATCTGTACCGCATCCTGGTAGCGATATCGCTTGGTGGTTTTCCGAAAGGGGGCATAAATATGAAAGCGGTTCATTTTTTTTATCCCACACAGCCGCGCTTTGATCGCAAAGTAGCGTTGAAAAATGTGGGTGTTCTTCCGACACGCCTTCAGGACCACATTCACCACGTCGTCCGGGAGGTCGTTGCTCATATTTCTCACCCCGATCGGCGAGCGGTGCTTCCGCAGAGATAACTGCTCGTTTTTCCAATCCATGACACGAGTTTTATACAACTCACCAAGCACAACGCTCTGACCTGAGAACACACGGAAGAGTTCTGTATACGCGCGCACTCGCAAGTCAGGATCGGCATGCCGCATGTAACTGGCCAATTCCTCCCGCGTCATCGACCTTTTTGTTTTGCCCTTCCCTATCCGAAGCTCGAACGTGAGTCCACTCGTCAGAACATCAAACACCGTGATGATCGCGTTCGATCCGGTGACGTTCTTGATGGTCACTATTTTCTCTTCAGCCTCAGAAAGCGTATGCGGCCGGAAGAGACGAATGTTCTCCAAACGATACCGATGCAGGCCGGCAGCCTTCAGGAGGTATTGTGCCTTCGGGTCCTCGACTGATTGCCACCAGAGATCGAAGAAGAGAATGCGATTGGAGATCTCCGCACCAAACTGCTCGACCTTCGCTTTAAAGGCTAATGCTTGCTGACTCCCGGTATCTTCAGAAAACCAGAGATAGCTGAAGGCTTCTAAGCGATGGACAAGACGTGCGATACGTTCGGCTCGTTGTAGCGCATCAAGAAAGGCCGTCAGGGGCCGTGATGACGTCAGACGGGTGCGTAACAACTCAAAGGCCTTCACCTCTCGCGTGATCGTCCGGCGGATGGTCTGATATTCCCGATCCGGCTGTCGAAGCAGATCCCTCAGATTCCATTTCGTTGTGAATGTTAGTTGTTGGGTAACCTTCCTCATGATTTGCCTTTGGACTTTATTCTGATGCGAACCGGAGTGCCATCAAAGCCCCATTCTTCACGGATACGGTTTTCAAGAAAACGAATATAGGTTGCCCCAAACGCCTTGGGATTCCCCGTGAAGAGAACGAAGGTCGGTGGTTTCACAGAAACCTGTGTCATGAATGAAGCCGTCGCACGTCGCCCTTTCGTCGCGGGAGGCGGAGTCTTCTCGATCAATTCCTGAAAAAACCGGTTCAAACGACCGGTGGAAACGCGCTGTGAATATTTTTCCATGACCTCATCAATCAACTTGAACACCAGT
>DTRN01000044.1 GCA_012965905.1 Nitrospirales bacterium | reverse complement strand
CGGTGAGGAGGTCTCTATAACGCATGATGAGTGCAATGAAGGTTTGCTGCCGCCGTTTCTTCGTTTGGTAAGGGATGATGTCATCGGGATGGCCGATGCTCTCGAGCCATCGTCGGATGCCTTCTTGTTCTACGACGGTCGCAAACGATTCATTGAACATAGAGTCGTCAGAGACATAGATCATCTGGTGTGACAATTCATGAAAAATGAGGCCGGCCAGTTCAGGGTCGGAGTAATGAATGATAGTGTTCAGGATAGGATCTTCAAACCAGCCAAGCGTTGAGTAGGCTCGTACACCGGTCACAGCAACATCATATCCCCGTTGTCGAAGTGTGCGTGCATATGATTCTGCCTTTTCGTGCGAAAAGTACCCGCGATAGCTCACGCAACCTGCAATGGGAAAGCACCAGGTCTTTGGTGTCATTGAAAGTTCTGGTGTGGCCACCACGTTCCAGACCACATAGGGCCGATCAATGTCTGTATAGCCGGTATAACTTCCGTTATCTGGAAGCCCAAGCTCTTGGGTTGCAAATGCTCGAATCTGAAGTACTCGTGACAGTTTCTGCTTGAGGTCTTTGGGTGTTTCAGGATGGGCCAGGAGAACAGCAATGGAATCTCTATGGGAAATGATCTCAAGGTGGCCGATCACAGCTTGTGTGTAGTATCCCAGGTTGGAACAGCCTGCAAGAGGCAGGGTGAGCAGGAGACTTATGAGGCGAGACCAGCGAGTGGCGTTGCTCATGCGTTCATCGCTGGTTTGGTATCTTGGCCAGGGCCATGCGTGGTCTCCATGCGAGCCGTTCTAGCCTTTACGAGGCAGTAGAGGGTTTCGTTGACAGGTATGGCAACGCCAAAGGTCAGAGCATGACGGACGAGATAGCCATTGAGATATTCAATTTCTGTTTGACGTCCTGCTTTCCAGTCATCGAACATTGACGTATGGATATCGCGTACGGCTTGGGTGTTGCGTACCACCATGTGTGCAGTGTCCGGGGGCAACGTCACTCCGAATCGTTCAGCCACCAGCATGGTTTCCTTGACGATTTCTGTAATCAGGGAAAGGGTCTCATCGTGATCCAATGCTTTAGCCACACTGTCGTTGAGAAGAACCGTTAACGGATTAAATACGACGTTCCAACACATCTTTTCCCACTTGACTCGTGTCATGTTTCCGGAGACTTTGCATGGAATTGGAGTGTTTGCAAAGAGGTCCAGAAGTGCGGTGATTCGTGGTGTTTCTGTGTTACCGGAGAGTTCCCCAATCGTTATTTGGCCTTGTGCAAGGTGGTCGATCACTCCAGGTTCTGCGATTCTGGTATAGATATAGATGACCCCGGCCACGACACGATCGCCCTCGAATGCTGCCATCAACCGCTCTTCGGTATCGACCCCATTTTGAAAGGTCAAAATAAAGGTATTTTTTTTGAGAATTGGGCTGATCTGCTGAATGACTTCATCAAGGTCATAACACTTTACGCCGAGCATGATGACGTCTGGAGTAGCGAGTTTGCTGGGGTCTGTTGCTACCGGTGGGTGGACGGTGAACGACGTGCTTCCGCTTCGCAGAGTGATGCCACGGGAGCGGATGGCCTCACACGTACGAGCCCGGAGCAGAAATGATACGGCAACTCCAGCATGTGCAAGGTGCGCTCCAATAAACCCACCGACCGAACCCGCACCGACCATTAAAACGCGCATAATCCCCCTTGGTGTGCCTGAGAGTCAAAACAGTAACAGTGTCAAGAACACGACCATTCTACCCGAAGAGTATCCGCCTTCAAAAGAGGTCGTGTTTGACACGCTACAACAGCCGGATTATTAATGACCATCATGCGTTGTCTATCGATCAAGAAGCTGTCACATCTTGTATGGACTGTTGCTATCGTCGCAGCTCTGATGATTATCATGGGCTGTCAACACCAACCGCATGCTGAGCGTGACGCTCACCTGAAGGGTTTAGCGGACTGTGAAGAGATACGGAGCCATATCGATGTTGATGATCGCATTGGCACGCTGAGAAATATTTCGCATGCGTTCAGTCAACGGTGTTATGACGTGGTTCTCGATTATGGGAGCCGGGCACAAGCAGACTATCGGTACAAGCGATTCTCGGTACTTCGGGAAACCAGCAGCATTTTTTTGCCCGACGGTATGTTGACGGAATATGTCCTTGAGAGTTACGAACGCGGGTTTTTGACCTTCCTTCTTTCAGCCAGCCATTACCAGTTGAACAATCCCGATGGATCCAAGGTTGAATTACGACGATTGGATCATGAAATTATTACTCCGCTCTACAACTATGGAGAGGATCCGATCAATATTCTTCTGGGCGCAGTCATGTGGGAAGCGTTGGATGAACCCGATGAATCGCGGGTGGATTGGAATCGCTTGAGTACTCAACATGCGAGACATAAGCCCGTCGCTGAATTCGCGTCGAATCGGATGCGAGCCATTGATGATGGAAAAGAGGCAACTGGATCGTGGAGTATCTACGCGATTGGAACGTTTCCGGAGGTCTATTGGGATTTACAATTTACCGGTTCCAGTAACGGATACTTTTCCGTCAGACCCAAACAACGCTTTGGTGAAGATTGTGCGTCTGAGACGGGTCTCCGAATATCGACACAGCCATGGTTCTCAAAGATCGCGTTACGACATGATGGTGGATATCATCCTCTGCTCAACGCGCAGAGTTGGCTGCGGCTTCCCTTCGGTGTGGCCTATAGCATTACCACCTTCGCTTCCGGAGCGAGCATTGTCATTGGTGGCTGTGCTCTCGATGTATATGCGAAGGGAGATGGGGCTCTTTGTGAGATGTCTTTGAACGGAGGGACTGCACTCATGAAGGAATCACCACGAGTCCTCAGGCACACCCTACAGCCGGATTTACGGCATTGGGAAAATGTTCCAGCGAGTTTTCTCTTTACCACAGCTTCTGATGTTGAAGACGAAGCCTGTTTTACCGACCTATCAGAGTACGATAAAATCCTAACCAACAAGATTTTTGATGCGAGCCGTGAGGCGGGAACCAATGGACCGATGAATGGATAACCAAGCAGCGATCAAAAAAGTAAGGACGAAGCTAAAAAGCGCGAAGTCCATTGCGGTCTTAACGGGCGCGGGAATATCCGCCGATAGTGGTGTGCCCACCTTTCGTGGAGCGGAGGGATTGTGGAAACAGTATCGTGCGGAAGAGCTCGCGTCGCCCGATGCGTTTGCGCGAGATCCGAAACTTGTCTGGGAGTGGTACTCCTGGCGGCGTGAGTTGATTGCGACAAAGGTGCCAAATCCTGCACACGAAGCCTTGGTGACAATGGCGAGGCAATTTCCCTCTTTTGTATTAATCACACAGAATGTAGATGGGCTTCATCGCAAAGCCGGCAGTGAAGATATCGTGGAAATGCACGGCAATATCTGGAAAGTACGCTGCACCAAATGCTCCACGATGACGGATAATCATGACCTCCCGATCGCGTATCCACCAGAGTGTACAGCGTGTGGAGGAATGCTACGGCCACATATCGTGTGGTTCGGCGAGTCGTTAGATCCCCAAGTCATGGATCAATGTATGCAGGCGCTGCAATCCTGTGATGTCTTGCTGGTCATCGGAACATCAGGGGTTGTCCATCCGGCGGCATCATTTGCGATGATGGCAAAAGGGGCAGGCGCATACACCGTCGAAATCAATCTCGACCCCACGCCGTCATCCGGAACCATGGACACTGTGATCAACGGCAAGGCAAAAGATGTGGTGCCGTTGTTGGTTTCTTAGCAGCGCCTGAGAATTTTTCTTGACCCTGGAGTATGGTCCAGGGTGTATCATGCCTCCATGAGAATTGGTGAGGTTTCCAAGCAGGCTGGTGTGAGGATTGATACCGTTCGCTTTTACGAGCGGAAGGGGTTGATTGTAGAGCCTCCGCGCGATCCCACAGGTCATCGCCGATATCCACCCGATGCTGTGACTGAAATTCAGTTCATCCAACGTGCGAAGGCATTAGGGTTTTCTCTCTCGGAGGTCGCCGAGTTGCTCGCCTTACAAGGCCGTCCCGATGCCACATGTCATGACGTGAAAGCACAGGCTGAAGCCAAAATGGCAACCATTCGGGAGCGACTTCGAGATCTCCAAAACATGAACCGGTCGCTTGGGAAGCTCGTCGCGTCCTGTGATGGCCACGGCCCCATTGAGGACTGTCCTATTATGGAGTGCTTTGAGAAACCCTATCATGAGGAGGTGATGGTATGCAGAACACACGAACCGCTGTACCGCAAGAAGCAGTGTGGGGGCCGAACTGAGCGCGAAGACTGGAACAGCCGGTGACACTGCAGTCAACCGTTCGCTGTCCAGAATGCGGGACAGAGACGGAAGAAACCATGCCGACGAACGCCTGTCAGGTTTTCTATGAGTGTACGGGCTGTCATGTCACTCTAACACCCAAGGCAGGCGATTGCTGTGTCTTTTGTTCCTATGGAACTGTCATCTGCCCGCCAAAGCAAAAGGGAGATGGGTGCGGCACCTAACGATTGTTTCTTCTAGAGGGGAGGAACGCGATGTCGTCCTCGTGTTCTCAGGTCTCAGACGCAGAATATGCCAGAACGGTGGGATGGGAGAGGAGTTCTCGGAGTGTAGGGATGACGCGGTGATTGTTCTGGTTGTTAGATTGGTTTTCTCGGTCGAGGTGCAAGGTGTGTAGTCCTACTTTGGTTGCGCCTTCAATGTCGTCGCGCAGGCTGTCTCCAATGTGGATGGCTTCGTGGGGTTCGATTTGGTGCTTGGCGAGTGCCTTCCGAAAGATGGCTGAGTCCGGTTTCGCCGCTCCTTCGCGGCTTGAGATTGTGATTGATGTGAAGAAGTTTGCAATCTGTAGGTCTTCACAAATCTGTGTGAGGCGCGAGTCGAAGTTGGAAATAATCCCTAGCGGGATTTCTCGTTTTTCGAATTCCTCCAGCACTTCGATGACTTCGGGATAGAGTTCCCATTCGTCTGAGCCTTCAAATGCGTGAAACAAGTCTTGAAAGAGAGCAGGGAATCTTTCGTCCGTTCTGTCTATCCCAATGACGCCGAACACATCTTGAACCACGCCCATCCACCACGCTTTTTCTTTTTCGAGAAGCTGATCGTCGGGAGTGCCTGGAAAGGCGAGTGGAGGGGCCTTGTCAAAGGCTTGCCGAAAGGCGCCGTTGATGTGGCCTGGATCGATATGGAATCCGTGACGTTTGGCTGTCGTCGCATACACTTCACCGACTGTTCCCTTCACCTTAATCAGGGTTCCGCCTGCGTCCAGGAATATGGTTTTGATGGCCATGTGTGGTTTCTAGAGCCTCGCGAGGACGCCCTCGTTTACTTCTAACATCTTTTCTTTACCCTCAAGGTGCTCGACGAGTGCGAGCGCAAACTCCATTGCGGTGCCGGGTCCCTGGCTGGTGATGAGCCGTCCATCCACCACTACACGTTCGTCCTTGTACATGGCTTCGCCCAGCTTGTCTTTCACTGTTGGATGACTTGTCACCGTTTTGCCGTGAAGCAAACCGAATGCAGCAAGAATGGTTGGGGCGGCGCAAATCGCTGCTGTAATCCCGTTGTTGGCATCAATGTGCTTGAGAATGCGCTTGACTCGCTCGTCCCTCTGGAGACGTTCGGTTCCTCCCAGGCCGCCTGGTAGCACAACCACATCGAAATCTGCTGAGTCGCTTGCCGCGATGTCATCCAGGGAACAATCCGGCGCAACCTTGATGTCAGTCCGACCGGGTATGGTTCCGTCTGGCCCGGCATCTCCTGCGACAGTGACTGTCATTCCGGCACGTCTTAGGATATCGATGACGGTAATCGCCTCAATTTCTTCAAAACCCGTCGCCAATGGCACCAGCACATGTTTCATGGAGGAGTCCTACGTTTTTAGGAGATAATGCTATCTGCGAGCGAGAATTTTATGGGTCATATGGGCGTTTGTCAACGAATCGGGTGTGCAAATAATCGTTCATTGTCATTGGGTTGACAGTGTTTGAGGGGGTTCCTATAATCCGTACCGTTTGATTTCACACCAAAAAGGGGTCGCACACTATGTCTCTTACCTACCACAACCCATCGAATAAGAAACGGAAACGGACTCACGGCTTCTTGGTACGAAGCCGAACGAAAAATGGGCGTAAAGTTCTGGCGCGGCGGAGGGCCAAGGGACGCACTCGCCTCTCTGTGTGACCACATCCGGTTTTTCCCACATCATGGCTCGGCATCGACATATTCTTCGGAATCGCGCGAATTTTCAGAGAATGTTCGATGAAGGCAGCTGGGTTCGAACGGAATATTTTAAGATTCTGCATCGGCCAAATGAGCTTCCCCATAATCGGATTGGAATCATGGTGGGTAGACGATTTGGCAATGCCGTAAAGCGGAATCGAGCGAAACGCGTGTTTCGGGAAGTGACGCGCCATGGCCGCATCGATTTGACCAAAAATACCGATCTCGTGTTCTTCCCCAGGCGAGGCATGGAAAAGGTGCCGTACCACGTGATCAATCAAGCCTGGCAATCTACGCTAGTGAAGCACGGCCTCGTCCAGAAATTACCTGTTGAATGACAAGGGGCATTCTTCTTCTCCTTCGTCTCTATCAACTGATCGTTTCTCCGCTTTTTCCGCCTTCGTGCCGATTCTACCCCACCTGCTCCTCCTATGCGATGACGGCATATCATCAATGCGGTGCGTTCAAAGGAACCTGGTTAGCCGTCCGGCGTCTTTTGAAATGTCATCCCTTCCACCCGGGAGGGTACGATCCTGTTCGATAACGGCTTGCCGGCCTTAGAAGGACATCGTCAATAGATGGAAAAGCGGGTCATCCTCTTTCTCGTCATCTCGCTGACAATTATTATTTTCTATCCTCTCCTCTTGGAGAAGCTGGGCATCATCACTCCTGCGCCGCCAGTGGACGAGGAATTTCAGGACGAAGAATTTCAAGATGGGGACTTTACGTTTATTGATCAAGATGAACGAAGTCCCGTTTTCTCCGAAGAGATTCCGGCGATGCTTCTTCCCGAGGCAGCCACGCAGTTCCAAAATACTCTTGTCTTGGAACAAGACGTGATGGTGAACACTGATCTATATCGAGCGGTATTCTCAAGTGCTGGGGGGGTCCTGACAAGTTGGACCCTGAGGCGTCATCTCAACACAGATGTGAAAGACCCTCAACCGATTGAGCTTATCGCTGATCCCGAAGTGTCGTATCCTAGTCCGCTTGCCATCTTGACGGAAGCCTCTGAACCGAATCACGCATTCTCGACCGTGGTATATACGGTAGAGGGCGGTGATCTCGAACTGAGCGAGTTCGAACCCACCGGCAATCTCACCTTTTGGTATCAAGATCCACAAACCGGCGTGAGTATTGCAAAGCGTATGACTTTCGCAAACGACAGCTACGTGGTGGATATCGAAATTGAAACGAGCGGATTGTCAGATCCGTATATCGTGACGCTTGGCACAAATTTCGGGGTCACCGAATGGAATGCACAAAGTTTCATTGGGATCAACGGTCCTGCGACATTCATTAATGGCGAGATCAACAAGGATAGCCCAGAGGCTGAGGAGACACGTGAAGGGCTCATTGGGTGGGTCGCGCTTCAGGATAAGTATTTTATTTCTGCGTTGATTCCTGATCTCTCGGAGGAAGGCATTCCCGCAGAGGGGAAGGTAAAGGTATTCCCCCGGGATGAGAAACTGTTTTCGGCCGGAGTGGTGGTGAATCCGCTGCAAGGACCTCAGACCGCGAGTTATCAATTGTATGCGGGGCCGAAATCCTACAACGGGCTGCGCGACCTCCATGTCGGTCTTGAGGACACCATTGATTTTGGCTGGTTTATTTACGGAAGTTGGACCCTCGTTCGTGCGGTGGCCCTCCCGCTCTTCTCTGTTCTTAGTTTTTTGTACGACTACACACACAACTACGGTCTGGCCATTATCATTTTGACTATTGGGGTCAAGATCCTCTTTGCTCCGCTCACGTATAAGGCCTACGTCTCGATGAAGGCCATGTCGAAGCTCCAACCGAAAATGATGGAAATTCAGAAGAAGTACAAAGATGATAAACAGAAAATGAATATCGAGGTCATGAATCTCTACAAGAATGAGAAGGTAAATCCGGTTGGTGGGTGTTTGCCGATTCTCCTCCAGATGCCGGTGTTCATTTCGCTGTTCAACATCTTGTATATGACGGTTGAGCTCCGACAGGCGCCGTTTATGCTTTGGATTACCGATCTCTCCTCGCCGGATCCCTTCTTTGTCCTTCCGGTGTTGATGGGCGTCTCGATGTTTATCCAGCAAAAGATCCAGCCAACGCCGATGGATCCGCGGCACGCGAAGATCATGTTGATGCTGCCGTTCTTTCTCACGTTTATCTTTCTCAATTTTGCATCCGGACTAGTGTTATATTGGGTCGTCAACAATGTGCTCACCATTGCCCAGCAGTACGCCACTGAGCGGATTCTTGGTCCAAGGACCACTCCGAACGCGACGGACACGGCCTCGAAATCCCCATCCGCCTCCAGCGGTGACACAGAACCATCCAAAAAATCCTCCAAGAAATCCAAGAAGCAAGGCAAACGATCCCAAGACAGTAAGTAGTTCATCCTGTCACACCGTGTCGTCTTGTGCATTCATATTCGTGGATGCCGTAAACAATGCATAATCCCAGCCATATTGGCGACACCATCTGCGCCATCGCCACCGCTTCAGGGGAAGGGGCAATCGGCATCATCCGTGTCAGTGGCCCGGAAACGATTGAGATTCTGAAGCAACTATTCGTTCCAAGGCATGGTCGACCACTCGAACAATGGAAGAGCCATGTGATGCATCTCGGACGAATCGAGAATCCTGACTCAATGACAATAGTTGATGAGGCGATGTTGATGGTCATGCATGCACCACACACGTACACGCGTGAGGACATGGCGGAGATTCACTGTCACGGAAGTCCGTTGGTTCTTCACCATGTGCTGGAACTGTTGGTGCAACGTGGTGCTGTTCTGGCCGAACCTGGAGAATTCACGCAACGAGCGTTTCTCAATGGTCGTATCGATCTCGTCCAAGCCGAAGCCATCATGGACATCATTCGATCGCGGACCAGTGGCGGATTGGATGCGGCGTTACATCAACTTGAAGGCAAGCTTTCACAACCCATCACGCAAATCCGAGACAACCTCGTGCATCTGCTCGCGCATATCGAAGCGGGCATTGATTTCGTAGAAGAAGATATCACCTTCGTGACCTCTGAGGAGCGTGTCAATGGGATCAGGGCAAGTATTACGGCACTGCAAGCCCTGATCGACACGGCTGAAGAAGGACGAATACTTCGAGACGGGCTCGTGACCGCTATCATCGGCCGCCCCAACGTTGGGAAATCCAGTCTGCTAAATGCCTTAACACAGAGCGATCGAGCAATTGTAACGCCATTGCCGGGGACAACACGTGATGTGCTGGAAGAGTATCTGAACATACGGGGAATTCCGCTCAAGTTACTGGATACGGCAGGGATTCGTCACAGTCGTGATGTCATAGAGCAGGAAGGGGTTCGCCGAACCTATCGTGCGTTGGAACAGGCGGAGTTTATTCTTGTTGTGCTCGACGGAAGCACACGGCTTGAAGAGCAGGACCGTGAAATACTGCAGCAGGTACAGGGCAAACAATACCTCGTTGTTCTGAATAAGATAGATCTTGGCACACAGATATCTGTCGATGAGCTGAGAAAACAGCATGCGAATGCATTGGTCGTGAGTATTTCCGCAACGACTGGGACGGGATTGGAGGACCTGAAAGATGCCGTGAAGAAGGCGGTTCTCCATACGACACGGCAGTCGGATGATCAAGTGATCGTGACTCAAGTTCGACATAAAAATGCGCTATGCAAAGCACGAGACGCGTTGGAGTTAGTGCTGGGTTCAATTGAAAATCAGCAGCCAGGCGAATGTCTCGCACTGGATCTTCGCGCGGCGGTCGATGCCTTGGGTGAAATCGTTGGCGTGACGACGACGGATGATATTCTGGGTCAGATTTTCAGCGAATTCTGTATTGGTAAATGATGAGACTTACCATGTAATCCAGCCGAGTTTTCCATCCTTCGCATCCTGCTGTGACTGATCGTATCGTTCCAGAGTCCCCACATCTGACCAGTAACCGGTCGCCTGGTACCCGTAAATGGTTGCACCATGTTCCAAGCAATCCATGTACGGATTGATGATGGATGATTCTTGCCCAATGGGAATCTCTCGCAGTAAGAGAGGATTCATGACATGTACGCCTGCAAACATTTTGCGTGTTATCGACTGAGTCTTGTGTGCGTCGTGTTGTCCACGCCCTAAGATGGTGAGTATCCGATCAGAATCGTCCAGTTCGAGCGCTCCCCAACGTTCGATATCAGGATCATCTCTAACCACCATGGTTGCAAGGCCACCGTGCATCACGTGATAGTCGATCAGTTGGCTCAGGTCGACATCGATCAATGTATCCCCATTGAGCACCAAAAATGCATCGTCGGATGGTTCTCGTAAAAACGGTTCGGCTTGTTTGATCCCGCCTCCTGTGCCGAGAATTGTCTCCTCTCGGGAATAGGTAATGTGCATATTCAGTTGAGACCCACTGCCAAGATATTGCTCGATCTGGTCACCGAGGTGATGAAGATTCACGATGACCTCAGTGATGCCATGGTCTCGAAGGAGACGCAGATTCCAGACGATCAAAGGGTGCTGTGCGACAGGAAGGAGAGGTTTTGGGATGGTGTTGGTCAGAGGCCGTAATCGCGTTCCAAATCCGGCGGCCAGAATAATCGCACGCATGGGTGGTCTAACTGAGCTCCGGGACGTACGGGGCGAGATGGGTGTGGAGTAGTTTGAGCTCGGGATATTTCTGGAGATTTCTCCTCACGTATCCGAGGGCTCGAGGAATATCAGCAAGGAATTTCGAGTTATGTTTGACAGAGGCGATATAGACAAATCGTCCAGCGGCTTTGAGGTTACGTTGAATACTTGTGAAATCGAAGATCCGGCGAAAGTCGTCCACATCGCCGATGGAGTTTTTGGGCATGCCCTTGATATATTTCATGATTAATTCGTCGACGAGTTCCTCGTCAATTTGAATGTATGAATCTCTGAGAAGTGATGCCAAGTCATACGCCGCCGGTCCCATCATGGCGTCCTGAAAGTCCAGAAGACCAATCTGATTTCCGTGTACCATGAGATTCCGAGAATGGTAGTCACGGTGAGTGAATACCCGACGTTCTGATGCAATACACTCGGCAATCTTCTGAAACTCTTCTTTCAACGGGAGGAAATCGTTTGAGCACATAACGCGCCCATTTCTAGCAATAATTCCGTATTCGATAAAGTGATTGAACTCCCACATGAGCAGCGGGACGTCGAACATCCGCCCAAATGCGATACATGGTCGACTTGTCTCGCCTTGACGAGATGCGTTCGTATGCATATCGATCAAGATATCGATTGCCTGGGTGTACAGCGTGTGGATGACATGAGGGTCAGCATTGCGCACGGCATGTTCAAGTGTCACATCCCCGAGATCTTCAAGATAGAGAATCCCGGCATCGCGATCGTAGTAGTGGAGACGAGGAACGGGAAGATTCGACGATTGTAGATGGGCATGAACATTTGCGAACGGCAGTTCCGCAATCGGGATGTCGCTCGTGCTGATTGCTTCTTCAGATTCCTTAAAGCCTTCGGGATCAGCAAGCTGCATCAGGACGAGAGACTGCGGGCAGTGTAGGGGCGTCGATCTCAGAGAAACACGGTAGTAGACACGATTGGAGGCATCACCCCGTAGTGGAGTAAGACCAATAGACGTTGCTAGGATCTGAAGTTGCTCGCGGATCGTTTTGATGACCCGCTCGATGTCTGGACGGTGTGGCGTCACCTGGTTGTTTGAAAGGTAGTGTCTAATCTTGCGCGGATTGTGTCATCGCGCATCTGAACCCGACATAGTTTTTCCGGTTACTGGGCGAGTCCCGGCGGCGTAGCGCGACGCGATCAGAAATCTCACTCTTTGCCATCCACGAACTCCCGCGCAAAACCTTTTTAAAACCCGTTTTCGGGCCTAGAGGATTGCGGTCAGGGCTTTTCGCGTAGTACTCCGTCAGATACCAGTCGGCAACCCACTCGCGCACGCCGCTCACCATATCGTAGACACCAAATGGGCTTTTCCCGCCTTCATCACTTCCGATCTCTGGGGGACGGCGAAGCTTCGCCTTGCCGTCTGCTCGCGGGGACTCCTTAAGGAGTCCCCAGGGGTATTGCCGTCCATCTGTTCCTCGCGCAGTCTTTTCCCACTCCGCTTCGGTTGGCAGCCGTTTTCCTGCCCACGCGCAGTACGCGGCTGCATCGTCCCAACTCACTCCAACCACCGGCTGGTTCGGACCGTTGAATTTCTTTTTCTTGCGAAAGGTGGAGGGCCGATGCCCGGTTTCCTCAACGAAACGAAAATAGAGCGTGTTCGTGACTTCATACAAATCAATGTCGTATGTATCAAGATAGACCGTGTGTGCAGGTGTTTCGTCGATCCGCATACTGCCCACGCCATGATCATTTCCCATGATAAACGGACCCGATGGAATGTGGACCATGGGAGCCCCTTCGTTTCCTGTTGCTGACGCGTTCGCATCGCGAGGTTGCGCGGATGTCATACCGGATGCGCTCAACAATATGATTGTGGCCGTAGCGACATAGATATTCCAATTCGCGTGCGTGCTTCTTTTTTCCTCGTTGGACATCGATCCTGACACATCATGTATGGTGATGCAAAAGTACAGCGCCGAAGGTTATATCATGATCGCAGTGCGTACGGCTATTTCCGGTGTTGGGTGGGGCAGTGCTACAATCTCAAAATCTGCTTTGAGTGTTTGATCAAGAACGGAGGTTTGGATGAGTAAACCGATATTATTGGCATCGCTTGTTGTGATGTGCTTCAGTTATACGACGGTGTACGCAGCCGATGTATTCAGGCTCGATATCACCAAGATCGTTGAGGCCTGTCAAACAGAATCGTTCGAAGAAAATCCAACCAGCGGGCTATGGTTTAGTTTCGATGATCCAAGGCAACTGACTGTGGCGTTCAACCCTGATTTTGAGAACCCAATTGTGATGAAAATGGTGAGGTACATTAAATCCGCAACACGCGCGGACTTTGTCGCTATCAGAGCGGATTTCATTCAGCCCGCAGTCCAAGATCCGGTGTTTGGAGCGTGGTTCTTTTCGATCTATGGAAAGATTACGCTTGATGAAGACCTTCAGCCAGTGTCGTTAAAAGGCGAAATCCACGCCAGCTTTGTCTCTCCAGAAGGAAACCAGAATGAGGGACGCGAGTGCCTGCTACGTATGAAGTTCCGCTCCGTTGAGCAGATTGAGTGATCTGCCATTGCCTTCGAAAAGCTCAGCTGTTGTAGACAACAAGGACAGGCGTTTGAAAGCGACTTTTGGACACTTATAATGTCTCTGCGACAAATTGGATATGATGCCCGGATGGCGGAACTGGCAGACGCGCCAGACTCAAAATGAAGGCATAGGGGGTTGCTCAAGCTATTGCTAAATGGGCAATCCCCCCATTATTGCTGCATTCCTGCAACACTTCGACTTGTCTCTCTTGGTTTCACTTTGCCTCTCACCCCACCACTTTGTCGGTATTTCTAACACCTATGTAACACCTTCTCCCGCATCCCTTCCTCACCACAATTCCAGATATTATTTCTCATAATTATTGCAGCGAGGCGAATCACTAAATGCTCTTGGGTATTGCCTTGGCTTGATCTCTCTCGCAACAAGGGGGGTAGGGGGTATACAAGGCAGGGCGTGAACCCACCCAGGTAATCTGACTTCACTTTTCATTCCTTCCCCACTTCCGTAGAATAGCCATCACCAACCTGTATCCACGGAGGGCCATGCCATGACTGAGCCAATATTAGATGCAATGCAGCACCGTCTCGATATTGGTGCTGTTTAATGATGATGGGAATGTCATTTGGAAGGCGCCATAACTGGAAGGGGGGAATGATGAAGCACATATTGCTGGCACTGCTGCTGTTGTTCGGCATGACTGGCGTTGTGACGGCAGACGACTATGAGCTGCACTTGTTAAGGACGGCCGCTGAAACTGGCAATATGAAGGCCCAATACGATCTTGCCTTGATGTACTACACGGGGCAGGGTGTGCCGCAGGACTACCAGCAAGCGGTGCGGTGGTACACGAAAGCTGCTGAAGCTGGTAATATGAAGGCCCAACACAATCTTGCCTTGATGTACGACAACGGACAGGGTGTGCCGCAGGACTACCAGCAAGCGGTGCGGTGGTATGCAAAAGCCGCTGAAGCTGGCAATACGAAGGCCCAACACAATCTTGCCGCGATGTACTTTGAGGGTAAAGGCATTCCTCAGGATTCCGTACTCGCCCACGTGTGGGCCAATCTCGCGGCTTCTCAAGGGCAAGAGGATATGGTTAAGAAACGTGATGCAATTGCGACGTTTATGACCCCACAACAAATTGCTGAAGCACAAAAGCTCGCTCGCGAGTGGAAGCCTGTCAAATAATTCCAATAATTGTTGCAACCAAGTCGATCACTAAACGGTTTCAGCTATAGCCCTGGCTTGACCTCTCCCGCGACAAGGGGGGTAGGGGGTGAGGGATAAAAAAAAGAGTGTTCGCGTGGATTCATAACAATCACTAGGATTTGCATTAGAAGTTGATTAGCAGACCCCGATTCCCAAATTCACCTTAATGGGGTTATGGCCAGAGTGCCTTCTCTCGTCAGCAACCCTTCCATCCACCTCTCCCCTCATTTGGGGTGCACACCAGCAACACCCTCTTGTCATGCTTCTCAGAGCAATGGGGAGCAACATGTACCCTGTGCAGGGGTGCAGGGAGATTAGGGAGAGAAGGGGCGGTGGGTCAGGTCACAATTTCGTTCTGGCTATGACTAGGATTTGACTTCTCCTGTGATAAAATCAATAGTTGTATCGCAATCGAAATACGTTGGCCGTGGAACTAATGATGGAGGATAACGAGATGAGAAAACTCTGGCTGTTTCCGTTGATTGCCCTGTCACTCTTATTTTTAGTTCCCCAGGCCCATGCCGATGATGTGGCGATGGCATTGGCGACTGGATCGCAAACAGTTACAGATCCGCCAGGCGGCGTGGAAACTGATGGAACCTGTCGGGCGTATTTCCAGCTCATGATGGAGACAGGCATCAAGTATAAAGTCGAATGTTTTAATCTCACCGGGGCGGTACAGTCGCATATCCATATGGGCCGAGCACAGGAGGGCGGACGCCCTATAGTGTTCCTGTTTGGGCCTCAAGATCCCACTGGGGAGATCAATGGAACACTCAGTTCGGGCATGCTGACGGATGAAGACATCGTCATGGAAGGAAAAACCTTAGCTGACCTGATGGACATGATTCGCTCCGATCAGACCTATTTTAACGTCCATACCGAGGCCCACCCCAGCAATGAAGTCCGTGGACAAGTGACGATGATTAATGATCGGAACGTCGTGGGCGATTTGTACGCCGCGCTTGCAACAGGCAGCCAAGAGATCGCGGGCGATAACTTTGACGGTGTTGCGACAGATGCCAGCTGTATGGCCAACTTCCGCGTCACCGATACGGGGTTAAAATACAAACTGAAATGTTGGAACATTACCGGCATCACCCAGGCTCATATCCATATGGGCAGCGCATCGGAGAACGGCCCCAATGTGGTCTTCCTCTTCGATGGTCGCGAAAACCCCACTGGAGACATCAATGGGACGGTGACGAATGGAGAGAACAAGGGCAAGGGCACCTTGCGGAGTGAGGATCTGATTGGC
>DTRN01000043.1 GCA_012965905.1 Nitrospirales bacterium | reverse complement strand
GCCACAAGGGGAACCAGTTCACCCTGTTCGTCAGGAATCATCACCGTTCGAATATGCTCCCGCAGCGTCATGGGAATAAACATGTCCTCCCAGAGGGTAATCGGCCGATCGACGGGATTGCCAAGCGCAAGGAGAAGGGCCGTATAGAGCCATGGAGGTTCTGCCGCCAGCCGCTGGGTGTGAAATCGGAACGTCGCATGCGTTGGAATGGTATGCGTTTGTCGCTTGACCTCGCCGCCCACGCCAAGATCGATCGCATCGCGCACTCGTGTCGAACAGTTATCGGTGTAGTAGTCATAGTCGTAAAACGCATTCTCGGGTTTGATGTTCCACTCCAGAAAATCTCGTAGTGAAACCCGTTGGTTGCGAGTGAGAGCAAGGTCCTGAATATAAATTGATCGATTCATGGATGTGTAGAATTGGAACGTCAATGCGGGGTCTTGTGCCTCAACCCAATACCGCAGGTGTCCCTGGATGAAGCGAACGATGAAGTTCTCTTCTTCGAAACTGAACTTTCCGTAATTGTAGAGCGTGTCAATCCCACGGAGCGGGTCGCGAACCCAGAGCGCATTGTGACCAAAGCGCTGCCAGGACTCTTCACCCGAGCCAAAGGTGACGATGGAGACCGTGATCTGAGACCCGTCATCTGGCGGCGCGATGCCCTGCCCGTTCGCATCACCGATCGTAACGAATAGGCCAACAGAGGCGCTGATCGCGATCAGAAACAACAATGCCCATTTCGGAGGGTTACATACGGGATACAATTTCACGTCACTCTAGCGCAACAACCACTTCCACTGAGGCCCCCACAGAGCTACGATAAGATGCGGTTGTCGGTCAGTAATAGCATATTCAGCTTGTTTAGCGTAATCTCTTGATTTCATTGAATCTTTCCTGTCGGTCGGCTATCCTACTACCGTTGGCTTTTTGACGAGTTAGAAGATATTGAGGCACGTAATGCCCGTATTCACGTACCGCGCGACAGATCGTGACGGAGTCGTCACCGAAGGCACCATGGAAGCCCGTGAGGAGCAAGCGGTTGTCTCGCGGCTACAGGGCGATGGGAAAATCCCCATTCGGGTGGCCGAAGAGCGAGGTCCAGAACCGACATCGATGAGTATCTCTCTTCGCTCCCTCATTTCGCGAGTGTCGAAGCGCGACGTTCTGACGCTCACTCAAGAAATGGCGACACTGCTTGAAGCAGGGCTGCCTCTTGATCGCAGCTTGAAAATTCTATCCGGACTGACGCCAAATCAGGCCCTGCGACAGGTGATCGACCAAGTGCTCGCCGATGTGCAGGGAGGCAGCTCCCTGGCCAATGCCCTCGCAAAGCACCCACACATTTTCTCGCGACTGTACGTCAACCTTGTTCGTGCCGGTGAAACAGGCGGGGTCCTCAATGAGGTGTTGCGGCGCATCGCAGAGTTTCTGGAACGCGCGCAAGATCTCAAGGATTATCTCAGCTCTGCGATGGCCTACCCGATTGTGCTATTCGTTGCCAGCGGCGCCTCAATTGCACTGCTTCTCGCGTTTGTCGTTCCGCGCTTTGCCACAATTTTCGAGGATGCGGCGGTCTCTCTCCCACTCCCGCTCCAATTCTTATTAACCATAAGCGAAATCTTAAGCACCTATTGGTGGGGCTTTATCGCCGTCTGTCTGAGCCTGATCGTGGCGTGGCGTCTCTATACCTACACACCTGCCGGTCTCCTCATTTGGGACAAGTTCAAGCTCGGCCTTCCCGTTCTCGGAAGCGTGCTACAGAAAACAGAAGTGGCAGGATTGACGCGGACACTTGGGACCCTTCTTCGTAACGGCGTTCCAATTCTTCAGGCGATGGAAATTGTTAAAGAGACGGTTGATAATCGTGTGTTTTCGCAAGCCATCGACGAGGCACGGCAACACCTCAAGGGCGGGGTTGGTATTGGCGACGCGCTCAAACAGATTCAAGTCTTTCCCTCTCTTGCTATCCAGATGACCATCGTGGGGGATGAAACCGGTCGCCTTGATGCCATGCTGCTGACCGTCGCAGATACGTATGACCAACAAGTGCGTACATCAATTAAACGCTTAACTGCTCTGTTGGAGCCAATCATGATACTTGGGATGGCACTCATCGTCGGCGGAATCGTTATTTCGATGCTCGTCGGCATCTTTAGCATTAACGAGCTTCCACTCTAAAAGGTAGGCGCATGTCAAAACACAAACGAAATCGAAAGGGCTTCACTCTCATCGAACTATTGGTGGTCATGATTATCATCGGGTTGCTTGCGGCCCTCGTTGGTCCCCGACTCTTTGGCAAAGTAGGGACGTCCAAAATCAAAGCGGCACAGGCGCAGATTGAAATGCTGGGAACCGCACTAGATATGTTTCGACTCGATGTCGGTCGTTACCCAGAGTCCTCCGAAGGCTTGCTAGCCCTGCGTGAGGAACCATCAGGAGTTGAGAAATGGGCAGGACCCTATCTCCCTAAGCCTGTTCCACTCGACCCTTGGAGCCGGGAGTACGAGTACTCCTCGCCCGGCGAGCACGGTGACTATGACCTAAGCTCGAATGGCGCCGATGGAACATCCGGCGGTGAGGGCGAAAATGCCGATGTCGTAAATTGGGGTGACGGGACGGATGAGCGCTAGAGCTCCTAATGGGTTCACGCTCATCGAGCTGGTCGTCGTTCTGATTCTGATCGGCATTTCAGTCGCGCTGGTCGCCCCGACCATTTCTCACAGTCTCGAGCGGGCCCACTTCCAAAAAGATGTTCGATCAGTCTCGGCCATGCTCAGGCTCGCGCGATCCCAGGCAATCGCACACAAAGCTCCATACACACTTTCGATTGATCTCGACGAACATCAAGTATGGGTCGACGCAGCTCAGCAACAGAACGCGAAACAAACGAGACACATGACACGATTGCCGCTCTCTCACACCGACACGCTCCGAGTGAAGGCCCAGAAACACGAGAAAACCAGCGGCACCGGCACACTCGTGTTTTACCCTAATGGAAGTTCTGGTGGCGGGACCATACAGATGGGTCGCAACGGCCAAAAAGAAACAATTGAGATCAACGTCAACATCGTGACTGGGCTCGCGTCAACAAAACAGACATCAAAATAACTGATGAATCGCGTTCGCGTAACCCAAGGGTTCACCCTCTTTGAAATTCTTATTGCCGTTATGATTCTCGGCATTGCGCTTCCCATTCTCTTTCAATTGTTCTCCGGCACGCTTCGCGCGGTTAAAAAATCTCAGGATTACACGCACGCCATAGCTCTTGCGCAGCAAAAAATCGAAGAACTCATGGTCATGAGAGGAGCGCCGCTGGAACCGGAATCCGGAGAGGGCCCCGATGGACTTTATTGGGAGCGGGTCGTCGTTCCCGCCAATCCCTCCCCTGATCTGCTCCCGGTCGACGAGGACGACGGTGATGAAGCCGAGTTGATCTCTCTCGCGCCACTCTACGAGGCCATAGTCTCAGTCAGATGGGATGCCGACCCGTCGAGCCCATCCACCAGCCTACATACACTCGTCGCATTTGCTCCGGCACTCCCAGCACTCATTGAGAAAGAAGAACTTGAGGAACCAAGTGAAGAAATCATCCCCTGACCTCACGTTCAAAGAAGGCTTCACACTTCTCGAGCTTCTGATCACCATCACACTTCTTGGGGTGGTAATGGTGATCCTAGCCCAAGCCGCAACGTTGAGCATCCAGACCTGGGAGAAAGGAACGACATCACAATTCGAGAATCAGCAGACAGCTGTTGTCACCGAGATGTTGTCCCAACAATTGCGCTCCGCCTACCCACTGCGAATTCCAATCACAAAAGAAGATGGTACCCAGGATCCTTCAAAGAAACTGCTTGTCTTCGATGGTGGCCCAGAATCCGTCGCGTTCGTCACCACCAAACCCCTTGGCATCGAAAGCCAGGCGGGGTTGCATCTCGTCGTGTACTACCTGGAACCCGAAAAAGACTTGCCAACGAGTCACCTCATTGCCGCCTATCGTTCTGTCTACCATCGGCAATTTTATGAGGCGCCGTTTACCGACGATGAAAAAACTCGACTACTTTCAGGCGTCACCACCTTGAAAGTGGAGTATTACGATGGCAAATCCGGAACGTGGTTTCCTGAATGGATCATCAAAGATCCAACGCAGCCGGTTCCACCAGCGGCCCCTGTGAATTCTGATGACCTCCTTGCCCTCTTGCCGCAGACAACGCTTCCCTCTGCTGTGAAACTTCATTTGGAATATGGACCGAAAGACTCACCCTCCGTCTCCGATCTTCTGATTCCCCTCATGGCCCAAGGAAAAGACGACAAGAAAGCAGGTGCCGACACGACGGCTGGCGGTGCCGGAGATGCCGACGATGACGACGATTTCTTTGATGACGATGACGACGATTGAGCCACTGAACATAGGAACACAGCCTGCGCGACAAGCGGACGGCATGGCTCTCGTACTCGTCCTGTGGATCCTGATGCTCCTGACCGTGCTTGCATTTGAATTTTCACTGATGACGCGAACTGAAGCAAAAGTCACTCTCAATCAGCGAGAGTCAACGGAAGCGTACTATCTGGCGCGAGCGGGAATATACAAAGCCATTGCTGAACTAAGCCGCCCCGTGATTAGCGAACCGGATGATGACGAGGAGGAGGACTTTGCGACCCCTACTCCACCTCCTGTTACCGATCCCTTGGAGTCTCTCTGGACGACAGATGGCCGTCCGTATCAGGTCACATTGGGCAACGGCACTGCGGAAGTTCGAATCTTTGACGAAGGCGGAAAAATTAACATCAACGAAGCAAATGGGTCGACGTTACGAGAATTATTCAGGACACTTCGCCTTGACCGAGGCATCTCCGGGATGGTGGATCCTATTCTCGATTGGCGCGACCCGGACAGCATTTACCATCGCAACGGTGCGGAAGATATCTATTACCTGTCACTGCCCGAGCCGTATCATGCAAAAAATGGCCCCTTTGATACCATGGATGAACTTCTGTGGGTCAAAGGCATGACCGCTGATATTTTCTATGGACGGCAACCTGAGCCAGGGAGACGAGGGCGTACTGGTCTTGTCGATGTGCTCACCGCCTCCCTTGGTGCCAGATTCGCAAAGGCAGGATCACCAGATGATGACGAGGAGGAGGAACTGATGCAGTTCAAAGTGAACGTGAATACCGCTCCTCTCGAAGTTCTGATGTCGGTCCCAGGGATTGATCGATCTCACGCGCGCCTCATTGTGGCCGAACGAGAGTTTTTCACGTTTCGCACGACTGAAGAACTCGATCCTTTCGTCGGTGACATCGACGACGCAAGTCCATTTATCAGTTTTCAGCCAAGTGGCACGTATACCATCGATGCCCGGGGGAAAATCGCGGTGAGTCCGATCTATCACCACATACGGGCCATCGTTTCCATCACCACGAAAGAGCATAGAATCCTCCAGTGGAATGACAATGTGTATACGCACTACCAGCAGTCATAAAGGGTACATATCGTAATGGCGACAAGCCTCGCAGTTCGTCTCACGGACGCGCACACTGAGTTTCTCTGCTTGCAAGGGTCCGGAGCACGCGCGAAGGTGACCGGGCAACTCACCATTCCGTCAGCGTCTCCTGGGCAAGAGAGTGACAGCGACACCGCTTTGCTCAAGAAGAAAGTCGCGGCCTTCCTGAAGAAGAACAAAATTTGCAATGGACAAGTGTTTGTTTCAATCCCACGTGAAGACGTCGTGCTGCGAGAGATTCAACTCCCGATGGTCGTTGAAGAGAATCTCCAACAGGTATTGACCTATGAACTGGACCGCTATACGCCATTTGCGAATGACGAAGCCCATTTTGCATTTCAGATCGTGGCTCGCAACTCGGATGCGAACACCCTCACCCTCCTGTTCACGGCCGTTGAGAAGGTACGCCTCCAACGATATCTCACACGACTACTCCTCCTCGGCGTTACCCCGACGGCAATGGAGGTCACATCGACGGCAATGCTCTGTACCTTACGACAAATACGAAAACTTCGAGACACCTCACCCCCTCTCCCGGCACCCCTGCGGGCGATGGTTGACGTTTCCGAAACGGGCTATGAGTTGATCATCGCGGAAGGTCCACATCTTCGCTATACACGATCGATATCGAAACGAGACGATCTCGTGATGCATCTCGGAGAAGAGATGGATAAAGGCATTGCCGCTATCAAGCGCAAACGGCAAGACGTTCAAGAGGTGATACTTGCACAGACCGGCACGCAAGGTGAACGTCTCAGTCTCGACACGTTGGCAGCCCACCTGGGAGTGCCGGTCACCGCAGCAGAGCCGTTTGCGTCTGAATCGATGGTGTTGGTGGGACTCGGGCTGCGTGGCCTCCAGAACGATCCGCCCGCAATCAACCTCCTCCCGCGACAGACCAAATCCCAATCCCAACGACGACGATATGCACCCACGATGGCCCTTCTCGCACTGGTGGGATGTTTGACGATCGGATATCTCGCCATTGAAGTCACGAATACCCGCAGCACCCTCCAAGACACCAATGATCAACTGAGAACGCTTTCGCCACAAATCGCTGCCATGACGACACTGCAAGATGAGGCCACCGCGGCCGAACAACAGCTCCAAGAGCTTGAATCACTTGCAGTCGATCACCTCGGTGTCTTAGACGTTCTGAAGGAGTTAACAACCATCGTCCCAGACCTGAATTGGTTGACAAATCTCACCTATAAAGGCCACAGTATTACCTTAACTGGCAAGACGAAGTCGTCCGCAGCCTACTTAATTTCGCTACTCGAACACTCGTCCATCTTTTACGATGTCAACTTTAGTGAGCCTGTGAGTGGCCAGGAGTTTCGAATTCAAGCCAAGGTGCGTACGTTGCCTGTAACCTCTAGCACGGATATCCCATGACGCTTTCGTCACGAGAACGCAATTCTGTCATCATTGGACTGGTTGCCGTATTGCTCTTTCTCGGTCTTCAGTACATTACGTTTCCTCTCATAGACCAGTACAAAACAATGAAGAGCCAACTGGAAGTCAAAGCATCGCTCCTCCAACAATACCAGGCACGACTCCACCGGCTTCCCCAACTTGAGCACGAACTGGCTGAACGCCAGGCCCGGCTTGAGGAAGTAGAGCAGCGTATGATCGGAAGCTCGACTTCCGCACTCGGGGCTGCACGTGTTCAGCTCATTCTTGATGATCTCGCCAATCAACGGAGCGGGATGAAGATCAAGAGCACCCGTGTCCTCGATGCCAAGGAGCATGGCATCTACACACAAATCGCGGTGCGCGTCGCACTGACCGCTCAAACAAAGATCCTCACAGACTTCCTGTACGAGATCGAGCACCAGCCAGATGCTTTGTCTGTCTCCGAGCTGACGATCCGGGTCCCGAATCCGAAAAAACCACGTGACTTGCGCGCAGATATCGTTATCGAAGCCTTGATGAAGCAATCATCAGAGCACGATGTGCCCCCGCCCCCGGAGCCCGACGTCAAACCAAGGAGCGCGACCGCATGATCCACCTGATCAATCTCAGCCTCGTTGGAGTTGTACTCATACTGGGCACCAACGTGACCGTCGCTTTAGGTCTTTGGGTTCCAGCCACTAACTTCCCGCTCCTTCTGCACCAAGAGGTATACATCCAAACTCCACAGGCGGCAGCACCTCGGTATCCTCATCCTCCGATTGTGCGGGTTGGAACGACACAGACCAACATGCCGGTCCTGAATCGCCCCTCGAAAGACACATATTCCGTCATTGTAGAAAAAGATCTCTTTCACCCCACGCGGAAGAAACACACGGTCCCGAAAGTAGCGCCTCGTCCGCTCCCCAAGAGCACCGCACAGGTCAAGTCCCCCAACCCCAAGAAAATGCTTCCGCGCCGAAGCCCCACCCACCCTAAAAGGGATAAAAAAAAGAAACGGGTAGAGCGTCTGGCCCTTCAAGGGGTGGTTCTGTTCGGTGACTATCAGCGTGCGCTCATCGCTGACCTCCTCCGGAAACCGAGAGACCCCATGGATGTCGGGATCGGAGATACCGTCGGTCGATATACGGTGAAGGAGATATTGAAAGATCGTGTCATTCTAGCCGCCGGGGAGACCGAAACACGAACACTGGAACTGATGGCGGACGATAAATTGAATCGGCGAAGCCATGTTGTCACCCCGACACCTCACAGTAGCCCAACCGTGGGCAAGCCGGCAAAGGCCAAGAAAGCCAAAAAGAGGTCGCACAAGTAGAGCCCATCGTGTCATCTACTCATCGGCGTCTTAAATCCATGCAGGCATTCAACCGCGTCTCATGGAGTACGCTCCTCTTTATAGGATTTTTGATCGCGACCTTCGCTCTTGCTCTATCAGGTTCGCCTATTGGCGGCGCCAACGCCCAAGCACTGTCTGAACCACACGCGAACCAACACCCACGGTTGGCCTTACTTCCACTCAATACCCCTGCCCCGGAATCGGATACCTCCCCTCTCCCGCAAGAAATTGTCCTCAATTTTGATAACGCGAATTTGTACAAGGTGATCAAGATTATCGCGGACATTCTTGGGTTAAACTACATTATCGATCCGAAAATTAAAGGCACCGTCAACATCCATGCAACCGGTGCCATTTCAAACGATGACCTCATGGTCATTTTTACAGACATTCTGCGGATCAATCGAGCTGCCATCGTTCAGAATGGAGCCGTCTACCATATTGTTCCGATGAGCGACACGAAAACAAAAACACTGAAACTGAGGCAAACGCCCCATCTGCTTTCAGAGGACATCGGCGAGCAGTCGCACACTGTGACCATCCAGATTATCCCTCTCCGCTATATCGCACCATCAGAGGTTGAAAAGATTGTGAAACCGTTTCTTTCATCCGGTAGCCATGTCATCGGATACGAAAAAAGCGGTCTGCTGCTCATCACCGATTTTCCAGACAACATCGATAAGATTCTTTCGATTGTTGAACTCTTTGATATCAATGTCTTCGAACAGGTCAAAGCGCGACTGATTCCGATTCAGAACGCGGACGTCACCGACATCGCGCAGGAGATCGAAAAGCTCTTCGCGGCGTTCGAGATGCCAACCAAGAGTGGCCGCGGCGCAGGGATCAATTTCGTGCCTATTACTCGCATTAATGCACTCCTTGTCATCACCTCACTTCCAGAGGCACTTCAGGTCGCTGAACGCTGGGTAAAGGAAATGGACACTCGAGAGGGGGAGGTTGACGTTCGCACGTTTATTTACCACGTCCGGAACGGGATCGCGACCGAGCTGGCTGATATCCTCAACAGCATTTTTATGCAAGATCCGCAAGCCGCTGTCGGACAACCACGAACCGCAGCTGTCGCCGCCAGCAACCAACAGGCTACAGACACAGCCCAAGCGCAGGGTATCGAAGGCAAAGCTGGAATCACCGGAGAAGTCCACGTCATCTCCTATGCAACGACCAACACCCTCATCATCAAGGCGAACCCTAAAGATTACGAAATTGTCGAAGGCATTCTTGAAGAACTGGATATCGTTCCGCGCCAGGTATTGATTGAAGTTGTGATAGCTGAAGTGACCCTGACAGAAAATACGGAATTTGGAATCGAATATGCATTTCAGGACAGTGCCACAGACATCATTCCGCTCGAAGGCTCAAGCGCGCTTGGTTTCACCGGGAGACTGCTCAGAATCGGATCCGGGAACCAACGGTCGCTGTTGGCAACGTTGAATGCCTTCGTAGGCGAAACCAAGCTTCGCGTACTCGCATCCCCACATATCATTGCCACCGATGGAAAGGAAGCATCAATTCGTGTAGGTGATGAGGTGGCCATTCGAACCAGCGAAGCAAGACCAACGGGCGCAGATGCTGGTAGCCCGGTTGACGTGATCATCCAACGACGAGATACCGGAACGATTCTTCGCGTCACACCTCACATCAATGCGACGGGGCTCGTCACCCTCGAAATTGACCTGGAAAAGAGTAACGTAACCCCTCCCCCGGAAGGCTCATCGGATATAGGCATTAATAAGCGAACCACATCAACCACAATGGTCGTTCAAGATGGGGAAACAGTCTTAGTCGGGGGACTCATTGACGAGACCGTGACCGATACCATCAGCAAAGTGCCGATATTGGGAGACATTCCGTATCTGGGAGTCTTATTTCGAAATACAACAGAAACAATCAGCCGCATTGAACTGATTTTGTTAATCACGCCGCACGTGATCCGCAATCTCCACGAATCCCTCGAGGCAACGGATGGCTTTAAAACCAGACTTCCCGCGGTTCAGGAACAACTCACGAGCTATGACCGTTGATGTGCGTCATGTATCCAATTCCCTTCCATCATGGGGACGTTGGAACCGTGTTTTGTATCATCTCCTTCTGATCGCTCTCTGTAGCACACTCTGGATCGGATGCGCTGGAACGCAGGAAGTCACTGCGGAAGGCAAATCCCTGCATGCCGCTTCTACGAATCAGCCGCGTCCTAGCACACCATCGCTCACGCCCCAAGCCCTTCCGCTAAATGAAGGGCTCATACGAGCACACCAGAAAGATTTAGATACCGAGTCTGTCATGCAAGATGAACAATTTCAAAATGCTGTCCAGGAGACTGCGGAGTCACTCACGCCGTTTCAACAAGCGTCTGTGCCGACCCCTCACGAGAATCCGGAGAAGGTTGTTCTCAACTTCGATAACGCAGAACTCCACAAAGTCATCAAAATTCTTTCCGCTGTCCTACAGATCGACTACCTTATCGATCCCAAAGTAAAAGGCACGGTCAATCTCCACGTGAACGGAGAGATTGCGAAGACTGACCTTCTTTCACTTTTTAACGACATTATTCGCATCAACCGGGCTGCGTTAATCAAGATAGGCCCAATCCATCACATCGTGCCCATGACAGCCACGGTAAATAGCCAGTTGCCGATTGTCAGTCATCCCCACAATGCAGGGGAACACGCCTCACCACATTCAGGCGTGGAAATTCATCTTGTTCCACTCAGATATATTGCTCCAACCGAAATCGAGAAGGTCATTAAGCCATTTCTCTCTTCGGGGAGTCATTTCGCAACCTATGAAAAAAGTCGGCTGCTGCTCTTTACTGAGTTCGCCGACAACGTCGAGACGATCCGATCGTTGATTACACTCTTTGATACCAACGTCTTTGAGCAAGTTTCCGTCAGACTCTACCCCATTCGACTTGCCGACGTGAGCGACATCACGCAAGAACTCGAAAAGATTTTTTCTGCGTTCGAGCTGCCAACAAAAAGTGGAGTGGGAGTCGGAATCAGTCTCGTCCCAATCCCTCGAACGAATATGCTCCTCGCCATCAGTTCGATCCCGGAATCTTTCGATCTTGTTGAACATTGGTTAGAGCAGCTGGACAAGCAGACGGGTGGCACCGAGATTCAAACCTACATCTATCATGTCAAGAACGGCATCGCCGAGGAACTCGCTGAAATCCTCAACAGCGTCTTTATAAAGACTGAATCAAAAGGTGGCCCAGCGAGAACCGCCGCGCTTACCGCACAGCCTCAGACATCACACACACCTGGCACTCAAGCTGAATTAACGGGTGAAGTCAAAATCATTCCATACGCAACGACCAATACCCTCATCATTAAAGCCAATCCTCGTGACTTTGACGTTGTTCGGGGGGTACTAGAAGAATTAGACATCATGCCACGGCAGGTATTGATTGAGGTCATGATCGCCGAGGTGACGTTGAAGGAAAATCTGGAGTATGGAATTGCCTACTCTTTTTTGACCAAAGGCGATTCCACTGGGCCGCGTTTGAGGGGAAGCACGACTGGCACACTCAGCGCGGACGTGCTCAAGATCGACGCCGGGGAACGCGTCAATCTTCTCGCGCAGCTACGTGCACATGCTGATGAGTCTATCGTCCGCGTCTTAGCCTCTCCCCATCTCCTCGTGACTGATGGGAAAGAGGCCTCGCTTGAGATCGGCGATGAAATTGCCATCCGTACGGCAGTGTCGGAAGGGCCGGGTGTGGAACCTGGCGCCGCCGAGGCAACCGTGAGAAAAGATACCGGCACAATCTTGAAAATCACGCCGATTATCAACTCCACCGGCCTGGTCACCATCGACCTTGACCTTGAGAAAAGCGTTGTAAATGCTCCCGCGCTGGGAAGTAGAGATGTGACCATCTCGAAACGCCAAGCCGTGACCTCAATGGTGGTTCAGGACGGCGAAACCATTCTCGTCGGCGGATTAATTGATGAAACGGTGCTTGACACCATCGTGAAAGTTCCAATACTCGGAGATATTCCATACTTGGGAAACCTCTTTCGGAGAACGACGACAAATAAAAGCCGTATCGAACTCATACTGCTCATCACGCCCCACGTCATTCGCGATATTTCAGACGCGTCAGAAATCACTGCCGGTTTTGTCTCCAAGGTTCATGCAATCCAAGACCTCATGGCTGCTCGTGGATATTAGGGTCCGTCACGACATAACAGGCCCAATTGGCCCGAGACGAGTTTGGAGTGTGCCAAGGAGCAAAGCGCGCGCATACCGGGAGTATGCAAGCGATGAGCGACGCCGGCGCAGTCCACAAGCGTCACGGCCCTTCGGGGAGGCCCATCTTTGGCTCGGGGCAGCGTTGCTCCTCGGTCTCAGAGGCCCACTCTGCTCCCTCGTCGCGCCTCGCCCCGGTCACAAATCTTGGCCTCCCAATGGTGCTTGTTATGTCGTGACGGACCCTTAACATGGCAGATGCCTTGCTTCAACTCAACGATTATCCCGCAGAACCCTATTTCTGTGACTCCCTTCCGCTTAAATTTCTGAAGGAACAACAGGTATTTCCGCTCACCCTGGATGAAAATCAACTTTCGGTTGCCATGGCCGACCCGACAAATATGACCACCATAGACGCTATTCAACTAGCGACGGGGTACGAAGTCACCGGACGTCCGAGTTCTCCCGAAGACATTCTTAAGGCCATCACGCAGCTATATGACAAACATTCTGCGATGGGAGCAATCATCGGAGACATGCAACCCGAGAATCAGGAACTCACTCAGGTATTGACGGATGGCCATGAGGAAGACGATATCAAGCATCTCCAGGACGTCGCGTCCGAAGCTCCCGTGATTCGTCTTGTGAACCTCATCATTACCAGAGCGCTCGACGCAAGAGCCAGTGATATTCACTTCGAGCCCTTTGAAGGAGAATTTCAGGTTCGATACCGCATCGATGGGGTGCTTCATAACGCGGAATCCCCACCGGCACATCTCCAAGCCGCCATTACCTCTCGCATAAAAATCATGGCAAAGCTCAATATTGCCGAGCGCCGCCTCCCTCAAGATGGCCGAATTAAGCTTAAGATTGGGGGAAAACACATCGATTTTCGCGTATCGAGCCTCCCGACGATGTATGGCGAAAGCGTCGTCATGCGTATTTTGGATCGGGGAAATCTTGCCTTGGATCTTATCAGTCTTGGATTCCCAAATGATATTCGATTAAAGCTCGAAAAGATGATTGCTCGACCCTATGGGATGATTCTTGTCACGGGCCCGACAGGCAGCGGGAAAACTACGACGCTCTATGCCACCCTTGCCAAAATTAACTCGCCGGAGAAAAAGATTATTACCATTGAAGATCCAATCGAATACCAGCTCCGTGGGGTCAATCAGATCCAAACGAAGCCCGAAATTGGGCTCTCATTCGCCAATGGCCTGCGGAGTATCGTCAGGCAAGACCCCGACATCGTCATGGTTGGTGAAATTCGTGATCGCGAAACGGCGGAAATTGCGATCCAATCTGCCCTCACCGGACATCTTGTCTTTTCAACGCTCCACACCAACGACGCGCCTGGAGCCATTACCCGTCTTCTCGAGATGGGTATTGAAGACTATCTCCTGGCGTCATCAATTATAGGCGTTCTCGCCCAACGGCTTGTCAGGTTAATCTGCAACGAGTGTAAAGTCCCGTTTGAACCCGATCCAGGATTCTTAAAAGAGTACCATGCTGTCGTGAAACATTTATCGACCCCGACGTTTCACCGTGGTAAAGGATGCCGGCGTTGTAGTGACACCGGATATTACGGTCGTTCAGGAATCTATGAACTTCTCCCCTGCACCGACGATATCCGGAAGCTCATTATTCAGCGACCCGAAGCAAAGGTCTTACGCGATACCGCGCTAGAGCAAGGCATGCGAACGTTGAGAGAGGATGGTTGGAGAAAAATTGCCGATGGTCTTACCACCATTGATGAGGTGAGACGCGTGACTCAGGAAGATTAGGCGGCTTCGCTTCTCCCCTCATTTGCCATCTTCTTGTCAAACTTCATCAAGATCCCCGGCAAACACAGAAAGTCGAATGCGAGTGCGAACGCGATAGAAAGACTGATCATCGCGCCCATGCTTGAGTTGATTCTAAAATCTGACAATAAGAACAAGCCAAACCCGACCACAAGAATGATAGATGTGAACAGCAAGGCATGGCCGACATCGTGCAAGGCATGCTGGAACGCCTGCCCACGTTGTTTCCCATTCTCCCGGCCACGCTGATACCTCACCAACAAGTGAATCGTGTCGTCGATGATGACGCCCAGCGCAGCGGTTGCCACAATGGAAACCGCGAAATCAATATGATCCCCTAGCATTCCCCACACGCCAAACGTCAGGAGAATCGGAAGCGCGTTCGGGATGAGGCTAATCAGGCCAAGACGAAGTGAGCGAAAGGTCACGACACAGACGATCGTAATCAGTATCAACGCCAACATGAGACTGTTGATCATTCCGTGAATGACTCGCTGACTCAGAAATGTAAACATGACCCATGTCCCCACCCCCTGCGTGTTGACCTCTGGCATGTTTGCTTCCACCCATCCGTCGACTTGATCAAGAATTTCCATATGCCGTTTTCCGCTAACCTTATGCATGGTGGCGGTGACACGAGTGCTGGAATAGTCCACATTGATCTGGTTGGTGAGATCTAAGCCAAACGGAAGGGACATGGTGTAGAGCAACAGATACTGGGCCGCGAGTTCCTGCGTCTCAGGCAACTGATAATATGCTGGATTATCAGCATGCAGATTCTTATTCAATCTCTTCATTACCGGAACGATCGAATTGACGTGCGCCACTTCCGGAATAGCGCTGACATACTTGGTAAACGCCTCAACCTTTGCTAAAAAGGCCGGATTGGTAATTCCATTCGGTTGCCCGCTTTGAAGCGAATAATCCGTGAAGGTCACACCCGTAAGATTGGCATCGACAAACTCCGTTGCCTCACGATGCCATGTACCGATCTTAAAATAATTGAGTGGGTTGTTATCGAGTTCCAGGCGAGCAATGAAAATACTGCTGCCTGCGACAATGAATAACAACCCATAAAACAACCCACGATGATTCTCGACAACAAACCGCCCGAGTGAGACCGTCCACTCTTGCTGTGGATGTGCGCTTGAAAGCGTGGCCGGCATGGGCTTCACACCACACGGGCACACTGCCAGCAAGGCAGGCAAAAACGTCACGGAAATCACGAATGTAAAGAGAACCCCAACCCCGACTAGAATCCCCAAGTGCTGAACTGGCGGCACTTCATTGAGTGTCATGGACAAAAACCCAATTGACGTCGTAACTGCGGTCAGGAATATCGGTGTCAGATTCTTAAGAATCGTCACCCGAACAGCATCTTCCCGGTTAGATCCTGCACGACGCAACCGCGTATAACTGACGACAATATGCACAGAATACGCTATCGCAATGGCAAGTAATATCTGAGGAAACGCTAATGAGACGGGCGTGAGCAAAATTCCAAAATGCCCTGACACTCCCAGCGTAAACACGATAGAGAACAGGACAACAAAAAGCGGAAGAATCACACCCCACGTTGATCTGACAAGCAACGCAAGAGCAA
>DTRN01000042.1 GCA_012965905.1 Nitrospirales bacterium | reverse complement strand
GCCAGGCCAACGCCGGGACGTCTTCGTCGATGGTCTGGGTGCGGGGGCGGTTGGCCTCAACCGTCTCGCTCTCTTCAACGGACATCGATTTGTGTCAACCGGAATCGGTGGATGCGCTTCGGGGAGTGCTTCATGAGAATGATTCGCTTGTCATTATCTCAGCGCTTACGCCAGATAAAGGCAAGGATGTCGGTACGTGTATGCGGAATATCCAAATGGGTAAACACTTCAGTACAACTTTAGAGCATTCACACTGTGGGCATGTCGTATACATCGGGTCAGATGCAGTGTATGACGACAATGCGAATCCCGTGCAAGAAACTTCATGTGCGAGTCCAACGGGATTGCATGGTCTCATGCATTTTGTACGTGAGCAGATGTTGAAGCACGTGGTGCAACAAACCAAGGTGCCGCTCATGATTCTACGACCTAGTCTGTTGTATGGCGCTGGGGACACCCATAATGGGTATGGCCCAAATCGCTTTTTGCGGTTGGCGAAGGAAGGGCAGCCAATAACCTTATTTGGTGGAGGTGAGGAAAAACGAGATCATGTGTATGTCAAAGATGTGAGTCGGGTGACGGGCTTATGTCTCAGGCATCGGAGTGAAGGGATATTGAATGTCGCAACAGGCTCTTCGGTGTCGTTTTTCGATATTGCACAGATCGCGGTCAGACTATCCGGCACAGACGCGGAAATTAAATGCTTGCCGCGAAGCAACCCGATTACCCATCGGCATTTTGATATCACTGCGAATCTCAAAGCTTTTCCAAGCTTTCGCTATACACCTATGGAATTTGGGCTTTCTGAAACGTTTAAACATCTCACGAGGGTAGATAGATGAAAACTTACATCATTCTGGGGGGGAACGGCGTTTTTGGCGTTCACACAGCAGCATATCTCTTGAAGAACGCGAATCCGAGAAAGGTAATTTGTGTAGGGCGAAATGGGGAAAAGCTGCCGGCGTATACTCTCGATGTTGGACGAGGGGATTCCCGATACGCGTATCATCAGATTCACATCGTCTACGAGCAGGATCGGCTGTTTGAGCTGTTTGATGTGGAGAAGCCTGAAGTCATTATCAATTTTGCTGCGCTCGCTCATGGAGCGTCGTGGGCGAAGTCGTGGCGTTTTTACGACACCAACGTAACAGCACTTGCAAAAATTGTTGAAGGATTACTGTCGAGGGAGTATTTGGAACGCTGGATACAGGTTGGAAGCTCAGAGTTGTATGGGGCCGTAGATTCTCCTGCGACTGAAGAGACGGCACTGAAACCGAGCAGTCCGTATGGCATTTCCAAGATGGCAGGAGATCTGCATCTCGTGTCTATGTTCGATGTCCGAAAGTTTCCGATGAACATCATCAGGCCATCAAATGGTTATGGGGAGGGTCAACAGCTATACAGAGTTGTACCAGCAGCAGTAGTGTTTGGGTTGACTGGTCAAAAGCTTCCGTTGCAGGGTGGCGGCACAGCCCGCAAGTCGTACCTCCATGCGTACGATATTGCGAGTGCGATCCATCTGATTGCGGAGAAGGCTTCGTTGGGCAAGATTTATAATGTCGGTCCGCCCGATCCTATCTCGATTCGTGATCTGGTTGCTCACGTGGCGGATGCTCTCGGTATGCCCTTCGACAATCTGTGTAAGATGACACCTGGACGGGCCGGTGAGGATGCACAGTATTGGTTAGATAGTAGCGCGATTAAGCAGGATCTCGGGTGGAAACCGGAAATTAGTCTCGAGAAGGGTGTGAAAGACATGGTGAATTGGGGAAAGAAATACCTTGATTTTCTGCGAACGGAATCAAATGAATTTGTGCTTCGTGCCTGAGGAATCGATCTAAAGTGTCCCGATGTGTCTTGCCGTCCGAACATGCGGAGAGGGTAGGTGCGGTGGTGCTTCTGCGAGAAGATGGGGCAGCCCTTTTGCAGCACAGAGACGACAAACCGGGGCTTCGTCATGCGAGCATGTGGGTTCCGCCTGGTGGGCATGCCGAAGCAGGTGAGACGATTGTAAATTGTGCGCGGCGTGAACTACGTGAAGAAACGGGATATGATCAAGCCGACTTACATTGGCTTACGGCATTCGAGGATCGGGAGGAAGGATGGCCTCCGTATCGGTTGACGGTGTTTTGGGCTTGGTATGATGGTCTCCAGCCGGTGCAATGTCGTGAAGGGCAGGCGCTGGAGTTTATTGAACGGGCGAACGCTGGGATGTATCCCATCCCGGATTATCTGCTTGAAGTGTGGGATTTGGCGCTGAAGGCCAGTAAAAAAGAGAGTTAGCTGGCGTATGATCAAATCTTCATTTGACATCCCCTATACCAATTTCAGCGGAGAGGTACAACCGATCAAAAAGGAATTGATGAACACCTTCGAAGCGGTTCTGGAAAGTGGACAGTATATTTTGGGGTCAGAAGTGGAGGCATTGGAGAACGAATTTGCAACGTACTGTGGTGTGCGGGGCGCGGTAAGTGTTGGGAGCGGGACAGGTGCACTCTATCTGGTGTTGCGGGGGCTTGGGCTCACTGAGGGGCAAGAAGTCATTACTGCGCCGAATTCGTTTATTGCGTCTGCGGCTTCAATCGCGCTGACTGGAGCTTGTCCGGTGTTCGTGGATGTCCGACCAGATGGAAATATAGATCCGGAACGTATCGAAGCCGCTATCACCCCTCGTACTAAAGCTATTTTGCCGGTTCACATCACTGGCCGTCCTGCGCGCATGCCTGAAATTCTCGACATCGCAAAGCGGCATCATTTGTTTGTTGTGGAAGATGCAGCGCAAGCCGTGGGAGCGAAATTGGACGGTCGACCGGTCGGGTGTTGGGGTGATGCGGCGTGTTTCAGCCTGCATCCATTGAAAAATCTGCACGTCTTTGGCGATGGTGGAATGATTACGACCGACAATGCTGAGTTGCTTGGTCAAATGGTCAAAGCACGCAACCATGGTTTGGTCAATCGAGATCAGTGTGATGCGTGGAGCGTAAATTGCAAGCTAGATGCGATCCAGGCAGCACTGTTGCGCATACAGATGCGGTATTTGGAGGAGAGAACGGAAGTGCGTCGTCAGCTCGCATTTCGCTATAACGACATTTTGCGCTCGCATGTGGACGTGCCGGATGAAGGGCCAGGTGAGTGTTGCGTGTTTCAGACCTACGTCGCTCGAGTTGAGAAAAGGGATGACTTGCAGCGTTATCTTCGCGAACACGGGGTAGAAGCACTTGTACACTATGCGACTCCAATTCATTTACAACCTGCTGCGAAATCGCTTGGGCACTCGGAGAATGATTTTCCCAACACCATGCACTATGTCAATCGAATTTTGAGTTTGCCGCTCTACCCGGGTTTGACACACGCTCAGCAGGATCGGGTGGTGGAACTGATCGTAGCGTTCTATCAGACGCACGCATGAGCACATCCATGAATGTGCAATATTCCTACCTTCCTCGACAATTTGCTGAAGTTGATCAGTATATTGAGGATCTCCGTCAACTCGTTGCAACTGGTGAGTTTACACTGGGTCCATTTGTGGAGAAGTTTGAGAGGAAATTCGCAGCGTTCATTGGTGTGAAACATGTAATCGGCACGAATACTGGTACCGACGCGTTGATATTGGCATTGAAGGCCGTTGGGGTGAGGCCGGGTGATGAAGTGATCACGGTTCCAAACACATTTATTGCCACCGTCGGGGCCATCGTCGCGGTGGGTGCGAAGCCTGTGTTCGTAGATTGTGACGATCGTGATCAGATCGATGTCAGCCAAATCGCGACTGCGATCACCTGTCGAACGCGAGCGATTGTGCCGGTCCATTGGGCCGGATGTCCGGCAGATATTGAAGCCGTCATGACGATTGCGAATGACCACGCCATCCCAGTTGTCGAAGATGCATGCCCGTCTGTTGGGGCGACAGTTAACGGACGTTCTGTGGGGACTTTTGGAAAAGTGAATGCGTTTAGCATGCATCCTCTGAAACCCCTGAATGTGTGGGGTGATGGGGGTATGGTCGTTACCGACGACGACGAGGCTGCAGAGTTCCTGCGTTTATATCACAACCATGGATTACGACATCGCGACCATGTACAGATCTGGGGGGTCAATAACCGTCTGCAACCGATTCAAGCGGTGATTGCTACGCGGCTTCTCGATCGGATCAATGAGGAAACCGAAATTCGAATTCGGAACGCTCGCAGGCTCGACACTGGCCTAAGCGATCTTGGAAATGTGCTTCGTGTAACTAGGCGGCCTGCTGGATACCGAGAGGTTTATCAGTTGTATCAGTGTAGCGCGAATCGGCGTGCTGACCTTCTTGCGTTTTTGATCGCGCGCGGTGTCGAGGCAAAGGTGCATTACCCCATTCCTATTCATTTGCAGGCCGCCGCCAAAGAGTTAGGTTATAAGCGGGGAAGTTTCCCAGTGTGTGAGCGACAGGCTGACGCCATCTTGACTCTCCCAGCGCACCAATTTGTGACAATCGATCAGATTGATTACATGAGTGAGGTTATTCATGAGTTTTACGCCAAGCCAGTTGTGAGTGTTCGTAAGGTATGTTGAGGTTAAGGCATGATCAGGAAACTCTCAGCGCTGCCTACTGATACAGAGCTTCTTGCAGGGCTTAATGTTAATCCTGCTGCCATCGCTGACGATTATTGTGACTACTCGCGAGTAGTTGTTAAAAAGCCTTGGGGATACGAATATCTGCTTTTTACCAATGCTGTGGTTGCCGTATGGATTCTGTATCTCAAGAAAGACGCGCAAACATCTATGCACTGTCATCCTCATAAGAAGACCTCATTAGTGGTTTTGCAAGGTCAAGTGGTTTGCTCGACCGTGACGAAGCAGGTAGATCGTTTGGCAGGTGAAGGGTTGATGATTGAGAAAGGGGTCTTTCATCAGAGCACAGCAAAGGGCGAATCCGGCGCATTTGTCATGGAGATCGAAACCCCTGTCAACAAAAGGGATCTTGTCCGATTGAAAGATAAGTATGGGAGGGTGGCACAGGGATACGAATCTTCGGATCAACATTCTATAAACACCCAAAACTATAATTACCTCTCGCTCAATCGCTCTGATATCGACCATAATCTTAGAAAACGCTTTGGGCAGTGTACCCTTACTCTGAGGCGGTTGAGCCATCCCCATGAGATGCAAGACCTGCTTCAACTTAATCCTGAAGATGTGATTTGTATTCTTCGTGGAAGCTTATCAGACCATAGTCAGCGCTCGGTGGTTGAGGTCGGAGATACCGTCACCGTTCAAGACTTGAAAGCTGCGAATGACCTGAGTGCCAACGGTGAGATTGAGCTTTTGGTCATTAAGCGCACCGATTCATTTATGAAAGTCTCAGACTACATTGCCAATTTTCTCGAACAGCATCATGTCAAGGAAACATTTCTGGCGCCGGGAGAGTCAGCGGTTCATCTGCTCGATGCCATTGGTCGGCATGAAGGCCTGAGTTTTATTTGTAGCCAAGGTGAACGGAGTGCATCCTTAGCGGCGGAGGGCTACGCAAAGTCAAGCGGTGAACTTGGCGTGTTGGTTGTGTCGTCTGGAGGGGCTGGTTTGAATGCGACTCTGGGTGTGGGCAACGCCTGGATTGACTCGGTGCCCATGCTGGTCATATCAGGACAAACACGAACGGATCAGTATTCCACAGGAACACCGAGGCAGCTCGACAACAAATCGTTGAATATTGTTGATATCGTCAAGCCTATTACAAAATATGTTGCGAAGGTGGACGACCCTATGTCCATCAGATATCACCTGGAGAAAGCCGTATTTCTTGCAACAGAGGGACGACCAGGCCCAGTTTGGATTGACATTCCCGTCGATATCCAAGGTGCGACGATCGATATAAACGAACTGGAACCCTTTGTCCCTGTAGGGAGTCCTTCGATATCGAAGACAAGCGGAACCAAGATTCCTGAGGTTCTCGCTCTCTTGGAGAAGGCTAAACGGCCTGTCATCCTTGCTGGCAACGGAATTAGAATCTCAAAAGCCAAGCGTGAATTTCTTGAACTTGTCTCCGCACTGAACATCCCAGTGTTGACCAGTCGGCGAGGGGCAGATCTTTTGCACGAAGACCACCCATTATTCTTTGGAAGACCGGGGATCTACGGCCAACGGAGAGCAAACTTTGTGATTCAAAACTCGGATGTTCTTCTCAGTGTTGGGTCGCGGCTTTCGATTCCCTTGACAGGGAGGAACACCAAAACGTTTGCACGCGTGGCAAAGAAAATCGTGGTGGATATTGATCCTGGTGAACTAAACAAAGAGACTATCATCCCGGATGTGGCACTGCAGATGAGTGCGAAGGATTTTATATGTGAAATGCTACGGCGCGTCAAAACGTATGGTGGAGAGCATCGAGATTGGGTCATACGTTGCGAGGAATGGGCGTGTAAGTTTCCACCGCTTGGAAGCGACAATGGTTCAACTGATCGTCTCATGTGCCACAATGTCGTGTCTGCGCTTGCTGATGTGATGCAGGAGAATGCTGTCATCGTTGTGGATGGAGGATCGCCCGTCCATAGTATGATGCAAAGTTTTATGTTTAAGTCAAAACAGCGATTGATAAGTTCGACGGGACTTGAGTTGCCTGGCTTCGCTTTAGCAGGTGCGATCGGGGTTTCGATCAGCAGAGGGCGATCCCCTGTATTGTGTTTGTGTGAGGATCGTGGCTTTCATGTGAGTGTTCCAGAATTGCAGACGATCATGGACTACAAGCTCCCAATCAAAATGTTCATATTCAAGACGGATGGAAACTCTAATATCAGAAAGCTTCAGAGGGATTATTTTGGAGAGCGATATGTTGGGACTGACCGAGAAATGCTGTGGGGTTCACCAGCAATTGCTAACATCGCCAACGCCTATGGGGTGTATGCCTTTAAGATCAACCACCTTGAGCACCTTAGTGCTCATCTTGGTAGAGTCATAGACTATCCGGGGCCTGTGATCTGTGAAGTGCAAGTTGAAGACGATCAGGATATACGGCCGCGGGTTGGTTTTACGATCAAGGATGAGGGGAGATGGGTCCCAAAGCCTCTGGAGGATATGCACCCATATCTCAATCGGGATACGCTCAAAGAGAATATGCTGATTGGGCTGGTTGATGAGGATTAAATGTGCGCACAAGGATCTCCGCACCATCTGTGAGAGTTGACGATGATCAGGCTTGCCGACTACGTGATTGACTACCTTGCGGATCAAGGTGTTGAAGATGTGTTTACCGTTTCAGGAGGCGGGTCTATTTTTTTATGTGACGCGCTCGCCCAAAGTTCGAGGGTGCGCTATGTGTGTTGTCATCACGAACAAGCGGTTGCGATGGCAACTGAGGCGTATGCAAGGGTCAAACAGGATTTGGCCGTTTCAGTCGTGACTACAGGCCCTGGGTGCACGAACGCTATTAGTGGCATTGCTGGATCCTGGATGGATTCCGTGCCACACCTCGTACTTTCAGGCCAGGCGTTTGTGAGTCAAACAATCGGGGATTCTGGGTTGCGGCAGCTTGGGGTTCAGGAAATCAACATCATCGATTTGATTAAACCAATAACGAAATATGCCGTCATGCTGACCGATGCTGCGAGCATCAAATACCATCTCCAGAAAGCCATTCACTTGGCGACAACCGGGCGCCCGGGGCCTGTATGGCTTGATCTCCCCGCAGATATGCAAAACGCCAGAATTGACGAGAATTCTCTGGAAGGGTTTTCTCCAGACGAGTGTCCTGTGGGGGATGATGATTTACACGAAAAAGTTTCACAGGTTATCGATATCCTGAAATCCTCGAAACGACCGCTGGTTCATGCGGGACAAGGTATTCGGCTTGCTGGTGCCGTCGACGACTTCATGCAGTTTGTCGAAACCCATCGATTCCCATTTGTGACGGCACGCAACGCGAATGACATGGTGGACTCGAGCCATAAACTCTATGTGGGACGGCCGGGAACGTTTGCCCAACGAGGCGCGAATTTTGCGGTACAAAACGCGGATGCGTACCTGGCGATTGGTACTCGGCTGTCCTTGCCCCAGACGGGATACAATGCCAAAGACTTTGCCAGAAACGCGACGCGGATCATGGTAGATATCGACCGAGCAGAGTTAGATAAAAAGACACTTGATCTGCATCTTAAAATCCACGCGGATGCAAAACAGTTTCTCACAGAATTGAATCGGCAGATGGCCGGAGTTTCCATTCACGTTGATGGATGGATTGAGCGGTGTCGAGCGTGGCAAGAGAAATATCCCGTGGTGCTTCCTTCATACTACGAACAGAAAGGGTCCGTGAATTCGTACGTACTGATCGATGTACTGTCGGATCTTCTTTCCCCAGAGGATATCGTCGTAACCGACATGGGATTTGCCTTTCAAAATACTCATCAGGCGTTCCGGGTGAAGAAAGGGCAACGGATGTTCACGAACTGCGGGTTTTCCTCGATGGGTTGGGGATTGCCAGCGGCCATCGGGGCTTGTTTTGCCCATCGTCGGAAGCGGACAATCTGTCTTGCGGGAGATGGGGGCTTGATGATGACTATCCAGGAGCTCGCAACGGTGCAACATTATCAGCTACCGATAAAGCTATTCATTCTTAACAATGGCGGGTATGTGACGATCAAACAAACCCAGGAATTGACATTTGATGGCCGCCGTATGGGAGTGAATGCAGATACCGGTTTGTCTTTTCCTGACATGTTAAAGGTCGCTGATGCTCATGGAATTCCAGCGGTACGGTTGGAAACCCAGGAGAATATTCAGCAGCGAGTAGGGGAGGTTCTTTCCCAACCGGGCCCATTCATCTGTGAGATTATGATGGATCATGATCAAGAGCAGATCCCGAAGATTATCTCGAAAAGACAGCCTGACGGGCGGATGCTGCAGACGCCATTGGAAGATCTGTATCCCTTTCTCGACCGGAAAGAACTCGAAGAGAATATGCTGAACTAATTGTAAGGAGGATGTAATGGGTAAGCGTGCACTGATCATGGCGGGTAAGCTTCTGCAAGACCACGAGTATATTTATCCCTACTATCGGCTTCCGGAGGATGGCTACGAAGTGGATGTTGCTGTCCGTGGCAAAGAAACTGTTTTGGGCAGTATCGGTGTGAAGATTGTTCCGACGAAGGATATCCCCGAACTGAAGGTTGAGGATTATGACATCCTGGTGCTTCCTGGTGGTGCGAAGGCTATGGAATATATGAGGCAAGATGAGGAAATTTTAAAGTTCATTGCGGACTTTCACGCCGCTGGGAAAGTGATCTTTGTCATCTGCCATGGGACTCAATTGTTGATTTCAGCAGGTGTAGTAAAGGGCAAGAAAATGTCTGGTTATTACAGCATTAAAGATGACATCAATAATGCTGGGGGGACCTACGTTGACGCGCCCTACGTCATTGATGGCGGGGTTGTGAGTTGTCCGCACTATAAATACTTGGGAGCATGGATGAAGGCTGGCATTGCACACGCCGAAGGGCGGTAGGGGTGCGCGTGTACCAGGCGATCATGTTCGACTTTGACGGAACTCTTGCGAGGACTATGGAAGATCACTTTCAGGCATGGAAAACCGTTGTTGTCGAGTATGGAGTGGACCTTCAGCCGGAGGATTACTATCCATTTGAGGGAATGCGGCTCGACGAATTGGTGCCGCATATATTTGGGAAATACCAGCGTACGGTGCCAGACTCGAAAGAGCTCGTGCCGAAAAAAGAAGCGTATTATCTCGCGCACCATACGTTCGAGCTTTATCCGGGTGTCCAGCAGCTGCTTGCGAAACTACAGGCAAAGCCGTTTCCAAGAGCTGTGGTCACTGCAGGGCTTGCCGACAGGGTGAAGCGTTCAGCGCCTGCGAGTTTCCTCGAGCAGTTTGACGTCATTGTGACTGGTGACCAGACCTCTGAAGGCAAGCCGTCTCCAGTTCCGTATTTGACGGGAGCTGCAAGGCTTGGGGTAAAACCTGAAAATTGTATCGTGGTTGAGAATGCGCCGCTCGGCATTGAATCCGCCAAGAAGGCAGGCGCCTATTGTATCGCGATTGCCTCCACCGTCAGTAAGCACCATCTTGAGGATGCGGATGAGATTTTTGATTCGTTTGAGGAGCTCAATGACTCTAAAACGCTCAAGCCCTACCTCAATTAGCCGTACATCCAAGAGAAACATGTCTCCCCATTTTAGGTGCGTATGTGGCCCAGCGAGTCACAACAGTTGAAAATACCAAAAGGCTTATGTCGTGGGTGGAGATGATCGATCAGATTTACGAGGCAAGCGGGTTCTCCTCACCGGTGCCTCACGAGGGCTTGGTCAGTCATGTGCGGAAGCATTTGCGCGAGAAGGTGCAATGCTCTTACTCACAGCGCGTTCACGCGATCAGCTGGAACGGATTGCATCCTCGCTCGCGAATGCGGACCAACATCACATTTACGCGGGGGACCTGACAAAGCGAGAAGAGGTCAAGGCCCTGATTGATGCCGCGTCGCGCCTCGGAGAGATCGAAGTGATTCTCCATGTCATGGGTGGTGGACTGGGGATGCGGGATCCGTTGCTGACATGGGATGAGTTCGATACGCTATTTGCCACCAATCTCGCCTCTGCCGCAGCAATTAATCGCGGTATCATTCCATCTATGGTTGAGCGACAGACGGGGAATGTCGTCCATGTCGGTTCGATTGCCTCGACAGAAGCGGTGGGTTCTGTCGGGTATAACGTGGCCAAGGCGGGCCTTGCGGCTTACATAAGGACTCTTGGACGTACGCTTGCGCATACAGGAGTTGTGGTGACCGGTATCCTTCCTGGGGGGTTTGTGGCTCCGGAGAACTCGATGGAGCGTTTTAAGGCAAGGGATCCGGAGCGTTACGAGCAGATCATGGCGGAGCGACAGCCCAGGAAGAAGATGGGGGTGCCGGATGAGATCATGCCATTGTTAATGTTCTTGGCTTCTCGGCAGGCTACGATGATGACCGGTTGCTGCGTGCCGATTGATGGAGGGGAAGGTTTGACCTATGCCAACTAGGCCGGAGCAAAAAAATGCCTTCAAGGATGCCTGGAATTCAATCGTGTCCCCGGACACGCTTCCTACTAGATTTCGATCACTTCACCAGATCGAATATTCGACATTCCAGCAAAAAGTCCTTGAGCAAGATCAAGCATTCGTGACATCAATAACGCGCTCATTGTACGAGGGTGATGTCTACATCATTCGAGGAGCATTCTCGAAGGCGTTCATCGGTGAGATGAAACGTAAGACCGCTGAGTATTGTAAGGACAAGCCGCCAACATTTCATAAAATGCTTGAAGGCTGCCAAGATTTTCATCGCGTGATCGACGAGGAGGTTGCAAAGAATTACAGCTTTAAAGCAATAAAACACTCCTGCTATTTCTTTCCGTGGAATGATGATCCCCTGAAACTCTTCAGTCCTATATGGGAGCGCTGGAGTCTCATTAAGTTTCTTAGCGGGCAACGGCTTGATGAGTATGAACGAAACACACCTAAAGATGGCATCGTCGATAGGATTCAGATTGTATGTTATCCGTCCGGTGCGGGCGTGCTTGAGACACATTCCGATCCCTATATCCACCAGCGACTCTTCATCTCAGGTTTTATGAGTAAGCGTGGAGAAGAGTTCGACTCCGGGGGGTTTTATGTGATAGGGCCTGGAAATGAACAAATAGATCTCGAAGGCCAGGTTGAGATTGGAGACATGGCTTTTGGTTATGCGACGGTCTTACATGGCGTTGCCGCTGTCGATTCACATAAGTCAGTGGATTGGGGAGTCATGCAAGGACGATGGTTCTTGGGCCTGTACAGCAATGCCAGTGACGAAGTCAAAAACCGGCACACAGGGTATGCTGTGAAGTTGGATGAGGAACGATGAGACAATTTGATGCCCTTGCGGGATATCCTGTGCCTGAAACTCCTCGATATGTTGGGCCATCTCTTCGGACCATTCACAATCGGATCATTGCCGCCTATCGTGATAAGGAATTGTATGATGGAGATCGAAACAGTGGGTACGGCGGGTTTCACTATGATGGGCGATGGGGGCCGATTGCGCAGAATATGGCGAAAGAATACAGGCTCGACAATACATCAGCAGTTCTTCAGGTCAATTGTGAGAAAGGATTTCTCCTTCACGAATTTCAACACTTGTATTCAGGTATCAAGGTCTGTGGAACTGAGATATCAGAATATGCGATTTCGACATCGATGGAATCGGTCCGCTCATATATCCAGTATGCGCCATTTACTGCGCTTCCCTTTGCAGACGGTGAATTCAACTTTGTGATTGCGATTGGTGCTGTGTATACGTTGAATCTTCCAGATGCGATCACGTGTTTGAAGGAGATCCAGCGGGTTGGGAAAGGGAAAAGTTTTGTAACATTGGCATCCTATGAAACTGAAGAGGACAAACGGTTGTTCGAATGGTGGACCTTGCTTGGGACGACCATCCTTCGTGAGGAGGAGTGGGTTGAAGTTCTCGAACACGTGGGGTATACCGGCGACTATAAGCTCACGAATGCAAAAGGGTTAAGATTAATCGAGGACAAAGAAGCCTCTGATGGAAATTAAAGCAGCAGCAGAACAGTATTACAGGGATGGGTATGTGCTGATCGAAGACTGCATCCCGGGAGAGCTTTTGGAACATGCTAGGGAGATTATGGCAACCAGCCTTGTACGACTCTTAAAAAAAGATCTTCCATTGCGGGATGGAATTCTTGAGGCAATCGAGATTTATCGGCAGTTTGACGTGCAGCATTATTTGCACCAGGAGCTTCAGGCGAAGGGGGTAAAGCGGAAGCTACTTCTTCATGATGAAATCCTCCACCATATTATTCATTTCGTTGGACCAGACTTGGCGTACAATCGCTCAGGTGCAATCATACTCAACATTCATTCTGTGGTAGATGGCCTATATCAAAAAAAGTGGCACCAGGAAGTCTGGTCCGGTGCTTGTGTCAATGAGATTCGCGCGTGGCTCCCCCTCGTCATGAAACCAAATACGGGAGGAGTAGAATTCATCCCGGGATCCCACCAGTGGGGTTTGGTTCCGAATCAGAATCGGGAACCAACGGTGTTTCCTGATGACTTTACTGTGGTTGCTCCCGAAGTTAAGGAAGGGGCGATCATTTTTTTCCATCCCTTGACTCTTCACCGCACGATCCCAAATTCTGAGAAGGTCCCGAGGATTGGCCTCACAATAGGTGTGCGAAATATTTATTATCCATTTACCGGTCAAAACTATTTGCAAAGCTGGCAGCCATTTCATTTTTCGGCAGTCGGTCGTGTTCAGCAGGCATTGGGGAATCCATACTTGACTCCATTCAGGACATTAGGCGGTTCGCTTTCCCATGTAAGGCCAGACGATGGAAAGAAGGACATCGAGGGAATTCTCGAATAATGCTACTCCATCTTATGCAGGATATAGGGCAAGGTCACGTATTGGTACATCTCTTCATAAAACTGGTTGAACCTGTATTGCATGATCGATAGGGCTCTTACAGCCACAGCGCATGCGTGTCTCAGCGATCTCACGGATCCGTTGCCCGTCCTGCCAGATCGTGTCTTGAATGCGGGCGATAGTAGTGCCTTGCGTGGCGACTCACACGGTACGTGTCAATCAAAAAGGTTGACATCTGCCACTTCGTCGCTAGCCTTACAGTTTTTCTCTCCATATCCTGCAGCATTGCTTTATCCAGATCCAGGTTTGGTGACCAGATGCTTTAGGCGAGCATTTCCCTCCTCCTCCTCCTCCTCCTCCTCCTAGAATTTCTACCGGGAATCGCTAGGTTACGCTGGTCCAGTTTTCTGGGAGGATGCAGGGGTTGTTATCATCAATTGCAATCGCAAACATGTACTGAAGGGAACTGTTGCATACAGTGCTGACTTCTGCAGAAGTGCTGATCATCAAAATACTGCAAGCTCTGCCTTTTTGGTCCCAATGGAATTTGCTTACGAAGCTCGAGATTGTTAGATGGATGTGTAAGAGAAACATTGATCGCGTCATTCTCGTGTTCGACAATAAAACTGCAAATCCCGTTTACGCAGGAGTCATGGTCACGATCATGCTCGCGAGAGCGTTCGCGGTGCTGGGATACAAAGTCGACTTTTTGCTCATCCAGGGCGAGTATTCGATAAAATGGCCTCAATATCTCAGGTCAGAAACGAGAATAAAGGCATTTGAGATAGAACAGATTGGTCTTCTAGAGCAGTTTCTGTCAAGGCACGACGTACAGACGAAAGTGATGACATGGCACGAGTTTCTTGAGTACAAAAAGACATTCTCTAGGAAAGATTATGTCGCTTTTGCCCTTCCCGTCATGAATCGAATGCATAAAATGGCCATTCACCAGTTTGCGCATAACTTTTTTAAATTCTTGACTCGTAATTTGTCAACGCAACAGGTAGATCGCATTTTACTAAGCACGGAAGATTTTTCAGATACGCATAGTGTTCCACGCGAACTCTCTAATTATGTTGCCTATAATGTAAGAGTTAACAAAGACTGGGGTTCTGGCAGAGATGTGAGCGTAGATACTTTTTTGGCGGCGATTAGTTACTTAAAATTGCATTTCCCAGATCGGCAAATTCTCATTGTTTCAACCATAGAGGGGATTGAATTTTGTAAAGAGATAGCACATGAACAGCGGTTAGAATTATTCTATTCTAAGGATTACAATTCATCTTTTATTGGCGACTGCTTTCTCGTCCTCGCCGCAAGTCAATATTTTTCTTATTTGGCGGGAGGAATGTCTAGTGTGGCCATGCTTTCGAAAATACCCTACATCGTGTATGCACGGCATTCGACTGCAAAATCCCATCAAAAAAATGGCAGGATGTTTGCATTTTCAGCGCATAACCAAACGGTACTGGACCCTGAAGAGTTTGAGAAGCAGATGGCTTCGGGTTTTGCTAAGGCTTGAATGATGTGCGCCACACCGATGTTCTCCAATGGACGTCGGGGTATTCTAGACGCTGAACTTCTTTACCCATCGGAGAGCGTAAAGATGAATACATGCATCATGCAGAAGCGGGCCTGAATTACAACGGCTCAGTAGAGACCACCTCGGCTTCCATCAAGATCGAGACAATCGATGTCTCGGGAACACGCATCGCGTAACCCATGGGCTTGGGCAGGAATTTTTATCCCAAACCTTGATTGATGCAATAAAGCCTAGGTGAATGGAAGAGATGAAAATAGGTTTTCTTGCAAATTCATTAATGACGTTGGAAAGATATTGGGACAAGTTGCATGACAAAGCGGAATGCTGGTGGGGTGTCACGCAGCCAAATACCTATCGCCGATTAAAGAAGAAAAAGATTCGGAACGTCGTTTACCACCACGATAAACATTTCGTCGATCGTAACAGGACATCTGGCAACATGTATGTGTCTCCTGATCCTGGGGAGGGGGAGAGAATAGTCGCGGAAAAGATTCAACCGGATTTGTGGCTTGCTGATACCTTGAACAAACTAAACCGGGTGCCGAAGAAAACCTTCTGGGTGCAGGTATTCCATTCGTTACCCATCAAAGAACATTTTTTTTATCCTGGTGTGCTTGAATATGATCTGATGCTCTTGCCTGGTGAATATCATAAAAAGGAACTTATAAAGAGACTGCATCTTAAAGACAAAGAGGATGAGCGCTTGAAAATCGTTGGGTGGCCACGTGTGGATGATTTTTTTAACGGCACTTTCGATAGACAAGAGATCATGAAGTCTCTGGGGCTTGATGTGACTGCCAAGACCGTGATGTATGCTCCAACGTGGGGTTGGGGGCATGGCAATGAATATCTGTTTGCACGCTGGCATGACGATGAGATCGAGGTATTTGAACAGCTATGTCAACAAGTCAGGAACATGAATGTGAACTTTATTGTCAAGCTTCACAATCTCTCTTTCCATGTGACGAATGATCGGCTAATAGAGGTTGCGAGAAAATACAACGTATTGTGGGC
>DTRN01000041.1 GCA_012965905.1 Nitrospirales bacterium | reverse complement strand
TATCGAGATTTCGTTGGCATCATAGGCAATCCGAACTTCCTCTGGACTCGACAAGACTTTTCCCTCACCTTGCGCGCCAACTTCCTCCTTGGTCAGCCAATAACACCCTAACACCATGTCTTGAGAGGGAACCGCAATTGGCCTCCCGTTCGCTGGAGAAAGAATGTTGTGCACAGAAAGCATCAGCACCCGACACTCAATCTGAGCTTCGATCGAGAGAGGCACATGCACCGCCATTTGATCCCCATCAAAGTCGGCGTTGAAGGCCGCGCACACCAACGGATGCAACTTGATCGCTTTCCCTTCAACCATCACTGGATCAAAGGCCTGAAGTCCAAGTCGATGAAGTGTTGGTGCACGATTGAGTATCACCGGATGCTCACGGATCACTTCATCAAGGACATCCCAGACCTCTGGCGTTCCCTCTTCAGTCAACCGCTTCGCACTCTTAATAGTGGTGGCCGCTCCCCTCTCTTCAAGTTTATGCAACACAAATGGCTTGAACAGTTCCAGTGCCATTTTTTTCGGCAACCCACATTGGTTCAAACGGAGTTCCGGCCCAACCACGATCACCGATCGACCAGAGTAGTCAACCCTCTTTCCAAGAAGGTTCTGGCGAAAACGCCCTTGTTTCCCCTTCAACATATCACTTAACGACTTGAGCTCCCGTTTGTTCGCTCCACGTATGGCGCGACCCCGTCTGCCGTTGTCAAACAACGCGTCAACGGCCTCCTGAAGCATGCGCATTTCGTTACGGATGATCACGCCAGGCGCTCGAAGTTCGAGAAGACGTTTGAGCCGATTGTTCCGGTTAATCACTCGCCGATAGAGGTCATTCAGATCTGATGTCGCAAAGCGACCCCCATCTAGGGGAACAAGGGGACGTAGTTCCGGCGGAAGAACAGGAATCACGGAGAGAATCATCGATTCGGGCTTATTGCCGGATCGACGAAAGGCTTCAACCACTTTCAGCCGTTTGATATATTTTTTCTTCACGGCATTGGAGATCTGTCCCCTGACCTTTTCGTGAAGTTCCTCCCAGAGCGGATCGATCTCAACACTCGCAAGCATCTCGCGGATCGCCTCCGCCCCGATACCAACCCTGAATCCCTGACTATATTCTTGTACAAACTCCAAATACTGTTCTTCCGATAGGACCTCCCCAAACTTTAAGGGCGTATCACCTGGCTCGAGCACGACATAGCTTTCAAAATACAGGATCCGCTCCAGCACCTTGAGGCTCATATCCAACAGGGTCCCGATGCGACTGGGCAACCCTTTGAGAAACCAGATGTGAGCCACTGGCGCTGCCAAATCAATATGCCCCATCCGTTCTCGTCTGACCTTAGACTGGATCACTTCAACACCGCATTTATCGCAGACGATCCCGCGATGCTTCATGCGCTTATACTTTCCGCAATTACACTCCCAATCCTTGGTCGGCCCGAAAATCTTGGCGCAAAACAGTCCATCTTTTTCAGGTTTGAATGAGCGATAGTTAATCGTTTCGGGTTTTTTCACCTCGCCGTAGGACCACGAGCGAATCTTATCGGCGGACGCAATGCTAATACGAAGCACATCGAAGGAAATCGAGTTTCGTGGCTTGTTATCAAATAGTGTTGCTATGGTTTCCACTGTTTCGCCTCCTTCGGACTCCGTTAATCGTTCACCTTCATAAGGTCAATATCCAGTCCAAGACTCTGAAGCTCCTTCACAAGAACATTAAACGATTCAGGCAGTCCAGGCTCAAGGAAGTTTTCCCCTTTGACAATGGCTTCGTAGATTCGAGAACGCCCAGGGACATCATCGGATTTCACGGTGAGGAACTCCTGAAGAGTTGATGCAGCACCGTATGACTGCAATGCCCATACTTCCATTTCCCCTAACCGCTGGCCGCCAAATTGAGCTTTTCCTCCGAGCGGCTGCTGTGTTACCAGGGAATACGGACCAATTGATCGCGCATGAATTTTATCGTCTACCAGGTGATGAAGCTTCAGCATATACATATATCCGACCGTCACCGGGCTCGCGAACGATTCCCCAGTACGCCCATCGTACAGCGTGGTTTGACCTGACTCTGGAAGGCCGGCTTGCTTCAATAGTATCCGGATTTCCTGTTCCGTGGCCCCGTCGAATACGGGTGTAGCAACATACAACCCTAGCGCTTGGGCAGCCCAGCCGAGATGCGTTTCTAGCACTTGGCCGACGTTCATACGCGAAGGAACACCGAGCGGATTCAGTACGATGTCAATCGGTCTGCCATCCGGAAGATACGGCATGTCCTCTTCAGGGAGGATGCGAGAAACCACCCCTTTGTTCCCATGCCGGCCGGCCATCTTATCCCCGACAGACACCTTCCGCTTCATGGCCACATAAACTTTGACGAGTTTCAGAACGCCTGGGGGAAGGTCATCACCCCGGCGCAATCGGCCGACCTTCTCGTCGTAGCTGGCCTGCAACTGTTCGGCATGCTCCTTGGTTACGCGATGAATCTCGTCAAGCTCAGCCTGATCTCTGGCATTATTGAGAACAAAATTTCTGATGTCCTCAGCGGGGAACCTTTGAATAATCTCCTCCGTCAAGCGGCCTTTCTTCTTGAGAAGCACTTCCCCCGACTCACGGTCTATCAAATCTCGGCCAATCTGTTTTCCAATCAGCAGGACCTGGATTTTTCGATTTTCCTCTTCCTCAATAATGCGGAGCTCATCAAGATGGTCTCGTTGGAGCCCCATCAAATCCTGATTCTCAAGAAGCTTGACCCAGTGATCATCATCGGAACGCTTTCGAGAAAAAATCTTGAGGTTGACAACAATCCCCTCGACGCCTGGAGGAACAGTCAGCGAGGTATCTTTGACATCCCCAGCTTTTTCTCCAAAAATGGCCCGGAGTAGCTTCTCTTCAGGAGTGAGTTGCGTTTCACCTTTTGGCGTCACTTTCCCAACCAGAATATCACCTGACTTGACCTCGGCACCGATCCTGATAATCCCGCTCTCATCAAGATTGCGTAAGGCTTCTTCCCCGACGTTGGGAATATCACGAGTAATTTCTTCCTTCCCAAGTTTCGTTTCTCGTGCCTCGACATCAAATTCGTCAATATGAACGGACGTAAATCGTTCCTCGCGAACCAAGGATTCACTCATCAGAATCGCGTCCTCGAAGTTGTACCCTCCCCACGGCATAAATGCGACGAGGACGTTGTTTCCAAGCGCCAAATCACCGTGCTGGATGGACGGCCCATCAGCGAGCAGCTGTCCTTTTGTCACCCGCTGTCCTCGACGAACGACTGGGCGTTGATTGAGGCAGGTATTCTGGTTGGACCGTTGGAACTTCAACAGATGATAGACATCCAGTCCTATGTCTTTTTCCTGAGCCGCAGCTGACTTCCTGGTAGTATCGGCGCGTACAACCATTCGGGTTGCACTGACACTTTCAAGCACGCCAGCACGTTTCGCCTGGATCACATACCCCGAGTCTCGTGCCACCACTGATTCCATTCCAGTTCCAACGATGGGCGCTTTGGGGTGGAGAAGGGGTACCGCTTGTCGTTGCATATTGGACCCCATCAAGGCACGGTTCGCATCATCATGTTCCAAGAAAGGAATAAGGGCACTGGCTACACTCACCACCTGCTTGGGCGACACGTCCATGTATTCCACTTTTTTTGGTGGAACAAGGACAAAATCTCCCCCAAAACGCGCTGACACGTTGTCTGCGCTCAGACGTCCCTTAACATCGAGCTGAGAATTTGCCTGCGCGATGGCGTTCCGTTCGCCTCCAACCGCCGACAAATACTCGATCTCATCCGTGACCACCCCTTTGGACACGCGAAGATAGGGCGCCTCAATAAAACCGAAATGATTAATTCTGGCGTATGTCGCAAGCGAGGTGATCAAACCGATATTAGGCCCTTCCGGCGTTTCGATGGGACAAATCCGACTATAGTGGGAGGGATGGACGTCACGTACTTCAAATCCTGCCCGATCCCGCGTGAGTCCTCCGGGACCAAGTGCGGAAAGCCGTCGTTTATGGGTGATTTCAGCAAGGGGATTGGTTTGATCCATAAACTGCGACAACTGGCTGCTCGCGAAGAACTCTTTGATGGCAGCAATAATCGGTTTCGCATTGACAAGGTCGTGAGGGAGAGCCGTTTCCAAATCCGCCAGAGTCATCCGCTCTCTGATATTCCGCTCCATCCACACCAAACCAAGCCTGAACTGATTTTCCAGTAACTCTCCCACAGCCCTCACTCGCCGGTTTCCAAGGTGATCGATATCATCGATCTCACCCTTCCCCGCATTGAGCAAGACGAGATACCGGACGACTTCGACAATATCCGTGGCCGTGAGTGTCCGGTCATCCGGGGAAACATCAAGCCGCAACCGCTTGTTAAGTTTTAACCGTCCGACTGGCGAAAGGTCATAACGCTTCGGGTTAAAAAAGGTGTTCTCAAAAAGCGTACGGGACGTCTCGACAGTCGGGGTCTCACCTGGCCTGAGCCGCTTATATACTTCCACCATGGCTTCATCTTTGGAGCTGGTCTTCTCCGCAGCCAAGGTATCATGGATCACCGGCGCGACCGTCGGCGCAAGATAGATCACCTTAAAATCACTGACCTTACCACTCCGGAGCACCTCGAGGGCGGTCTCCGGAATCACGCTATTTTTCTCAACGAGAGTCTCTTTTTTCGACGTATCCACAATCTCGGTTAAGGCAGTCCGCCCCACCAATTCTTCAGGGGAGACGGGAATCGCTTTCACCCCCGCAGCAATCATCTTTTGAATAATAG
>DTRN01000040.1 GCA_012965905.1 Nitrospirales bacterium | reverse complement strand
ATCGAACGAATCGTGATCGGATTTGGGAATTTTACAGAAGCTAAGCATCCCACCAACTCCCACAAGAAGAAGAAGAAGAAAAAGAAGAGAGAAGAACATCTTATCAAGGCATAAATATGCCAGCAAATTGAGCACTGAATACACCCTCTACATGAACAGGCTTCGAGAAGAAATGGCTCCCCGGGCAGGGCTCGAACCTGCGACAAGTCGGTTAACAGCCGACTGCTCTACCAACTGAGCTACCGGGGAACACTGCGTTCGAGAGAATTTGAGGGTCGAAGTATACTCGAAACGGAAGTGGGGGTCTACGACTGCGGCCAGGGAGCCGCGAGGAAACGGGGAGCGGGGCTGAGCGCTAATCCATCATAGGCATTTCGTCAAACCCGGCATAGTGTTTGGCCCAGGAAAGGTAAATGGCCCCACTGTCTTTCATGGCGGCTTTCATTTTGGTGGCACGATCTAGACTTTCACCACCATCCTCGGAAGTGTGAAGCCCTTGAACGTATTGATCAAAGGCCTCATTCAGACGTTCCATGGCCAACTCAACTTCAGCCACGGCTACCCTTACATCTTCAGTCATCGTCTTTTACGGGTTCCTTGAGATTACGCCTATTGGTAGGCTGACCCCAGATCGGCAGATTCCCCAGCCTCTTCAAGAAGCTTTCCGTCACCTCCAACAGCTTTCATCTCGAGGGCAAAGTGTTTGGCCGCATCGCACACAACCACGCACAATTCGCACCCCTTGCACCGATGAAGAATGACCTCGGCAACCATCTTCTCGGCATTGAGCATGATGCAATCGGGCTCCGGACAATACATGATGCACAGCCGGCATCCCTTTTTCGCGACACACTTATCATCTACGACAATGGCAACGTTATACATGCGATCTCTTCTCTCTTAAGCGGCTGCAACCATCAGCTCATATTTATTCTCATTGGCCCAGGTGCCAGCAGCCTTATAGGCGTAATCCACCACCGCAAGATTTTTTGACAAGAGTTGTTCCTTTTTGGCAAATTTCTTCTTGATGGCCTCATCAAGGGTCGCCGTTCCGCCCGACGCCACATATTTTTTCCCAAAACGGTCTTGCAGCGCCAAATCTAGGGACTTCATCGACACGCAGCCGGTGATTCCTGACACGGAACCAATCAACGCCATATTCGTTGACAACTCCGTTCCGGCAATATCTATCGCGTACTTGGTGGCTGGAATATAAAACGTGGATGCGTTCAAATCGACCAGTCGCTGCTTATCCTCTTTAGTCAACAACGGAATATCAGAGTTGATAATCAGCAATCCGTTCTCTTTGAGCCCGTCATAGAATGGAGCGGTGTAACTCTTTTGCATGGTGATGACTTGCGGATGAAACACGATGATTACGTCAGGATAGACCAATTCGCCACGGTCATAAATCCGATCAAGACCGACGCGAGTATAGGCCTCGGCAGGAGCCATGCGCTTCTCCGCTCCGAAAAACGGATTCGAAATTGCCCACTTGTTCTCTTTTGAAGCCGCCATCGCAAGCACATGAGCTGAGGTGACGACTCCCTGGCCACCAAGACCTGACATCCTGATATTCAAACGCCGTTTAATCATGCCATGCTCTCCCTTTGATAGCCCTCGACACTTACGCCGTGGCTGATTGTGTCAGCGCAGCCTTGGCAGCGGCCTTCCGTTCTTTCTCTTTGGCTGCCATTTCAGTGATCAGTTCTTTCGCTTCGGGAGACATATATTCTTTGAATGCAAATCGCAAGCCTGGTTTTTCGGAGTCCCTCATCTCCTGCAAGCCTTCCATGCTCTGTTTCCCAATCTCAAGAATGCAGGGCGTATACATCTGGAGATAGGTTGGGCCGATCTCTCGTGCGACGTACACGGCATTTCTGACGACCTTTTCCACCAACGATGGTTTGCTGACCGTACAGTTCACTACATAATGGCACCCCGATTCCTGAGCAATCTCTGGTAAACGAACCTTTTCGAACTGTTTTCCAATGGGCGCCATTTTTGCCACAAACCCTTTTTGCATCAATCCGCTCTCCTGCCCACCCGTGTTGGCATAGAGTTCGTTGTCGAAACAAATGGTCGTAAATTTTTCCTGTCGAAACCATGATTGCAGGGTGTAATCAAGTCCGATATCGACAGTTGCACCATCACCGGCCAACACGACGACATCTTTCGTCTGATCCGGAAAACGGTGTGCCAAAGATTTCTTGAGTCCGCTGGCAATCGCATTCTGGTTGCCGAATAAGGAATGGATGTTGTGGACGGCGACATGCGGGAATACCAAGCTGGTGCATCCTGTTGACCCCACCATAACGGTGTCTTCAGGATTTGGAAGTGCCGCCAGAATATAACGAAAGGCCATGGACTCCGGACATCCTGCACACAATGAATGTTCTTCAATCAGTTCCTTGTTGATACCAACGTCTTTCCACCCGCGACCTTCTTTGCCCCACGTGGCATTATCCACGAGCTCTATGTATTCGGGGGGCATAATATTACGAAACTCCGGGGCTATCTGAATGCGTTCTTTAGACATGAGCCAGTTCCTCCTTATCCGCTTTGAGTGTTCTCACAATGCGTTCCATGATGACTTCTGGAGGCATCGTCATGCCGCCGCCCACATGGGGGCCGGCCACGACACGCTGGTTGTCTTCAACGATGGCCTTGATCTCTCGTCCCAGCCAACCAGCGACATTAAATTCCGGAACAAAAATCTTCTTGGCGTTGCGTGTCGCCGCCTTGATCTCTGCTGTCGGGAACGGCCGCAGCGTCTTGATCTTGACTAATCCAACATCGAGGCCCTCGTCTTTCATGAGGGCAATCGCCTCTCGTGACTGCGAAATAGCCGTCCCTGACGAGACGAGTAAGATTTCCGCGTCCCCATTCTCGACATCAATCAATCCGCCAAGAAGTGCTTCGGTGTGTTTTCGGGACCGTTCAACGGCCGCTCGCACTTCTTGCTGCCATGACGCATGGGTCGCATAGCTAATGTAATTGCTCTTCATCACAAAAGGATCGCGCATCATGCGCACTGGCGGACATTCCATGTCCATACAGGGAACTGGTGATCGGTACGGATCGTAGCGCGGAAGGCACATATCGTCTGGGGTCATCAAGACAACGTCCTTGGTATGGGTCACAAAGAAGCCATCACACGCGACCGCGATAGGCAGATGGACATCCGGTTGCTCCGCGACGATAAAGCCCTTCAGGATAAAGTCAAAGAGATCTTGTGCGGTTTCGGCGTGCCACAGCAGGCACCCGGTTTCAAGCATGTAATACAGTTCAAGGGTGTCAGGCTGGATGCTCAGCGGAGAATTGATCCCGCGGCAGGTAATACATACCTGAATGGGCAACCGTGACCCTGCCCACATGGGGAAATTTTCCATGGCACGAAGCGTCCCCGGCCCAGCCGTGGTGGTAAAAACACGGGACCCACCAAACGACCCCCCTGCGCATATTGACATCACGTCGAATTCATTGGCTCCCCGGGAGTAGATGTCGACATATCCCTCCGCAAACAACTCGCCAATGAGCGCAGCCGCTTCACTCTGCGGGGTGATGGGATAGGCGATCGACATATCGCAACTGGAGCGCTTGATGGCTTCCTTGATAATCTCACTTCCCGTCAAGAAGTGAGATTCCCTTGGGGCTTCAAAAAAAAGGTGATTTGGATCGGTGTACACCTGTCCCTTCTTGTTCTTGGTGCCTATGAGTGGTGTGTTTGCCATATCCTCTTCCTCCTTCGTGTGAGGCTATACCGTTCCCTTTAGTTTTTTTATCCAACTAGCGAAGTTCATGATTTTTTCGGGTGAGGCATCTCGAAATGAAAGGTTCGCATCCTCATGGCCCGCCTGCGCACACATGGCGATGGTAAAACAGTTCGTTCCACCACGAATAATCTTCAGCGACAAGTTGGCCTGGTGGCAATGGACACCAACGAACATGCATGCGTCAATTTTATTATGCCAGATGGTGAGGTTGGGATGGTTCGGGTTGATTTCGACTTCGGGGTTAATTTTGGGATACTTGGGACGGTAATCCGCCATGGGAATGAGCATCGGTTGCGCCCCATTGGATACTGATTCCTTAACCGTATCATAGAGGTATTGGACTGCCGTGGCTTTCTTCGCTGCTTTTTCGTTCCAACTCCACAATATTAGAGGTCCTGGAAAAATGGTCGGAACCTTGGCGGACAGAAAGACCTGGGCAGCACGCTCCATAGCCTCTTCTTCAGGCACGATTCTCCCTTCGATGTGCCCTTGACCGGGATCAGGAAGTCTGATGCCCATTGAAGCTGCAGACGGCGGAAGAAACGCCTCAGGGCCGGGTAAAACACGATACGGCTTCATAAGCTTAGAGTTTACCTCCCTCTTCCATATAATGGCAACAAAGAAAAAGACCCACTCCTACGCGTATAGAGACTAGGCCCTTTTGGTCCTATTCCTACCCATGTGCTCAGACATGGCGAAAGAGCCGGAATAGGGGAAACTCTCAGTCATATTATGAAGCGAGGCTCCCACCTGTCAATGGTTCCAATGCCGGTCAGGTTGCACATCTTCGCTACCCTCAAATGCCCTGTTGGACTTGTTTTCTAGACATGAATGTCGTACACTCGCCAACTTAAAGGGCAGTTGCCCTTTTTTTTTGTAGCAATACGAATGCCCCATAGCCAAGGGCAAATGTTGGGTGTTTATTCGGACGCCTGATGGTTGGTGTGAGCATTCAAAGTTATTAATATGTAAAGAGAATTTTAACACGCTGGAAAACTGATGAGTCGAGAACTAATTACGGTTATTGA
>DTRN01000039.1 GCA_012965905.1 Nitrospirales bacterium | reverse complement strand
GGTCACGAGCTCTTTTGCCATTGTTTCACATGCCTACATATGAGGGATTAAGAGGGCTCAACCTGAAGAAAATTTAATTCGACAGGCGTAGATCGTCCAAAAATGCTTACCAGTATCTTCACCTTGCTCCGTTCAACATCCACCTCGTCCACTAAACCATTGAACCCAAGAAACGGTCCGTCGATAACACGAACGGTGTCTCCTCGGCTGAATTCCGCCTGCGCTCGAGGCACACTCGCGCCAGAATCAATCTGTTTGAGCAATGTGTCCGCCTCTTCATCAGTCAGCGGAAGGGGGACCTTTCCTCCACCTACAAACCCCGTGACTTTCGGTGTCGCCTTTACAAGCTGCGAGGCTTCATCGGTCATTGCCATGTGCACAAGAACGTATCCAGGGAAAAACTTTCTGGTACTTGCTTTCTTCTTCCCATTCTTGATCTCGACAACCTCATGCGTTGGAACCAATACCTCGCCGATTGCGTCTTCCATGCCCTGCAACTTGCACTGCCCCAACACGCTGGTACGGACTTGGCCCTCGAATCCGGCGTAGGTATGCACCACGTACCACCGCTTAGGTTTCTCAGAAACCGATTTTTTCTTCACATCAGATGACAATGGCAATGATCCTAACGAGCAAGGCATCGACGAGGGCTAGGAATATCGACATGATCACGGCAAAAATCAGGACAACTCCTGTTGACCCCACCGTTTCCTTTCGTGAAGGATAACTGGTTTTTCTCAACTCTCCCTTGACTTCGTCAAGGAACGTACTGATCGTCGAATACCAGCGTTTGATCACTCGTGCGCCTCGTTCCTCACGTTCAACTGATGCTCACCCACATTTGCACCCGCGTGATGGCAGGGGCACCAGGTCTCGAACCCGGACCTTCGGTTTTGGAGACCGACATGCTAGCCATTAACACCATGCCCCCAGAACGAGCAGTCAGCAATCGGCTGCCAGATGCCAGCAAAAAATTGGAAATGTGCCTCATTTTACTTCCCGGTGAGGAACGTGTTTCCGGCAGAAACGGCAATACTTCTTCAGCTCCAATCTGTCAGGATCGTTTTTCTTGTTCTTCATGGTCGAATAGTTACGCCGTTTACAGTCCGTACAGGCTAAAGATATAATGGTGCGCATTGTATTGCTCCTTCGCAGCCAAACGCGAGGTTATTCAATGACTTCCGTGACAATGCCCGCGCCCACCGTCTTGCCGCCCTCCCGGACCGCAAACCGCAACTCCTTCTCCATCGCAATCGGGGTAATCAAATCCCCCCGAAAGGTCACGTTGTCCCCCGGCATCACCATCTCTACCCCTTCCGGCAATTCCACGATCCCCGTCACATCCGTCGTCCGGAAGTAAAACTGCGGCCGATACCCCTTGAAAAACGGCGTGTGCCGTCCCCCCTCTTCTTTGGTGAGAACATACACTTCCGACTTGAATTTGGTGTGCGGCTTGATCGACTTCGGCTTGGCTAACACCATTCCCCGCTCCACATCCTCTTTCTTGATGCCCCGCAGGAGAATGCCCACGTTGTCGCCGGCTTCGCCTTCATCCAGGAGTTTCCGGAACATCTCGACGCCCGTCACGACGGTCTTCTGGGTCTCCACGATCCCGACAATCTCGGTCTCTTCTCCCACTTTGATCTTGCCGCGTTGAATCCGCCCGGTCACCACGGTACCGCGACCTGAGATGGTGAAGACGTCTTCGATGGGCATCAGAAAGGGTTTGTCGATTTCGCGCTCGGGGGTCGGGATGTAGGTATCCACGGCTTCCATCAGTTTCATGATGGCCGGCGCGGCATATTCGCTGTCTTGCCCTTCTAACGCCTGCAACGCTGAGCCAACCACCACCGGAATGTCATCCCCGGGAAAGTCATATTTGCTCAATAACTCGCGCACTTCTAATTCCACCAACTCTAAGAGCTCTTTGTCATCCACGGCATCGGCTTTGTTGAGAAACACCACGATGTAGGGGACGCCCACTTGGCGCGCCAGCAGGATATGTTCGCGGGTCTGCGGCATGGGACCATCGGCGGCACTCACGACTAAAATCGCGCCGTCCATCTGCGCCGCCCCAGTGATCATGTTCTTGATGTAGTCGGCGTGGCCCGGACAATCCACGTGCGCATAGTGCCGATTCACGGTCTGATACTCGACATGGGCAATGTTAATGGTCACGCCCCGCTCCCGTTCTTCGGGCGCCTTATCAATCGACCCAAAGTCCACGAAGGTCGCTAAGTTCTGGTCCGCCAACACTTTGGTGATCGACGCCGTCAACGTCGTCTTCCCATGGTCGACATGCCCAATGGTCCCGATGTTCATGTGCGGCTTCGTTCGCTCAAATTTCGCCTTCGCCATCGCTATCCTCGCTTCTCCCTTACAATCCCTTGGCCTTCGCGATCACTTCCTCTGCAATCGCTTTCGGCACTATTTCATATTTGAGAAATCTCATGCTAAAGGTAGCACGCCCCTGAGTGCGCGAACGCAAATCCGTGGCATAGCCAAACATCTCGGCTAACGGTGCCCCCGCTTCGATGATCTGGGATCCGCCCCTGACGTGCATTCCATGAATCTTTCCGCGCCGCGAGTTAAGGTTGGTAATGACGTCACCCATATAATCCCGAGGTACCAGCACATCCACGGACATCAGCGGCTCCAGAAGTGCAGGGTCGGCCTTCTGAACGGCAACGCGAAACGCCATCGACCCCGCGATCTTAAATGCCAATTCAGACGAATCAACTTCATGGAAGGTCCCGTCAAGGAGCGTCACCTTCACGTTACCCATCGGGTACCCCGCCAACACTCCTGACTCCATGGCCTCGCGAACACCATTTTCAACTGCAGGGATGTATTCCCTCGGAATCGCGCCACCCTTGATTCCATTCTTGAACTCAAAGCCCTCGCCCTCACTGGCTGGCTCAATCTGCAATTTGACGTGACCATATTGTCCATGACCACCACTCTGCTTCACATGCTTGGCTTCGCCTTCTGCTGACTTTCGTATAGTTTCGCGATAGGCAACCTGCGGCTTACCAACATTGGCTGCAACACCAAACTCCCGCTTCAGGCGATCTACAAACACTTCCAGATGCAGCTCACCCATACCGGAAATGACCGTTTGGCCAGTCTCTTGATCCGTTACCACCTTAAAGGTCGGATCCTCATGCACCAACTTACCCAATCCGACCCCAAGCTTCTCTTGATCCTGTTTAGTTTTTGGCTCGATCGCCATTGAAAGCACGGGATCAGGGAACGTCATCACTTCCAATAAAACCGGGTTTTTCGGCTCACAGAGAGTGTCGCCGGTCCGCGCGCCTTTCAGGCCAACCGCTGCGGCAATATCGCCCGCACTGACTTCATCAATATCTTCCCGCTTATTCGCGTGCATTTTGAGCAGACGCCCAATACGCTCTTTTTTTCCTTGAGTCGCATTCAATATCGAATCGCCCGCGCGAACGGTTCCAGAATAGACACGGAAAAACGTCAGCGATCCCGCGTACGGATCCGTCATGATCTTAAACGCCAATGCCACAAAGGGTTCGCTCTTCGAGGGGTACCGCATCACTTCATTGTCTGAATTCACCTCCTGTGCGGTCACCGGAGGAACATCATGAGGCGAGGGAAGATAGGCAATGACGGCATCAAGAAGAGGTTGAACACCCTTATTTCGAAATGAGGCGCCACAGAGAACAGGCGTAACCTTCAACGCGATGGTTCCCGCTCGCAATGCACGCACAATCTCCTCGGACGTTAATGTCTCCCCGTTCAAATACTTTTCGAGGACTTCGTCATCAAACTCAGCAACCGCTTCAATCATCTGCTCGCGGCAACGCGTTGCGAGCTCAAGCAGATCAGCTGGAACATCAGCCACTTCGAATTCCGCCCCCAGGGATTCGTCGTCAAAATAAATCCCTTTCATCGCAATGAGATCGACGGACCCACGGAACCCCTCTTCGCTGCCGATGGGAATTTGAACGGGAACGGGAACCGCGCCCAACTTTTTGCTCATGGAGTTAACACTGGCGAAGAAGTCTGCGCCGGTTCGATCCATCTTATTCATAAACGCAATTCTGGGAACACGATATCGATCGGCCTGACGCCACACCGTCTCTGATTGCGGCTCGACACCCTGAACTGAATCAAACACCGCAATGGCCCCATCCAGCACACGCAAAGAACGCTCCACTTCTACCGTAAAGTCGACGTGTCCAGGCGTATCGATGATATTGATCCGATGGTCTTTCCACGTGGAACTCGTCGCCGCGGAGGTAATAGTGATACCCCGTTCGCGCTCCTGCTCCATCCAATCCATAACCGTGTTGCCGTCATCAACATCTCCAATACGATGCGACACCCCAGTATAGAACAAGATCCGCTCGGTCGTCGTCGTCTTCCCCGCGTCAATATGAGCCATAAGGCCGATATTGCGGGTTCGCTCAAGACCATCATTGTTGGCCACGACGTCACATTTAACCACTGCCGCAACTCCCATCAATCACTACCAACGGTAATGTGCAAACGCCTTGTTGGCCTCGGCCATGCGATGAGCATCTTCCCGTTTCTTAATCGCAACACCTGTCTTGTTTGCCGCATCCATCAATTCTGCCGCGAGCTTTTCTTGCATGCTGCGACCAGCTCGATTGAGCGCGGCACCCCTAATCCACCGCAGTGCAAGCGCAACACGCCGAGACGAACGAATTTCGACCGGGACTTGGTAGGAGGCGCCTCCGACCCGCCGAGACTTCACTTCGACCATTGGCCGAACGTTGTCCACCGCGGAATGAAAGACCTTCAACGGATCCGTGTTTTGCTTCTGTTGAATGACATCCTTGTTTTTCG
>DTRN01000038.1 GCA_012965905.1 Nitrospirales bacterium | reverse complement strand
GGCGTTGCGGTGTGAGCATCGTATATGGAATTGTTTTTTGGCTACTGGGGATCGGTGTGTCTGCAGAAGCCTTTCCCGGTGTGGCGGTCAACGAGTCCATTCAGCCCGGAGTATTTCTCATCGCGGATCCATCGCTGACTGATCCAAATTTCCAACAGACAGTTGTGTTGTTGTGGGGCCACGGGGGACATGGAACGCACGGCGTCATTATCAATCGGCCGATCGATACTCCTCTTTCACAAGCACTGCCAAATGTGAGTGCGTTGCAGAGCGTCAATTTGACGTTACATTTTGGTGGACCGGTTGCCCTGGAACAACCAATTCTTCTCTTTCGCTATTCTGATGAGCTCCCGGAAGGACAACCAGTATTTGCTGATGTCTACGTGAGCACAAACGTCGACGTGGTGCAGTGGCTTCATGACAGTCGTGCACTGGAAGGGAGATTACAAGTCTATTCCGGTCATGCGGGATGGGGACCAGGTCAACTTGCATCGGAAATGGCACAAGGGGCATGGCATGTCGTGCGAGGGGATGCACATTCTATTTTCAACTCCGACCCGAGTGACCTCTGGTCGAAACTATTTGCGGCCTCTCAAGCCATTCAAGTCCATCATCAATCCTCCGATTTCTCTTCGCCTCCTGTGTATTTATGGACATCATTATAATAATTTTGTAGTGGGTGAGTGATGTCTCTGGTTTGCCCTGCCAACTTGTTGAATGCAGCCGTTTTGCCAAGGTCTGCGCGAGTTCGTAGGTGATGCTAGGGTTAGATTGCAGAAAATCTCTTCCCTGTTGAAGGACCACGACGCGCGAGAGGATGCTGACTTTGATCGTAGCTGTGTGCGGGATATTCAGCAAGATCGCAATCTCGCCAAACATGGTGCCTGGTTCAGACAGGGTTGCAACTGGGAAATCCCCCTTCAATACTTCAACCTCCCCCTCGACCAAAATGTACAGCCGTCTTGTACTTTCCCCTGCACGGAGCAACACATCGCCAGGATGAAACTTCGTGTCCGGGAACCCTTCACAAGCGCTGAGAACAGTGTTCATAATCATCCCTCCACGCGTAAACACAAACGTACGAATGTAGAAAGAATAAGTGAATTCAACTTATAACTCCAACTTTAATCTTCGGTAGCATTCCGAGTAGTCAAGTGTTCTGGCAATGGGGAAACGTACCGCGATGTGCGGTCAAAGGCATGTTGTCGTACAGGAGTTGTTGACAGAGAAAAATGAAAAAGTGGCGTCCCCAAGGGGATTTGAACCCCTGTCGCCGCCGTGAAAGGGCGGTGTCCTAGGCCAAACTAGACGATGGGGACGGCAAGAAGTGTCGAAAAACCGGGGGATTATCGCATAGGACAAATCTGGAGTCAAAGATCATCAACACGATGTTTCAATCGCGATGACAGAGTTTGAAGTAGCCTGGCTGTCCGTTGCGACAGGTCCTTTCGATTCTTCTCGTTGATAAGAGTACGCAGATCATCCGGCGTATCGATGTCGGACCAAGGGGCTGTCAAACCGAGTTTGAGATTAAGTGCAGCGGCTTTGTCTTTAGTGAGTTGTAATACCTCTGATGTTCCCCACGGAACGTCGGAAAAGAGTTCTGGGCGGGGACATCGCAGGCCTACTAGGTAATATCCTCCATCTGGGCATGGCCCAAGCACACAATCATGGTCAGCTAAAAGTCCAAACGCCTGTGAAATCTCTCCTGACGGAAGTGTTGGAAGATCGCTTCCTGTAATCACAACGGACGAGTAGTCGCGATCAAATAGTTCCTGCATTATTCCCCCCATTCGTTCGCCAAGATCTTGTCCACGCTGTTGCAATAATTTGACTCCATGATGCGAGCGTAGTGCGTTAAAAAATGGATGTGCCATGTCAGGGTCACAGGCAACGAGGCGGTCAGCCTTGAGTTTTCCCGCAACTTTTTTAGTTCGCTCAATGGCGTCCATGGCAAAACTGGCATGCAGCGCCGTTGCCTCCTCTGGAGAGAGTGGTGGGCACAGGCGGGTTTTTACGGTTCCGGGAATGGGCGCTTTTGCAAAAACCACGAGAGCACGTTTGTTTGACACGGTTATCGTATATCCTTGTAGAGTTTCTTCAGCCGGAAGGGATTGACGCCGAGAAAAAATAAGAAACGAAATGTCCACATTAAGAGGATGGTGTAGAGAATTCCGTCTGTTTTCCAACGGCGAGCGGAGGTGGTAACGCATGATCGGAGTGTCGCGATGGAGCCATGAGTTTTGAGACGATGACTTAAGTCGACATCTTCCATCAGCGGAATATCGGCATATCCCCCCATTGATTGGAATATGCTACGGCGTACGAATATTGCCTGATCTCCAGTTGCAATTCGCGTGAGGCGTGATCGTAAGCTCACCAATCGGCACACAACCCATAGCAGGCCGGCATCGTGATCTGTACGAGCGTCAAAGCGACCGCCAACAATTGCAGGATCGGAGAGCACATCTCGAATGTCCTGCAACCCGGTCGCGGGAAGAAGGGTATCGGCATGGAGAAAGAGCAACACATCACCTGTAGCCTCTGTTGCTCCAATGTTCATCTGACGAGCCCGACTTGGGGCACTGCTAATCACGCGTGCGTGCTTGCCCACGAGGGTTTGTGTTTCGTCCTGACTGCCACCATCCACCACGAGAACCTCAAGCGTGATCTCGTCGTGGGGTAATGCGTGGAGGTGTTCGAGGGTCCGCGCGATGGTAGATTCTTCGTTAAGCGTTGGGATGATTACCGAGATGGTCACGGAAAGAGGCCGGTTTCAGGACTCTTTTTTTTTGTCGGTCGATACGTAGGCGTAGATTCCTCCAATGGCGGCGATAAGAAACAAAACCTGTTTATGCCACAGGTCCACTTCGCCACGGAGAAGGATCGCGATGTCGAGCAAGACGGCGATGCCAATGATAATCCATCGTGACCAATGTGAAAATACGCTATGTACAGTAAGGATGATTCCGGCGAGAAACATTAGGAAGGGAGCAATCCCCACTTCAAACACGGGACTCGAAAGCGAAAGAAGAACCGGGATAAATCCGACAAAGAGCAGGACAAACCCAAGAATTCTCTCGACGGCGAGAAGCTGGTCAGGTGCTCGAGGAGATGGGTTTGTGTCCATTCGTCTGTTCAGCGGATGGGTGTGCCATGGCAGGTTCTTGATCAGGGACGACTGCATCTTCTGGAGGAAGCATCGTGACGGCGTGTCCGTTGACCCCGTGACCGTTCTGCTGACTTGCGGTTACAGCAGTGTCTTGTGGTTGGGGATAGGAAAAGGTCTTGTGCTCATAGTTTTTAAGTGTCGCCTTCTGGCTATCGATTTGGACCAAGTATCCCTCAGGGAGAAGAGGTATTTTCCCACCACCGTCAGGGGCATCAATGACGAAGTGGGGGACGGCCATTCCACTGGTGTGACCTTGAATCGATTGAATGATGTTCAGTCCGCATTCTACCGGCGTGCGGAAATGATTGGCGCCTCTCGTGGTGTCGGCTTGATAGAGGTAGTAGGGGCGAATGCGCGCTTTTAATAGAACATGCATTAAACGCTTCATCGTCTCGGGGTCGTCGTTGACGCCCTTTAAGATGACGGTTTGCGACCCCAATGGAATTCCAGCGTCGGCTAACATACCACAGGCGTTGTGAACTTCAGGTGTTAATTCATCGGGGTGATTGAAATGGAGGTTCATGAATAGAGGGTGATACTTCCTGAGCACTTCACACAGTGCGGGGGTGATGCGTTCCGGAAGCGAACCGGGAACGCGGGTTCCGATTCGGATCAATTCGAGATGTGGGATGTCACGAAGCAATTTCAAAATTCGCTCAAGAAGACGATCTGGAAGAAGCAGCGGGTCTCCGCCGGAGAGGATGACGTCTCGTATCTCAGTCTGCTCACGGATATATTTGATGGCCCGATCGATCTCGCCTTTCTTCAGAAAGCCTGATTTTCCGACGAGCCGCTTTCTGGTACAAAACCGGCAATAGATGGGGCACTGGTTTGTCACCATAAACAGAACGCGGTCGGGATACCGGTGGACAAGATGTGGGACCGGGCTATCGACATCCTCATGCAGGGGATCGTCGTTGGCCTCATCCGTGAGTTCTTCAGGAATAGGAACAACCTGTCGCCAAAACGGGTCGCCTTTTTCCTTGATCAGCTTCATCCACATCGGGGTAATGCGCATCGGAAATTCCTTGACGACATCCTCAATTGATTTCGCATCCACGCCAAGGCGTTTCTCAAGATCAGCAGGTTTGACGATGCTCTGTGCGAGTGCCTGCTTCCATTCTTCCATGTGATTCTCCTTCAATCAGATCCTGATCATGTGTGCTGAGTCGATGGGTGCGTCGAGGATGTTGACTTATTCGTATGTCTTTTCAAGATGGGCAAGTATATCAGGGGTTTCGGTCAGGATGGTCTCGCCATCTGTCAGGACCGGAACGTAAGTCTGGTTTGAGACCTCTTGAACCTGGGTGCGTTCGGAGTGGCTATCCCCGACTTTCACTTCATCGTATGTGACGCCGAGCGCGGCAAGCTTTTGTTTCACCATGATACATTCAGGACACCAATCTACAGAGTACAGAGTCATATACCAGCCCTCACAGCGCAGGGGACGATGATAGCGTCCTTCATTCCATGAATGAGTTTTTTGTCGAGCGAACACACCGTGGCCATGGTTCCACCCAATCGAACATCTGAATCACGAATAAAATAGTAAGGGCAGAGACTGGCTCGGCCTGGCATTCGTTGAACACTGTCGTTTTTCGGGTCATAATAGGGCAGAGATGTCCGCCGACCGGTGTGGAATTCTTGCAAGATAAATGGGGTGCGCTGAAATGATTCTAGTGCTTGATC
>DTRN01000037.1 GCA_012965905.1 Nitrospirales bacterium | reverse complement strand
GGCATGGGCCTATCTTTGCTTTTTTATCATGGGAGCCGTGCTTACACCAACCCCCGATCCTTTTAATCAGACACTGATGGCTGTGCCACTGGTCGTCTTCTACGAAGTGGGGATCGTGGGTGCACGTTTCTTTGCGAAGCCTGATGAGCTAGAAACACCCCACGTAGTCCAACGCACAAGCCACTGACACATCCGGTGATGGAGACTCATACAATGAAAACGGCCCTTACGCCGCTCACAGACGCTCAACGCACCGTTCTCGAAACCTGTTCTGTGCTCGGAAGGGAAAAAGTCGGGGTCATGGAATCGCTCGGCCGAGCGTTAGCGGAAGACCTCATTGCCGAACGTGCGAATCCTCCATGGAATAATTCTGCAATGGATGGGTTTGCCGTACGAAACGCAGATCTTCCTGCCAATCAGGCCGTGCCAGAGCCGGTCACGTTGAAGGTGATTGAAGAGGTACCCGCAGGACGTTCTGCCACCTGCTCAGTTGGCCCAGGAGAAGCGATTCGAATCATGACCGGCGCACCAGTCCCGTCTGGATCCGATACCGTGATCAAGATAGAGGACACTGAACCAACGGAAACGCACGTCAAGATTTTCTCCCACGTTACACTCGGATCTCATATCCGCTTGCAAGGGGAAGATATCACCAAGGGTGAATGCCTTATCCAACGTGGCACGACGATCAGACCGGCAGAGATCGGCATCCTCGCGATGATGGCGAAGCCTCTGATCTTCGTTCACCAACGTCCTCGAGTGGCGATCCTTTCCACTGGGGATGAACTCATGGACCTCGATGACCAATTTGATCAAGACAAGATTACGAATTCAAATGGGTATGCCTTTGCCGCTCAAGTACGTGAGGCCGGTGGGATTCCGATCCTGCTTGGAATTTCAAAAGATCGTCCGGAGGCATTAAAAGAGAAAATTAACGAAGCCGCCAACGCGGATATCCTCGTCATCTCTGGAGGCGTCTCCATGGGGGATTATGATTTTACGAAGATCGTTCTCAATGAACTTGGCGAGAATGTTCATGCCTGGAAACTCGCGATTAAGCCAGGACAGCCTGTCACGTTCGGTACGATACAACGCACGCTCTGTTTTGGATTGCCAGGAAATCCTGTCTCGTCAATGATCACGTTTGAGCAGTTGGTCCGTCCATCAATCTTAAAAATGTCAGGACATAGCAACCTGTTTCGACTGACCATGCAAGCGGCCTTTCAAGAAACATTTTCCAAACGACCGGATCGCCGTCATTTCCTACGTGGTATTGTTCGCATCGAAAACGGAATCCCAACGGTACGAACGACCGGTGACCAAGGTTCGGGTATCCTCACGTCAATGCTCAAAGCCAACGCCCTCATCGATATTCCCGAGTCGGTGGAACAACTCAACCCTGGCGACATGGTGTCTGTACAAATATTGAGCGGATACGTTCCGCATATGTCGAGCTAAACTCCACATGGCCAACGCAACCCCAATCCTGTGCTTCGTCGGCCGTTCGAATAGCGGGAAGACAACTCTCATTGAACGGCTTATTCAAACGCTCACCCAGTCAGGATATCGCATCGCGGCCATTAAGCATGCCGGACACGGATTCGACCTTGATACCGAAGGCAAGGACAGTTGGCGGCACAAACGCGCAGGTGCGAGTACCGTCATTGTGAAATCGAAAACCGGTCTCGCGCTCTTTTCTGATACCGAAGACTCCGTTCTACTCACCGACCTGCGAGACCAGTACGTTCGCAACGTGGACTTGATCCTTGCGGAAGGATGGAAAAGTGAGCACTACCCGAAGATTGCGGTAGTACGCGATCATTTCGGCGAGATTGAGGTGACGAGTGACGGTCTCCTCGCCGTGATTTCACGCGACCCCGTTGATGTATCAGTCCCTGTCCTTCATCCGGATGACATTGAGCCCCTCGCTTCGTTGGTGCGCGAACACTTCCCGATCGGGGATACACATTCCCCTGTTTTGCGGAAGTGAGCCCCCAATCCCCAAACACCAAGTCACTCGTAGAAGTCAGAGAACTCACCAAAACGTTCAACGGACTCACTGCCGTTGACCACATCTCTTTTGATATTTACGAAGGAGAGATTCTTGGATTGCTCGGGCCAAACGGTGCCGGTAAAACAACCACCATTCATATGCTGTTAGACATCGTGTCTCCAAGCTCCGGAAACGTGTTGTTTGGAGGAAAAAATCTCCGCCACCATCGAGAAGAGATCCTTCGACAGATCAACTTCGCATCAAGCCACATCGCGATGCCATTTTCGTTGACGGTCGAGGAAAATCTTGAAATATTCGGACGACTCTATGAAGTGCCTCACAGAAAGACTCGTATCGAGCAGGTCCTTGAGGAACTTGAAATGACGTCTCTTCGCTCAAAACTCGCACGCACTCTCTCATCGGGGCAAATGACTCGGCTTTCACTCGCCAAGGCGTTTCTCACACAGCCACGACTTCTCCTTCTTGACGAGCCCACGGCAAGTCTCGACCCAGACATTGCAGACAAGACCAGAACACTCGTCCGCGAGTACCAACGCCGCTTTGCATGCACCATCCTGTATACATCCCACAACATGAAAGAGATGGAGCACATGTCAGATCGAATTATTTTCTTGAACCGTGGGAAGATCGTGGCAACTGGCACCGCACAAGAGATCACGGCGAAATTCGGCCAGCGAGATTTAGAGGACGTATTCCTCACCGTCGCCAGAAACGGGTAACACATTGTCAATGAACGGCAATCGAATACACGCGCTTATTCTTCGTCATCTCTACCTCTACAAACGAAGCCTGCCTCGTCTCATGGAAATCTTCTACTGGCCTCTGCTCGACCTGGTGGTATGGGGTTTTATCACGGTCTACCTTGGCCAATTCGAAAGCGGACTCCCACACATCGCCGCATTCTTTATTGGAGCCCTTATTTTGTGGGATATCCTGTTCAGAGCCCAACAGGGAATCACTATTTCTTTCTTGGAAGAAATCTGGTCACGCAACCTCATGAATCTTTTTGCGAGTCCACTCAAACCGGGAGAATTTCTCGCTGCAACCATCATCATCAGCTTCTGCAAGGTTGTCGCGGTCTTAATCGTCTCGGTGTTTGTCGCGTGGGCCTTCTATTCATTCAACTTATTTGTTCTGGGGGTCTCCTTGATTCCCTTTATCCTGAACCTCATCATTATGGGATGGTCCATTGGAATCCTCACCACCGCCATTATCATGCGTTACGGGCAAGAAGCCGAAGTGATGGCATGGGGAATGGTCTTTATTTTTCAGCCTGTGTCCTGTGTGTTTTATCCGGTTTCTGTCCTTCCAGGATTTCTCCAAACCGTTGCGCATGTGATTCCAGCTGCACACGTATTCGAAGGCATGCGTGCCGTCATTACGAACGATGGGTTTCCGCTCCCCGAACTCATGTGGGCCAGTGGATTGAATGCCCTGTATCTTCTCGCAAGCATTCTGTGGTTTCATCACATCTATGATGTTGTGAAAGCCAAGGGCATCTTGGTTCGAGTCGGAGAATGAAACGTGTGCTCAACAGAACCTTCGTCATCGCCGCCTTCGTCGCTGTCTGGGGATGGGCACTGTCGATCGATGCGCTGGTCGCCATTGAGAAAGATTTTAGCCAACTGGTCTCAGAGGCGGATTTGATCCTAGTTGGTACAGTGATTGACCTTGAGGGGAAACGATTAAGCAACGGCTCCATCACGACGCATATCACCTTTAATGATCTCAACGTGGTGAAGGGGCAGATTGCATATTCCACCTACACGCTGGAGATGTTGGGTGGCACGGTAGGTCGGGAACATTTTGATATTCCTGGGGCACCAACATTTACTCAAGACGAAACATACGTGCTGTTTATAAAAGGGAATAGCTCATCGATGTTCCCACTGGTTGGAGCGCACCAAGGACAATTTCAAGTCAGATATGACCACGTAAGTAAGATGGATGTTCTTTTTAATACACACAACCACGTCATCACAGGGATCGACTCGGACAATGCCATTGTGACCGAAAACTCAGCAACATCACACGCCCTCGGAAGCCAATATCCTTCCTATACCCTTCCAATGTTTCTTGATGACATCACGAAACAATTACCACGATGAGGCAACGCTCGGCATCCTCCACGAAACGCAACTTCTGGTCACATCTCACATTGTGCGGGATCATCGTGCTTGGCGCCGTAGTTTGTCTCACGGGTCCCAGAAATGCGTATTCGTTTGTCCTGCTTCCACCCCCTCCCAGTCAAGGCATGCCGTTAAGCATTGACCTGCCAACTGAAACATTCAATTCCTTGGGGCGAGGAGTCACTAGCTTTAGCCTGCTGGCTGAAGGCGCTGCATCCGCATGGAATGATATCGGAGTAGGACTGTCGCCGGATCACGCATTCTTCACCAAATCGACACCCAGGCAGCGTGATCCGTGCGCTGGAATTGATGGCATCAACACGGTAACCTTTAGCAAAACCAATTGTGGGTTGGGATGGGGAGATGTTCTTGGAATCACGATTCGGAGGTGGTTCGAAGGTAACAACGTATTCGAGGCAGACGTGCTGTTCAACGATACTGCCCCATGGGATGCATATTCAGGACCGATACAGCTCTTCGTGACCATCGGGCAGGTCGATGATTTTACCCGGACCGCACTGCATGAGTTCGGACATGCGCTTGGTCTTGGCCATCCTCCCGGCGCTCCTGGTCAGAGCGCTCCTGCCATCATGAAGAGCAAATCGACAGATGTCGATAGTCTCCAGCCGGATGATCGCGACGGCGCGCACGCGATCCTTTACGTTCGCCCAACCAAGGATTTCCGCATCGATGTCACCCCGGAGAGCCAGACGATTCGTCCGGGAAGCACTGCAGAGTTCGTTCTCTCTGCAA